>CAYFOA010000022.1:0-40690 GCA_964344575.1 uncultured Rickettsiales bacterium | reverse complement strand
GGGGCGGGCCTCGGGGATCCTGTCGGTCGGGCTGGTGACGGACCCCCCGGTGACGTCCGACGAGGACGAGTGACGTGAGCGGCGGCTACCGCGGCATCCTCAGCGAGCGGGGTGCGGGCGTCCTGGCCGGGATCCTGCCGTCGATCGGTCTGCACTTGGTGATGGTGGCGGTGTTGCTGGGCGTCGGGATGCTGGGCAAGGGGAAGGCCAACCCCCTCCTCGACAAGGACATCTACATGGTGTCGGCGGTGGTCCTCCCGAAGGCGGACTCGCTCCCCGACAAGGCGACCGCCCCGAAGCCGGAGACCGACCCCGGGGCGAAGCAGGACGCGCCCGAGCCCGTCGAAGACGAGATGGTGCTGAACGTCAGCGAGCCGGAGCCGACGCCCGAGGCCACCCCCGAGCCGAAGGAGGAGCCGACCCCGAAGGCCAAGGCGCCGGAGGAGCCCAAGACGCCGAGCCGCGACGAGCTCGTGGCGTCGGTGAACGCCGACGAGTCGGACGAGGTCCGGTTCGAGACGAGCACCGAGGGGTCCGAGGACGCGACGCCGTCGTCGCGGTGGCAGCAGTACGAAGGCCGGCAGATGACGCCGTGGGAGCGCCGCCTCCAGGACCGGATCAAGGACAACTGGCTGCCGGGCTCGCGGCAGGGCAAGTTCGTCGCCGGATCGGGCAACATCGACAGCTCGTTGCGGACCGTCGTAAGTTTCAAGGTCACGGGCTCGGGGGCGTTCGCGAGCCCCCAGATCGTGCACCGGAGCGGCGACGCCATCTTCGATCAGTCCTGCCTCCAGGCGGTCATCCGGACCCGCCGCTTCGAGGCCCCTCCCGAGGACCCCTGGACCGTGAACCTCCTCTTCGACCCGGCGGACAAGCAGTGACGCGGCTGGCCCCGGCGCTCGCGCTCGCGCTCCTCGTGGCGCTCCCCGGCGCGTCGTTCGCGGACGACGACGAGAACACGTCCTACATCCGCATCCAGGGGGGCAGCTCGGCGGAGTTCCCGCTGGCGCTGCCGGCGCTGAAGATCGGCAAGGGCGGCGACCCGACGACGGCGGACATCATCCTGTCGGTGGTCAAGCGGGACCTCGAGCTGTCCGGCTACTTCCAGCTCGTCGACGAGGCGGCCTTCATCGAGCCGGCCGAGGCGGGCCTTCGCGTCGGAGAATTCGACTGGGCGCACTGGCGGGTCACGGGCGCGGCGGGGCTGGTCAAGACGGGGCTGACGGCGACGGGGGACCGGATCGACGTCGAGCTGCACGTGTACGACGTGGACGGCGGGGTGCAGACCCTGGGCCGGGTCCTGAGCGGCGGGCTGGACGACAAGCGGCTGCTCGGCCACCACGTGGCCAACGCGATCGTGGAGGCGTTCACGGGCCAGGCGGGGGTGTTCGACACGCAGATCGTGACGGTGGCGAACTTCGGCCAGGGCAAGGAGATCTACATCTTCGACTACGACGGCGCGGGCATGCGCGCGGTCTCCCGGAACGGGTCGATCAACCTGTCCCCGGCGTGGTCGCCGGATGGGACGCGGATCTCGTACACGTCGTACCGGGACAACAACCCGGACCTGTGGGTGACCGATCTGACGTCGGGCCGGCACGCCAAGATCAGCGCGCACCCGGGGATCAACGCGGGCGGCGAGTGGGCGCCCGACGGCGCCGAGATCGCGCTGACGCTGAGCAAGGACCAGGACAGCGAGATCTACGCGGTGGACCCGGCCGGCTCGATCCTGCGGCGGCTGACGCGGTCGTGGGGGATCGACGTGTCGCCGACCTACAGCCCCGACGGCGAGCGGCTGGCGTTCGTCAGCGCCCGCTACGGGACGCCCCAGATCTTCCTGATGGACCGCGACGGCGAGAACGTGGCGCGGCTGACCCAGATGGGCGGCCACAACGTCTCCCCGGCGTTCAGCCCGGACGGCTCGCGGGTGGCCTTCGCGGCGCGCGACGAGGGGCGCTTCGACATCTTCGTCATCAACACCGACGGCTCCGGGCTGAAGCGGCTGACGCAGTCCAAGGGCGACGACGAGGACCCGACGTGGTCGCCCGACGGGAACCACCTGCTCTTCAGCAGCTCGCGGGACGGGCGCGGCAAGCAGCTGTACATCATGACGGCGGACGGGAAGGCGCAGACCCGGATCACGGACGGGACGGGGAGCTTCAGCAACCCCCAGTGGGGGCCTGCGAAGCGGTGATCCCTCTCCGCCGCGGCGAGCCCCCGCCGCGGGTGGCCGCCCTCGACCTCGGCACCAACACGGCGCTCCTGACGGTCCTCTTCGCCGACGAGAAGGACCGGCGTCGCCTCCGCGTGGCGGAGGAGCTGCACTTCGTGGTGGGGCTCGGCAAGGGGCGCGGCGAGGACCGGTCGCTGGCCGGCGACGCGATGGCGCGAGCGATGAAGGCGCTGAAGCACTTCGCGGGGCGGCTCGACGCGATGGGGGTGCCCCCGTCGGCGGTGGCGGGAGCGGCGACGGCGGCGACGCGCGAAGCGCCCAACGGGGCGGCGTTCCTCGCGGAGGTCGAATCGACGACGGGGCTGCAGCTCCGGACGATCACGGGCGACGAGGAGGCCGATCTCGTCGCCCTGGCGCAGGAGCGCTCCTTCCCCGACCGCCTCCCCCTGCGCGTGATCGACATCGGCGGAGGCAGCACGGAGGTGGCGGTCCGGCACAAGGGGCAGACGGTCTCCAAGGTCTCGCTCCCCACGGGCTCGGTGAAGCTGGCGGAGGCTCACGGCAGCGACGAGGCGGCCCTGGCGGCAGCGGTGGAGCGGCGGCTCGAGGACCTCCCCGTCGACCGCGAGCGCGCGACCCTGGTGGGGGTGGCGGGTACGGTGACGACGACGCTCCAGGTGGCCCGCGCGATCGACCCCTGGGACCCCGACCTGGTCCACGGCCAGGCGCTGACCCGGGACGAGCTGGAGGCGACGATCGGGCGGCTCGCGGCGATGACGCCGGCGCAGCGCCGGGAGGTCCCCGGCCTCCACCCCGCCCGCGCGGAGGTGATCGTCGCGGGCATGTGCCTGCTCCGGGGGATGATGGACCGGTTCGTCGCCGACGAGGTGATCGTCAGCGACCGCGGGGTCCGCTACGGCCTGATCCACGAGCGGTGGCCGCTGGCGGCGATCCTCTGACCGGCCGGGGGCCGAGCCCCGGGGCGACGCCTAGAGGTCGAAGGTCGCCACCCAGGGGCCGTCCTCGCCTTCCCAGCAGCCGACGCGAAGGACGTAGGTGTTGCCTTCGGTGACGGCGAAGGTGCCCGTCTCGGGGTCGAAGCCGAGCTCGAACTCGTGGAGGACGGTCTCGGTCTCGATCTCCTGGACCGTCCCGTCCATGTCGGTCTCGGCGCCGTCCCACGTCAGCTCGAAGTCGACCGTGGCGCTCACGCCGGCGACGAAGACGAGGTAGTCCAGGCCTCCGGTGAAGCTCTTGCCGTCGTTGCCGCACACGGCGGTGCCCTCGACGCAGAAGCTCGGGGAGAGCGTCCCGAGGTCCTGCATGGTCGCCAACGTGCCGTCCTCGCCGTCGTTGGGCTCCACCTCGGCGATGCAGTCGCCGGGGGCGGCGTCGTCGTCGTCGGCCACGTCGTCGTCGTCGGCCGCGTCGTCGTCGTCGGCCGCGTCGTCGTCGTCGGCCGCGGAGTCGTCGTCGTCGCCCCGGTTGGAGCTCCGTGGGGTGGGGCACCCGGCGGCGACGAGCGTCGTCCCGAGGAGCAGGAGCAGGAGCAGGAGGAAGAACGGATCGCGGGGCGTGTGCATGGAGGCCTCCGCCCCACCGGCGGGCGGTCGGGCCGCAGCAGCCTAGCCAAGCTCGGCGAAGGCAGCGACGGTTGTCGCGCCGGTGCGGCTCCGAAGAGCTACAGCGCGCCGACCGCGAAGTGGATCTGGACGACCTCCCCGATCGCCACGTCCGGTCGCGTGAAGGAGTCCGGCCGGAACGCGAAGTCGAGTCTCAGGGGGCCGATGGGGGTGATGCGCCGGAGCCCGAAGCCGACGCTGTAGGCCAGCCCCGGGGTCCGGGCCGGGTCGATGCCGTCGGGGACGTCGCCGTAGATGAGCGCGTTGCCGCCGTCGTGGAAGATCGCCAGCCGCCACGAGTTGCTGAACCACAGCGGGATCAGCAGCTCCACCGTGTACCGGTAGAACGCGTTGCCCCCCACGCTCACCTGCCGCTCCGGGAGGTCGCCCGTCAGGATCCCCGCCTGCTGCAGCGCCCCCGGCCGCGTCCCCCACGGCCCCACGCGGTCGAGGATGTAGCCGCGCAGCGTCCCCGTCCCCCCCAGCCGGAAGCGGTACTCCACGGGGGGGAGCGCGTCGTCGTACGACCACGCCACCCCGCCGCCACCTTCGATCTGCAGGCCGAACCCCTTGCCGAAGTCGAACAGCCCGACCACCCGTGCCGTGGCCCGCCCGAACGCCGGCGCCGTCTCCTCCACCTTCCCCGGCGTCGAGTCCATCGTCAGCGTCGCGTACACCCCCTCCCGCGGGTTGAACCGGTCGTCGCGCCGGTCCACCGTCGCCGTCAGCCCCAGCAGCGGCAACGTCTCGTAGTCGTTGATCGTGGGGCCGTCGATCGGCGTGTCCGCCTTGCCCGCCAGCTGCGCCACCTCGTCCACCCGCAGCGGGATCCGCCACTGCACCTCCGCCCGGAGGTCCACCGCGAACAGCTCGCTCCCGCGCCACGCCAGCGAGATCCCCACGCTGCTCCGCCGCACCCGGAACGTCGGCTCGTCCAGCTCCTCGTTCACCACCGCCGCGATCGTCGACCTCACCGGCACGCCGGGCGGGATCGGGAGCTCGATCCCGAGGCTCGCCCGGCTGTCGATCCGGGGCGCCACGCCGAGCAGGAACCGCCAGTCCAGGCTCGCCCGCCCCCGGACGAACACCGACAGCCCCCGCCCGTCCAGGTTGCGCGCCCGGACCTCGCCGGAGACCCGCGGCCCGTCGTCCGGCCACGTCAGCCCCGCCCCGCCGACGAACGTGAACCGCTTCCGCTCGTTGACCCGGATCACCACGTCCCGCACGCGCCCGCTCTCCTGCGCGGCGTCCAGCACCACCCCGTCGAACAGCCCCGTCCTCAGCAGCCGCCGCTGCGCCAGCGACACCCGCGACGGCCGGTACACCTCGCCCGTCTTGATCAGCTCGAACGGCACGTCCGCCACCTCGCGCCGGATCAGGCCGACGTGCGTGAACCGGTTGTCCCGCACGATCACCTGCCCGAACCGGACCGACGGCCCCGCCGTCGCCGCCAGCGTCACCCGCACCAGCGTCCGGTCGTCGCTGAACTCCCGCGTCGCCGTCACCTCCGCGTCGATGTACCCCCGCTCCGCCAGCGCCGACCGCGCCTCCCGCACCAGCTCCTCGATCGCGTTCGGGTTGTAGGGCCTCCCCTCCACCCGCTCCCGCCACCGCCGCACCGTGCGCGCGTCCACCGGCACGTGGAGGTCCACGATCAGGCCCCCTTCCCCGTCCTCGTCGGCCGCCTCCACCACCGTCCGGACCCCCTCGTCCACCGTCAGCGCCAGCCGCACCCGCCGCCCCGGGCCGCCGTCCGGCGCCGGCGGGATCTCCGCCGTCCACGCGATCTCGGGCTCCAGGAACCCGCGCGCCCGGTACCAGTCCCGGAGGACCGACACCGCCTCCTCCATCGCCCCCTCGGTGAAGTACCGCTCGTACCAGCGGAACCCCAGCACCGACCACAGCAGCGGACGGTGCCCCAGCACCTCCGGGCTCGCGTCCGTCAGCACCCCGAGCAGCTCCCGGCGGTTCGCGAACTCGTTCCCCTCCGCCGAGAAGTCCTTCCTCGCCCGGAGCGTCACCTCCGGCCCGCGGTCCACGTCGAAACGCAGCACACGAACGCTGTCGACCGCCGGCAGCTCCGGCGCCGGGGTCCCCGCCGGGGCGACGAACGGCACCTCGTCGACCACCGCCGCCACCTCGCAGTGGTAGTAGCCCCGCCGCTGCAGCCACCGCCGCAGCTGCCGCGCCGCGTCCTCCGCGTAGGCCTCCGACGCGCGCTGGGCGCCCTCCAGGCCGATCACCGTCTCCAGCCGCTTCGTCCCCCGGAACCCCTCCAGCCCTGCCGCCAGCTCCTTCCGCGGCGACTTGTACAGCGGCCCCGAGGGGAGGCCCGTGAACCGCGCCGCCACCATCCGGCCGGCCTCGATGGGGAGCGCGATCTCGACCGTGTGGGCCTCCCGGTCGATCTCCACGCCCACGCCCTGCGCGCCGGACGCCGTCCTCCCCGCGAGCAGCCGGACCTCCACGAACCCCGCCGCCCGGTACCGCTCCAGCAGCTTCTCCACCGCCTTGCCCAGGTCCTGCTCGCGGTAGACCTTCCCCACCCGCAGCCGCGGCCCCAGCATCCGCTCGATCCGCTCCTGCTCGAACCCCGACACCTCCGGCGGAAGCACCTCGATCTTGCCGACGCGGTAGGGGACACCCTCGACCACGTCGAGCCGCACCGTCCGCCCCCGGGGGGACGTCTCGAGGCGCGGCGTCACGCGGACGTCGAGGAAGCCGTGGGCCCGGTAGTGGGCCGCCACGTCGGACGCGAGGCGCCCCTCGTCGCCGCTGACGTAGGGGTCGCCGCGGTCCTTCGTCAGCGCCGCCCGGACCTCCGGCAGGGGACGGCGCCGGATCCCGTGGAGGCGGATGCTCCGGATGCGGGGCGACGGCACGAGGACGAACGTCAGCGCCACGCCCCCCTCCACCTCGCGCACCCGGGCCTGGACGTCGTCGAACTGCCCGAGCCGGAAGAGCAGCTCCACCGACCGCCCCACGTCGCCCGGGCGGTATCCCTCCCCGACAGCCTGCTCCACGAGGTAGCGGAGCTCCTCCGTGTCGAACCCCCGCGGCGCCTGGAACTCCACCGAGACCACCGTCCGGCCCGTGAACCGGACGACGTCCTCCGGCTCGACCGCGAGCGCCGGCCCCGCCCCCAGGAGGGCGAGCACGAAGACGACGGCCATCGTTCGCGCCGCCATCAGTCGACGTCCACCTCGAACTTCAGGTCCAGCCCGAAGTTCCCCAGCGACGTGCTCGCCGCGTCGTCCCGCACCCACGACCCCTCGAGGTAGACCTCGCGCCGGAACCGGAGCTGCGCGCGGGCCACCGTCGGGACCTGGAGCTGCCCCGTCGTGAACAGCCCCACGCCCCCCTCGAGCGTGAGCAGGTCGGGGACGACCTCCTTCGTCGCCACCGCCCACACCGTCGTCGCCCCCGTCGTCTCCGTGTAGATGGGGACGATCTCGACGCGGTCGGGGAAGAAGTCGGCGACGCGGCTGTCCCGCACGCTCTGACCGAAGGACGTCGCCGCCGTCTCGCCGTACGCGCCGACCGCCGTCCCCGCGCTCGCCGCGAGCAGCTCCCCGAGGTCGGCGTCCGCGAGCTGGTCCTGCGTCAGCCCGAACAGCAGGAGCAGGTTGATGTCCTGCTCGGTGAGGTGCGGCTCGCTCCGGGCGACGAGCTGCAGATCGTTCAGCGGCCCGCTGACCTCGTAGGTGATCGTGTAGGTCTCGTCGCGGGAGACGACCTCGGTGGTCATCGCCACCCCCTGCAGCTCCGGGAACCACGACTCGGTGTCCCGGAACCGCGCGACGCCGCCCTGGAGCTCGAAGTCCTGACCCTGGTACGGGAGCGTCCCCGACACCAGCTCCACGCCCCCCTCGAGGATGACGTGGTTGGTGTCGCCGCGGACCCGGAAGCCGTCCGCCGTCCCCGCCAGCTCGCCCACGTTGTTGTCCATCCGGATCGCCCCCGCCGCGCTGTCGAAGACGAGGTCGATGGCGAACAGCCCCGGCCGCTCCGACCGGGCCAGCGTCTCCGTGAAGCGGCGCGAGAACGTCAGCACCGAGCGCTGCCAGTTGAGCGGGTCGCGGAGCACCATCTCGGCGATGTCGACGTGCCCCGAGAGCACGAGCTGGTCCGGGGCGAGGCCCTTGAACCTCAGCTCCGCGCTCGCCGTGGCGGGGGGCATGAACGCGGGGTAGCGGACGGTGCAGCCGGTGCAGGCGGCGTGGAGGTCGTACTCCCGCGGCCGGTAGCCGGTCCGGTCCAGCCGGATGGTGCTCCCCGCGACGCCGTCCAGCGTCCCGCCCCCCATCGTCCCCGAGAAGCTCTTCACCTCGAGCACGCCGCCGCGGAGCGCGACCTCCGCCTGGTCCACCTCGATCGGGTGGGGCCAGTAGATCGTCTTGAGGACCGCCCCCTCCAGGTGCGCGAAGCCGTCGATGTCGACGACCTGGGTCGAGGGCCCCGTGATGTCCGCCGACAGCGTCAGCGTCCGCGCCTCGGCCCGGTCGAAGACGTCGTAGGCGAGGTCCGCGAAGGCGATGTCGATCTCCCCGTCGACGCGCAGATCCAGCGGGCCGTTGGGCCGCAGCCAGCCGGCGATCTCGAGGTCCGTCGTCCCTGTGGACCCCTCCGGGCTGACCAGCTCGACGGCGTCGAAGCGGAGCGCGCCGCCGCTGTAGCGGAGCTTCACGGGGCCGCCCGGGTCGGCCTCGATGCGGTGCCGGCCGCGGCTCAGCCAGACCTCGTTCAGCTCCAGCGCGACGTCGTGGAAGTCGTCGCGGAGCGTGCCGTCGCCGGTCAGGGCGCCGGACCAGCCCGCCGTCACGGGCTCGGTCTGGGCCAGGATCGTCCGCGGGAGGAACGGCGTCAGCTGCATGTCGAGCCACTCGACCCGGTAGTCGTACTTCCACAGCCCGTCGGTCCGCATCTTCGCCGTCGCCTGGGCGCGGCCGCCGAGGACCCGCTCCACGATCGTGGTCAGCTCGTGGTCGCGGATCCGGACGGGGACGATCGTGTCCCCCAGGGGCGTCCCCCGGTAGACGAAGTCTTCGACGGCGACCTCCCCGTCCAGCGTGATGTTCTTCAGGTTGCCGCCGATCGCGACGTCGCCGCGGACCGTCCCGTCGACCCACGTCCCCGTCCCCCCGGCGAGCTCGACGAGGTCGCTGGACGGCGCCCCGGGGAACACCGCGCGGACGGGATCCAGCTGACGGAGGCCGAGGTGCGGCAGCTCGAACTCGAACTCCAGGTCGCCCCCGGGGGCGAGCCACCCCTTCGCGAAGAGCGCCTCCCCGGACGGCTTGGTCGCCGCCGACTCGGCGATGTGGAGCGTGCCGTCCTTGACGCTCGCCTCGATCTCGACCTCGCTGAAGGTCTCCCACAGGTAGGAGACGTCCCGCCCCTGCACCCGCGCCTTGCCGTTCAGCGCGTTCGGGGGCCCCGCCAGCGTCGCCCGCCCCCACGCCTCGCCCCGCGCCCCGATCGCGTCGCCGAAGAAGACCGGGAGCAGGTCCTCGGCCCGGCCGTGCCCCTCGGGGACCACCGCGTCGACCGTGATCCCGAGGCGCTGGCGGCTCCCCCCCCGGTTGACGTCGGCGAAGAGCACCCGGACCTCCGACTCGAAGTCGCTCGTCCCCCGCCGCCCCCGCAGCTGCGTGAACGAGAGGTCCCCGCGGGTGTGCCAGTGGACGTTGCCGCCGACCCGGCCGAACGGCCACTTCAGGAACACGAAGTCGTCGAGCTCGACCTCGCCGCGGATGTCGAGGTCCTTCGTCGGCCCCTCGATGAACGCGTCCACCAGGCCCGCCCCCTCGACGTTCAGCCCGACGACCGTGCTCTCGACGTCGCGGAGGTCGAAGTGCCGCGACTTCACGTCGATGACCAGCCCCAGCGGCTTGAGGAAGAGGAAGTCCGACGAGACGTCGAGCACCGTCCCGTGCGGCCCCCGGATCGTCGCCGGGGCGAGGAGGCAGTGCTTGTCCGTCATCGTGATCTGCGTGTCGATCGTCGCCCGGGGGACGCGGAGCAGCTCGGTCCGCGCCCGACCGCTGTCCCACGCCTCGTCCGCGACGACCATGTCGCGCACGTTCAGCCGCCCCGATCCCGTCGCCCGGAAGCCGCCCTTCGCCTTGCCCTGCAGCCGCGCGTTCCCCCCCACCCCCATCGTCACCCACGACCCCGGGACGGTGGCGCTGTCCATCACCTGCTCGAAGCGGAGGGACCGCAGCTCGGCGTCCACCTCGAACGGCATGTCGCCGCGGAGGTCGAACCAGCCCTGGGGCTTGATGACGCCGCCTCCCCACCGGAGCGCCGACTCCTCCTCGAGGACGACGTGGCCGTCCCGGAAGTGGCCGATCAGCGACGCGTCCTCGCCCTTCAGCACCATCGGCCGGGGCTTGGTGAGGTGGACGGCGACATCGACCGCCTGGACGTTGAACGTGACCAGCGGCTCCTTGCCCTTCCCCGCCAGCCCCAGCGCCGCGTCCACCTGGCCCTCCATCCGGGGGAGGTCGGGCCACACCGCCTCCAGCTCGGTCAGCTCGAAGGCGCCCCGCGCCGTCAGGCCGTAGCTCATGGGCCGCGCGTTCGGCGCGCCGGGGGGGTCGGGGAGCGTGACGACGCCGCCGATCTCGACCCGCCCCGAGGCGAGGTCCAGCGCGCTGTCGCCGACCGTGACGACGCGCGACTCGACGGTGAAGTTCGACGGCGCGAGGCTCGCCCGCTCCGCCAGCGGGCCCGCCGTCAGGTCGATCCGCTCCGCCCCCAGGTGGCCCGAGCCGTTGCCCGCGGCGTCCTGCCGGAAGGCGAGGTCGACGCCCTGCAGGCCCACCCCCAGGCCGGCCGGCTCGATGGACACCTCGGCCGCGGCGTCGTCCACCTGGAGGGCGCCGAGCTGGACCTCCACGGGCTCCCGGCCGGGCGGCGGCGTCCGGTCGATCAGGTGCTGGAAGTCGCGCAGCTTGCCGTCGGCCACCGCCAGCCGGACCGACGGCCCCGTCACCTGGAGCGACCGGATGGCCACCCGCTCGCGGGAGGGGAGCCGGTCCAGGGCCAGCCGGACCTCGTCGACGTGCCCCAGGGGGAGACCCTGGAGGTCGTGCAGCGTGACGCCGCGGAGCCGGACGGCGGGGGGGAAGACGCCTTCGACCTCGACCTGCTGGACGTACAGATCGGCCTGCAGCTGCGTCGACCCGATGCGGACAACGGTGCGCCGCAGCCGCTCGGCGGCGTCGTCGCTGCGGAGGTAGACGAGCGCCGACACGAGCACGGTGGCGCCCAGCAGCAGGCACCCGAACGCCAGCCGAGCCAGCCGCCGCATCCGCGTCATCGCCGTGATTCTAGACGTTCGGGGGACGTCGGCCCTTCAGGGGGGCCGCGATCACGGCTCGAGGAGGGTGATCCGGCCGAGGTCCGCGGCCAGCGCCGCGTCGGACGTGTCCGCGGCCTCGGGGAGCATGTGGAGGTAGACGATGAGCAGTCCCTGGATCTCGGTCACGGCGCCGACGACCTGCCCCTCGGGGCGGACGTAGCGGCGGACGTCCCAGTCGGCCCCGGCGACCGTCAGCCGGCTCTCCCCGCCCTTGGCCGGGACCGCGCCCGTGCGCGTCACGAAGCCGCTCGTCATCTGGCCCAGCATCAGCTCCCGCTGCCCCGGCGCCCGGCCCGCGTCTCCCAGCGCGACGGCGGCGAGGAACTCGCCCCCCGCCTCGCCGCCGCAGAACATCATCGTGCCGACAGGGGCGATCTGCGCCGGCGTCATGGCGACGCAGTCGCTCCCCTGCGCGTCCCACTGGATGCCGAGGCGGTAGTCGGTGAAGAGGTTCTCCCGCCGCACCGCGGCGACGAGGCCGTCCACCTCGAGCCGGAGGCCGGCGACGATCTCGGCGACCAGCGCCTCCCCCTCGGGCGTGTCGAGGCGGTCCGAGAACGCGTCGACCCCGATCGCGAGCGTCCGCTTCCCCTGGGCCACGGTCCAGACCTCGGAGGTCCCCACGAGGCCGTCGAGCTCCATCCGGACCGAGCTGTGGAGCGCCTTCGCGCCGCCCAGGGTCGCCTTCTTCGGGGGCGTCGCCACGCTCCCCTCGGGGTGGGAGTCGAGGACAGCGAGGTGCCGCTTCCGGGGCGGCCCCTTCAGCCACCGGTGCTCGCTGAGGTGGACGCGCACGCCCCGGCCGACGTCCTCCAGGAAGAGGCTCGCGCCCCACTCCCGCTCGGCTGCCTGGTCGCCGGCGCGGACCCGCCACGCGCCCTTCGGCAGCGTCCACACGATGCCCCGCTCGAAGTCGCGGTACGTCGTCGGGGAGAGCGACCAGCCGGGGCCGACGATGCGGTTGGGGCCGGCGGTCACCTCGGGCCGCGCCATCGCCGCCGCCTGCTCCTCTTCGGTGAGGTTGACGAAGGACGCCATCAGCCGGCCGAGCTCGGCCGGCGCGTCGTCCGGCCCGACGCCGGCGGGGACGACGAAGTCGAGGTCGAGCCCCATGCCGTCGTCGCGGACGTACGAGCCGCTGTAGACGTCCCCGGTGGGGTCCTCGGTGCGGACGAGGCCGAGGCTCCCGCCGAGGAACGGGATGGTGATGTCGCGCTCCTCCAGCTCGGCCCGGACGGCGTCGACGTTGACGGCCCCGACATTCCCCCCGAGCACCGTGAAGAGCCAGGCCTCGTCGGGCGAGCGCGCGCCGAACTCGGACTCGGGGTCCCACAGCGAGATGTCGACGTTGAGCAGGAGCACCCACTGGGGCGGCACCTCCCAGGCGATGCCGAGGGACGCGTGGACCATCCGCCGCCCGTCGAGGTACCAGCCCGGACCGAACGGCAGCGACGGCTCCCACTGCTGCCACCGCGGGGTGACGGGGCCGTCGAGGAGCTCGACGGCGCGGGCGGCCTGGTTGCGGATGTCGACGGGGACCTCGTCGGCGCCGACCTCGGTGATGACGAGGGTGTAGACGAACCCCTCGCGGACGACGAACCGGCACCACAGCGCGGCGGGCACCCCCTCGTTCGTCCGCCCCGCGACCTCCCACGCCCGGAGCCCCAGCCAGGACCCGACCTCCTCGGAGGTGTAGGGGAACAGCAGCGTGGACGCCATCAGCGAGGCGTGGTCCCGCAGCTCGTCCTCGACGTCCTCGTACCCGAGCACGGGCGCGACGCTGACGACGACCCACCGGTCCCCGTCGAACGCCCCCGCCTGGAACCCCGCCACGGTCCCCGTCAGCTCGTCCTCGGAGTGCAGCCGGAACCCGGCCCCGGGCAGGTTCAGCCGGAACTGCCAGTCGAGGTCGGTGACGGCGAGATCGGAGACCTCCTGCCCGCCCGCGAGCGCGGGGGCCGGAACCGTCAGGACAAAGAGGAGGAGGAGGGGGAGGATGGAGCGGGCGACGGGAGTCGAACCCGCGACTGCCAGCTTGGGAAGCTGGAACTCTACCACTGAGTTACGCCCGCATCCGGCGCGGGGTTTAGTTCAAACCGAGCTGGGACGCAAGCGACGTCACCCGTTCGGCGACCTCGCCGCCGCGGAAGCCGTCGTCGCGGTCGGTGATCTTCTTGAAGATCTTGTAGGCGCCGCGCTGGTTGCCCGCCGCCTCGTAGGTGACGCCCAGCTCGAACATGACCCGGAGGACCTCGTCGGCGTCCGCCGTGGACCGGCCGAGGAGGCGCTTGTAGGCGTCGACCGCGCCGCGGAAGTCGTGGGTCCGGCGGAGCGAGTTGCCGAGGTACTCCAGCGCCCGCGAGGTCTCGTCGTCGTCCCGGCTCACCGCCTGCTCGAACTCCGCGATCGCGTCCTCGTACTTGCCCGCGTTGAAGTAGCTCAGCCCGATGTCGAACGGCGTCCGGACGATGTTGTCGAGCGTGTCGTCCTCCTCCTCGAGGTCCGCGAAGAGGTCGCTGAGGAGGTCGTCGGACAGGGCCCCCTTGCCGTTGCTCGACCCGTCGTCGTCGGCGTCGGGGACCGGGGGGAGGCCCCCGAACGACGCGTCGTTGCCGGACGAGACCGCCGTCTGGAACTGGGGTCCCTCGTCCTCCTCGACCATCTCCTCGTCGTCGATGACGAGGTCGTCCCCGAGGTCCGTCTCCGCGCCGACGTCGTTGGGGACCGGGCCGCTCGGCCCGCCCGGCGTCATCTCGCGGGACAGCTCCTCGGCGAGGCGCTGCATCTCGTCGTCGTCGAAGTCGAACTCGTCGCTGACCTCGGTGTAGTCCACCTTCTCCCGGGGCGCCGGCTCGTCGGCCACGCTCTCCGCGATCGACGACCCCAGCTCCACCGCCGCGGCCATCACCTCGGTGTCGTCGCCGGTCCCGTCGTCGTCCTCGGTGAAGTCGCCCATCGCCTCGCTGAACGCCTTGACCCGGGCCGTCGCCGCGTCGTCGTCCGGCGCCAGCGCCGCCGCCCGCTCGAGGCACGCCTTCGCCGCCCCGTAGTCGCTGCGGTCCATCGCCAGCTCGTACATCGTGTTCAGCCGGTCCTGGGCCTGCGCGAGGTCCCCCGCGGCGGCGTACAGCCGGACCAGCGTGCGCTGCGCGTCCCACGCCTCGGGGAACTGCGCGGTCGCCCGCTCCAGCGCCGCCTGCGCCTTGTCGGCGAGCCCGTACTGGAGGTAGACCTCCGCCTCCGCGACCGCCCGCTGGGCGTCCTCGCTGAGCTCGATGGCCTCACCCAGCTGCAGCCCGTCGACCACCTCGTCGGCGCCGGGGAGCTCGAGGCTCGCGTCCGTGTCGAACCCGCTGCCGGCCTGGGGGTCGATCTCGCTGATCCGGTCGTAGACCTGGTTGCGGTACTCCTCGTAGCCGAGCGAGTCGTAGATCTGGGCCAGCTCCTTGAGGACCGCGATCGCCTTCTCGTGCTCCCCGAGGTCGACGAACGCGTCCGCCAGCAGGTTCAGCGTCTCGGTGTCCTGGGGGTCGTGCTTGAAGCAGATCTGGAGCTTCGCGAGCGCCCGCCGCGGGTCCCCGCGATCGAGGTACAGGTCGGCCAGCGCGCGCACGATCATGAGGTCGTCCGGCTTGACCTCGCTCATCCGCTCGTAGACCCGGGTCAGCCCCTCGGTGTCCCCGCGCGCCTCCAGCGCCTCCGCCAGCGACCGCCACACCTCGAACGCGGCCATCGTGTCCGCCTCCTTGGCGTACAGGTCGGCCAGCTTCTCGCCGTACTCGAGGCTGTCGGGGTTGAGCTTGAGGAGCTTCTCGTAGATGTCGGTCCGCTCCTTGACCGACCCGTGCTGCTCGTAGTGCTGCGCGACGATGTTGAAGTGGTCCATCGCGTCGCTGAGGAGCGCGAGCTGCTGGTAGATCTCCCCGAGGCTGAGGTGCCACAGCATCTGGTCCGGCTCGAACCGGAGCATCTGCTTGTAGATGGCCGCGGCCTTCGGGTAGAAGCCGCCCCGCTCGTAGGCCTCGGCGACCACCTGGAACTCGCGCATCGCCTCGGCGATCTTCCCCTGGCGGGCGAGCAGCTCCGCGACCTTCTGGCGCACACGCAGGTCCTTGGGGTCGTCCCGGACGATGCGGGACAACTCCTTCAGAGCCTTTTCGATGTTGTTCCGCGCGAGCTGCTTCTGAGCGGCCGCCAGAACCTTCGCCTTGTCGAGCGCCAAACCTTCGCTCCCTGCTTAGCGGAGGATCGTGTTTATACCATTGCGCGGCGGGCCAAGAACTGGTCGATGTACCCCGTATCGAAGTCCCCGGAGAGGAACACCGGATCCCGGAGCACCTCCCGGTGGAAGGGGACCGTCGTGCGGACACCCTCGACGACGTACTCGTCCAGCGCCCACCGCATGCGCTGGATGGCCTCGTCGCGGTCCCCGCCCCACACGATCAGCTTCGCGATCAACGAGTCGTAGAAGGGCAGCACGCGGGCGCGGTCGTGGACCCACGTGTCGACCCGGACGCCGTACCCGCCGGGCTGGTGGTAGCCGCTGATCTCGCCCGGCCAGGGCGCGAACGTGAACGGGTCCTCGGCGTTGATGCGGCACTCGATGGCGTGGCCCTCGAGCTTGATGTCGTCCTGCGTGAACGGCAGCGGCTCCCCCGCCGCGCTCAGGATCATCTGCTTCACCAGGTCGACGCCCGTGATCATCTCGGTGATCGGGTGCTCCACCTGGATGCGGGTGTTCATCTCGATGAAGTAGAAGTTCTTGTCGACGTCCGCGAGGAACTCGACGGTGCCCGCGCTGCTGTAGCCGATCGCCTTTGCCGCCTGCACCGCGGCCTCCCCCAGGCGGGCCCGCATGTCGGGGTCGACCAGCGGCGACGGCGCCTCCTCGAGCACCTTCTGGTGGCGCCGCTGGAGGCTGCACTCGCGCTCCCCGAGGTGGACGACGTTGCCGTGCTGGTCTCCGAGGATCTGGACCTCGATGTGCCGCGGCTTGACCACGAACTTCTCGAGGTAGAGGTCGCCGTTGCCGAAGCAGGCGAGCGCCTCCGCGGAGGCGAGCTGGAAGGCGCCCGGCAGGTCCGCCGCCGACTTGGCGATCTTCATCCCCTTGCCGCCGCCCCCGGCCGACGCCTTGAGCAGCACCGGGTAGCCGACCTGTTCGGCGATCGCGAGCCCCTCGTCGGGGCCGCTGAGGATGTCGGGCGAGCCCGGCACGAGCGGCGTGCCCGCCTTCCGCACCGTCGACTTCGCGGTCGCCTTGTCCCCCATGTTCCGGATCTGGTGGGGGGTGGGGCCGATGAACGTGACCCCCGCCTCCATCACGTCCTCGCAGAACTCGGCGTTCTCGGCGAGGAAGCCGTAGCCCGGGTGGAGCGCGTCGGCGCCGGAGATCTCGAGCGCCGAGAGCAGGTTGGGGACGTTCAGGTAGGAGTCGCGGGCCTGGGGTGGGCCGATGCAGATCGACTGGTCCGCGAACCGCACGTGCAGCGAGTTCGCGTCCGCGGTGCTGTGCACCGACACCGTCTCGATGCCGAGCTCCTTGCACGCCCGGATGACCCGGAGCGCGATCTCGCCGCGGTTGGCGATCAGGACCTTGTTGAACATGAGGCCCCTACTCGATGACGAAGAGCTCCTGGCCGAACTCCACGGGCTGGGCGTTCTCGACCAGGATGGCCTTCACGACACCGTCGACGTCCGCCTCGATCTCGTTCATCAGCTTCATCGCCTCGACGATGCAGAGCGTCTGCCCCTTCGTCACTCGCTGCCCGATGTCCGTGAACGGGGCCGCGTCGGGCGCGGGGGCCCGGTAGAAGGTCCCCACGAACGGGGACGTGACCTGGTGGCCCGAGATCGCGGGGGGGCTCGCGTCGACCGTCGGCACCGCCGCCGTGACCGCGGGCATCGCGCCCGTGCTGGGCATGCCCGCGAACGGCGCCGCCACCACGGTGGGGGCCGCCCCGCCGCGACGCACGGCGATGCGTACGCCCTCGTCTTCGTACTCGAGCTCGGTGACGTCCGTCCCCTCGAGGAGGGCCAGGACCTCCTTGATCGCCTTGGTCTTCATCCGTCTGGAAACCCTATCCGCGGTTCAGCGTGGCAAGCGCGGCGTCCAGCCCGAGCAGGTACGAGTCGAGCCCGAACCCTGCGATGGTCCCGACCGCCACCTCCGCAATCAGCGAACGATGACGGAAGTCCTCTCGGGCCGCCACGTTGGAGAGGTGGACTTCTATCACGGGCAGACCGCACGCCACAACGGCGTCGCGCAGCGCCACCGAGGTGTGGGTGAAGCCCCCCGCGTTCAGGACCACCGCGTCCGTCCCGTCCTCCATCGCCGCGTGCAGCCGGTCGATGAGGACGCCCTCCAGGTTGGACTGCCCGAAGTCGACCTCGACCCCCCGCTCGGCGGCCCGCGCGGCGACCGCGGCGTCCACCTCGGCCAGCGTCGTCGAGCCGTAGACGTCCGGCTCCCGCGTCCCCAGGAGGTTCAGGTTCGGGCCGTGCAGGACCAGGATCTTCGTCACTCGACCAGCCCCTCCAGCGCGTCCGCGAGCGCGGTCGGTTCGGGGGACGGGGGCGGCGCGGGGGCGGGCAGGCGGCCGGCGTCGCCCCCGACCTCGACGAACCGGGCGCGCAGGTCCTGACGCCCCGGCGAGCGCTCCACCAGCGCCAGCAGCATCTCCTGCGCCCCCTCGACGTCCCCCTGGGCGGCGAGCAGCTCCGCCATCGTCGCGTTGACGAACGGGTCCGACACCAGCGGCCGGGGACGGCGACCCACCGCGGGCAGCCCGGGCTGCGGGGCGGCCGCCCGGGCGGGCTCCGTCTGCACCGAACCGGCGGGGTCCGCGGCGGGCCGGCGGGGCATCCGGGGGCGCTCCCCGTCGTCGGCCTCGAGCTCGGCGCGGCGGGCCGCCAGCCGCTCGTCCTCGGGGAGCACCGCGAGCATCCGGTCGACCGCCTCCAGCTCCCCGCCGGGGTCCCCCGTCGACCGCGCCACCTCGGCGAGCAGCCGCAGCGCGTCCCAGTGGTCGTCCCGCAGCGCGAGCACCTCGTCGAGCTCGGCGCGCGCCTCCCCGGGGTGCTGCCGCGCCAGCGCCAGCCGCGCCTTGCACACCCGCCCCGCGAGGTGCCCGGGGCGGGCGGCGAGGCCGTGGTCGAGGACCGCACGGGCGTCGTCGAGCCGGTCCCGGTCGAGGTACGCGCCGGCGAGCCTCACGAAGAGGGCGAGCGGATCACGGCGCCACGCCTCCTCGAGGGCGGCGAGGTGCATGTCTCGCAAGAGTCGCGGGTCGGACTACGCGCCGGCCTGCAGCGTCAGGACGAGCTGATCGACCCCGATGTCGATCAGGATGCTCGACTCCTTGGCCTGCCCGGCCTGGGTGTCGACGGGCATCCGCTGGACCCACACCCACAGCTGGACGAGGCCGTTGTTGTCGGTCCACGTCTGCAGGTAGGTGGGGCGGTAGTCGCCCTCGAAGGTGCCGCTGAACTGGGCCCAGACCTCGTCGCTGCCGGCGATGTCCTGCCAGTTCGGCGTGTCCGGGAGGACGACCGCTTCGATGACCTCCTGGGGGAGGAGGTAGATGTCGCTGAAGCCGGACGTGATGTCGACCCAGACGTTGTTGACGGGGAGCTCGGTCTCCTCGTCCTGGAGCTGGATGGTCAGCGGGAAGATGACCGGCGGAGAGGGCTGCTCGACGTTGCAGTTCGGGTTGACCGCGGCGCCGGTGAGGGGATCGATCTGGCACGCGAACCAGGCGACCTTGATGTCCTCGATCTCACCGATGACGGTGCCGGGAGGGGCCTGCCACGGGCCGTTGGCGCAGGACGCCACCGAGACGCACACGACGAGAGCCGACAGAATCGCGAGGGTCTGCTTCATCTCACACTCCTGGTTTGGAGAATACCCCAAGCCCGGCGAGGTACGCCAGCTGGGACCCGAGGTCCGAAACGGGGACCTCCTCGATGATCGGACGCCCGGGTGACTCCAACAGTACCCAGGCCAGATCGTTACGAGATCGTTTCTTGTCACCCGACGCCGCCCGTTCCAGGGCCGTCAGCGACACGGGGGGGGCGGTCGTCGGGAGCCCGAGGCCGGCGCAGAGGCGGCGGATCCGGTCGGCGAGCGCGCGATCCCCGGTCCCCCGGCGGGCCCCCAGCTCGGCCGCCGCGACCATCCCGATCGCGATCGCCTCGCCGTGCAGGAGCCGCCCGTAGCCGAGGGTCGTCTCCAGGGCGTGGCCGACGGTGTGGCCGAAGTTGAGCACGCGCCGCAGCCCCCCCTCCTTCTCGTCGCGGGCGACGACGCCGGCCTTGTAGCGGGCGCAGCGGACCACGATCTCGGCGAGCAGCGCGGGATCCCGCCGCAGCGCGTCGCCGGCGCGCGCCTCGAGGACGTCCACCAGGGCGGGGTCGCCGAGCAGGGCCGTCTTCAGCGCCTCCGCGAGGCCCGCGCGGAGCTCGCGGTCGGGGAGGGTGTCGAGGAAGGCGAGGTCCGCGACGACCAGCGCCGGCTGCTTGAACGCGCCGACGAGGTTCTTGCCGGCGCGGTGGTTGACCCCGACCTTGCCCCCGACGCTGCTGTCGACCATCGCGAGCAGCGTCGTGGGGAGCTGCACGAAGGGGACACCGCGGAGGGTGAGCGACGCCACCAGCCCCGCCATGTCGCCGAGGACGCCGCCGCCGAGGGCGACGACGGGGGCGCTCCGCTGCCACCCCCGGTCGAGGAGACGGTCGACCGCGTCGAGCACCGACCGGGCCTCCTTCCGGTCCTCCCCCGCCGGGAGCGTGATCGCGAGGACCTCGCGCCCCGTCGAGCGGAGGAGGGCCTCGACCCGCTCGGCGTGCAGCGGGCCCACGTTCCAGTCGGTGAGCAGCGCGATGGGGCCGGCCCCGACGGCCGTCACCTCGGTCGCGAGGACGTCGTCGAGGCCCCGACCGACCACGATCTCGTACTCGGCCCCGGGCACCGCCACGGGCAGCCGCTGGAGCACCCCGGGGAGCTCCCCGACGGCGCCCGCGTCCCGCGGATCCGCCACCGCCGTGACCGCCGCCGCGACCTGGGCGGGGGGGCGATCCCCGTCCACCCGGAACGTCGCCTCCGCGTACGCCGGAGCCCGCGCCGCCAGCATCTCCTCGACCTTCGCCGCGTCCCACAGGGGCCGCCCTCCCCCGCCCCCGCTCGCGGCCATGCGGCGAGCCAGCTCACCGGCCGGCACCTCGAGGTGCACCCAGCAGGCCCGCTCCCGCAGCGCGGCGCGGCTGTCCGGGTCGAGCACCGCCCCGCCCCCGAGGGCGACGACGCGGTCTCCTCGGCTGAGGGCCTGCTGCAGCAACCGGGCCTCCATGGCGCGGAACGCCTCCTCCCCGTGGTGGGCGAAGACGTCGGGGATGGACATCGCGAACGCGGCCTCGAGTTCCCGGTCGAGATCGACGAACGTCCGCCCGAGGCTGCGGGCGAGGCGTTGTCCGACGGTGGTCTTGCCGGCTCCCATGAAGCCGGACAGGGCGATGGGGCGCATGGGTGCGCCGGGCGCTCCTACCGGAGCTGCTGGACGATCGTCGGCGTGATGAACACCAGGAGCTCGCGCCGGTCTTCGCGCTTGTTGGTGCGCTTGAAGAGCCAGCCGAGCACCGGGATGCGACCCAGGCCCGGGACGAAGTCCTTGTTCGTGGACGTCTCGTAGTTGTAGACGCCGCCGATGACGGTGGTGTCGCCGTCCGCGACCATCACCGTGGTGACCGCCTCCTTGATCTGGATGGTCGGCAGGTTGCCGATCGCGGTACCGAAGTCAGGTCGGTTCTTGGTGACGCTGATGTCGAGGAAGATCGTGCCGTCCGCCGTGATCTGGGGCGTCACCTCGAGGAGGAGGACCGCCTCGACGAACTGGACGTTCGTACCCCGGAGGCTCGCCGTCTCGAACGGGATGCGGGCACCGTCGCGGATGCTCGCCACCCGGTTCGTCACCGTGGTGATGGACGGGGCCGAGATGATCTTCGACTCACCGGCCGTCTCGCCGGCGGTGAGGCGGGCGTCGAGGTTGATGAGCCCGGACAGCGAGCCGAGGCTCAGGCCGATGGAGCCGTTGTTCGACGCGCCGGGGAGGTCGACGACGTAGTTCGGGACGGTCGTGAAGTTCGACGGCCGGCCGCCGATCGTGGACCCCGCCGCGGCGACGGTCGACGCCGTCGAACCACCGGACACGCCGATGGAGTTCGGGAAGAACAGCCCCGTCGGGGCGCCGGTCTGGGGGCTGAAGTTGAGGTTGCCACCCCACTGGATGCCGAGGGCGCGGCTGAAGCTGTTGGACGCTTCGACGATGCGGGCCTCGATGTGGACCTGCGGGGTGCGCGTGTCCAGCGCCCGGACCAGCTCGCGGATCTGGCTCAGGTTCCGGCCGATGTCGCGGACGATGAGGCTGTTCGTGCGCTCGTCGAACGTGACGCTGCCGCGCTTGCTGATCATGTCGCTGAGCTGGTTCATGACGTCCGCGGCGGACGCGTAGTTCAGCGGCAGGGTGAGGACGCGCAGGGGGAGCGACTCGATCTCGGCGGCCTTCGTCGCGGCGGCGTCCTCGCGCTCCTTCCGGATGGTGGAGATCGGCGCGACGCGGACGATGTTGCCGTACTGCACCGCGCCCAGCCCCTTGGCCTGGAGGACCGCGACGAGGGCCTGGTCCCAGGGGACCTCCTGCATCTGCACCGTCACGTCGCCGACCACGTCGTCGGAGCTGACGATGTTCAGCTTGCTGACCGCCGAGATGAGGCGGAACACGTTGTGGATGTTCGCGTTGACGAGGTTCAGGTTCAGCGGGAACCCGCTCCACTGGTGGTTCGGGTCGATCTCGCCCAGGAACACGCCCTCGTCGCTCGGGAGCACGCTCTTGACGCGCCGGCGGGCGACCTTGACCGGGTCCTTGACCTCGCCGTCGGCGCCGATGAGCCGCTCCCGGCCGATCGCGCTCTCGATCCGCTCGTTCTCGGCGACGGCCGGCTCCTCCTCCGGCTCGTCCGACGGCTCCACCGTGACCGGCGCCTGGTACGCCGCGCCGGCGATGCTCGGCGGGATCGGGAAGTCGATGATGAGGACGTTGTCGCGCTCGGTGATCGTCGGGGTGACGGCCTCGCGGAGGTCGACGACGACCTTGACCTCGCCCTGCGTGCGGCGCGACCGGAAGGCCGTGACGCCGACGACGGCGGACGCGAACTGGGACGTGTCGAGCTTCCGCTCCAGCCCCGAGCCGAGGGCGGAGTCGCGGAGCGCGACGACCATCCGGTTCTCGCTCGGGTAGCTGGTCGAGTAGTCGAGCCGGCGGCTGCCGGTGATGACGACGCGGCTGACGGAGGACTCCAGCTTCTGCTGGAAGTCGACGCCGCGGATCTGCGTCCCCACCGCCCCGTAGACGTGGTCGCCGGCGACCGACGAGAGCTCGCCGGTGCGGGTGCTCTGGATGCGGAGGTCGATGTCGGTGTCACCCATCGTCACCGACGGGCCGTCGTCCTCGGCCATCGCGGCCGCGATCGCGTCTTCCTCGGCGGAGGTCGACCCGGAGTCGCCCCCTTCCTGCGCGAGGCGGAGGGTCAACGCGTTGCCGCTGACCGCCTCGGTGTAGGTCGCCAGCGCCGTCAGGTAGACCCGCACCTCGGTGCTCGTCCCCGTCGCGTCGCTGCTCTCGGAGACCTCGATCTTGTCGATGACGCCGTTGCCGACGGTCATCACCGGCTCCACCGACCCCATCGTCATCCCCGCGCAGGTGATGACCAGGGTGGGCGGCTCGGTGATCGTGAACGAGCCGCACTGCGGCCTCGCGGACGCCCCGAGCTCGAGCACGATGTCGCCGCCGTCGGCGTTGACGCCCACGGTGGTCAGGGTCGTCGTACCGTCCTGAGCCATCGCGGGCATCGCGAAGAGGAGCGCCGCGAACGCCCCGCCAGCCACTCGCCTGTACTTCATGGACTCTGCCTCCGCGTACATCACTTCTTCTTCCCGAGCGTGGCCGGGTCCGGCAGACGCATCGTGATCTCGTTGATGATGAGCTCGTTCTCGATCGGGTCCCGATACTCCTCGGTGATGATCACCTCCTCGGGCTTGATCTGGGTGACCTTGCCCCAGTTCCGGCCGATGAGGGTGCCGAGCTCGACGACGTGTCCGATGCCGTCAGGGTCTTCGACCAGCGCACGCGGCGCCTGGATGTTCCAGACGATGCCGCGGAGCTGGTAGGCGTCGATGTCGTGGAGCTGCAGCGGTCCCAGGGGGCCGCCGTCGCCGACCACGACGACTTCCTTGGCGATGAACGACCGGAACGGGTCGCGCTTGCCGATCGAGTTGTAGGAGTACCGGGCGCCCTCCTCCTCGGCGGGCTCCTCCTCGGCGATCGTCTCCACCGGGCCGGTGTCCTTCTTCGCCGCCGGCCGGGTCGGGGCGGCCGTCGGGCCCCCGCCGCCGCCGCAGCCGGCCATCGGCACGAGCAGCAGGGCGAGGCACCCCAGCGTCAGCAGCGTCATCCGCATCTGCATCATGTCAGCGCCTCCGCCGTCCGCCGCCCGCGGACGTCTCGGCCTCGGTGAGGAACCGGTAGGTCACGGCCGTCCCCTCGATCGTGAGGACGATCTTCCCCGACCGCTCGGCGGGGTCGGACATGGCGATGTTGCGGACGTTGACGATCCGGTTGAGCTTGCCGATCCGGTCGAAGAAGGTGGCCACCTCGTGGTAGCTGCCCTCGACCTTGAGCTTGACGGGGACGTCCGCGTAGAAGTCCCGCCGCGCCTCGGGGAGCGGCTGGAAGAGGAGGAACTCCAGGCCGATCTTCTTGCCGATCGAGGAGATGCGCCGGACCAGCTCCGGGATCTCGCGGTCGTTCGGCAGCTCCTTGATCGCCTTGGCCAGCTCCTCGTTGAGCCGCTCGACGCGCCGCTCCCAGCGATCCCGGTTCTCGGCGATGTCGCGGTTCTCGTCGCGCTTCTCGGTGAGCTCGACCTGCTTGTTCAGCGCGGTCGTGATCTTCTCGTCGGTCGGCTTGATGAGGAGGAAGAACAGCCCCGCCGCGATGGCCACGTAGATGCCGAGGGCGGCGGCCAGCTTCTGCGCTGCGGTCAGCTTCCCGATGCGTTCGAGGAGGTCGCCCACGCTACACCTCCTCGTCCGCGCCGGGCACGCGCAGCCGGCAGGTGATGGTGAACCGCTTCAGGTGGAGGTCGTCGATCTGCTCCTTCTCGATGGAGACCAGGTAGACCTCGGAGAAGTAGATCGACTCCTCGAGCCGGCTCATGAACGTCGCGATGACCTCGTTGTTGATGCTGAGCCCCTCGAGGGTCACGCGCTGCTCCTGCTCGTCGAGCTTGGCGAGCCACAGCTTCTCGGGGATGCGGGTGGCGAGCTCGTCCAGCATGTGGACGGGGCCCGTCTTGTTCGCCTTGAGGGTCCGGATGACGCCGAGCTTCCGCTCGAGCAGCGCCTCCTGCTCCTTGAAGATCCCGACCTCGCCGATGATCTTCTCGAGGTTCTCGATCTCGTCCTGGAGCTGCTTGTTGGCGACCTGGATCTCGGACAGCTCGCCCTTCTTGCCCGTGTACATGACGATGCCGACGAGAAGGACGGCGACGAGGCCGGCGACGAAGAGGACCAGGTGCCGCTGGACCGCTTCCTTCTTGCGGGCTGCCCGGACGGGCAGGAGGTTGATCTTGATCATCGGTCGCCGGCCCTCCGGAGGCCGAGGCCCACCGCGACGGCGGCCATCGGCGCGACCTCGTTGAGGAACGCGATGTTGAAGTCCCGCTCGTTGATCTCGACCTTGCGGAAGGCGTTGACCAGCTCGACGGGGAGGCCCGTCTTGTCCTGGATCGTGCGCGTCAGCCCGGGGATGCGGGAGCTGCCGCCCGACAGGAAGATGCGCGAGATCTCGTCCTCGGTGGACGTCGCCGCGTAGAAGTCCAGCGAGCGCTGGATCTCCGTCGCCACGTTCTCGCTGACCGAGCGGATGATCCCCTCGACCTCCTCGGGCACGACGGCCTGGGAGTCGCGGACGATGTCGCCGCCGATCTTGAGCGCCTCGGCCTCCTCGTAGGAGACGTTCAGCTGCTTCTGGATCTCCTCGGTGTACTGGTTGCCGCCGAGGGTGATGTCGCGCGTGAAGGCGGTGATGCCCGCGCGCAGGACGTTGATGTTGATGATCGACGCGCCGATGTTGACGAGGACGACCGTGTCGTCGGGCGACAGGTCGTAGTTCAGCTCGAAGCAGTTCTCGATCGCGAAGGAGTCGACGTCCATCACGACGGGGGTCAGGCCGGCCTCCTGCACGATCGCCTGGTAGTCGTTGATCATGTCCTTCTTGGCCGCGACCAGGAGGACCTCCATCTGGCCCGCCTCATCCCCCACGGGGTTGAGGATCTGGACGTCGATGTTCACGTCGTTGATGTCGAACGGGATGTACTGCTCGGCCTCCCACTGGATGGACTCCTCGAGCTCGTCGCGGGTCATCACGGGGAGGTTGATCTTCTTGATGATGACGCTGTGGCCGCTGACGGAGGTGACGACCTCCTTCGTGCGGATCTTGTGAGACGTCACCAGCTCGCGGATCGAGTCCACGATGATGTTCGAGTTCATGAGCGCGCCGTCGACGATCGCCTCCGGCGGCAACTTCTTCATCCCGAAGTTGACGAGGGAGTACTTGCCCTTGGACTCCGCCAACTCCAACACCTTGATGTAGGAGGAGCCGATGTCCAGGCCGATCGCGCTCTTCGGCCGTCCGAAGCCCAGTAGTGCCATCCCGCCTCTCCCGCTTGGCACGAAGGCCGTCTTCGGCCCGCGTCATCGGGGAATCCTGCCCGCAGGTCAGGGATTCCCTGACATAGATCACTTTGACTTTCCTACAGCGCAGATCTCGTTGTCAAGCCGCGGCCGTCGCGGCCGGGGGCTATACTTCCCACATCTGCGCGGGTCCTACTTAACGCTTGCGTTGGCCGCCCTTCCAACGAATCATGACTGATCGTACCGAGTCCCGAGCGAGTGATCGACCCTCGGGACGATTTTCAAAACTCAGTCGTCTCACGCTGTTAGCAGGCGTGCCGTTGGTAATTTGCGCCGCGATTGGCGGCGCGCATGGGGTGGATCCGACCACGCTGGGGGGGCCCGCGGCGGTGCTCGGGGGGGCCGCGGGGGTGGCGTCGAGGCGCCCCGGACGAGGGGAGGCGGCCTGGGCGCCGCCGCTGGCGGTGGCCCTCCTCGCAGGGCTCGGGTTCTGGCTGCCCCGGCTCGCCGCGGGTGGGCCGCTGGTCGTGGCCGCGGCGACCGGGGGGGCGACGTGGGCGCTGGCCGAGCGCATCGACCCGCGCCGGCTCCCTCCGCTGGGGGCGGCGGCGGCGGCGACGGCGGCCGGGCTGCTCCTCGCGATGCACCTCGCGATGCCCGACGGCGGACTCGCGGCGGTGGCCCTCCTGGGGACGCTCCTCTGCCTCCCGGCGGCCCTCCTGGAGCTCCCTGCGGCGGCCTCGCCCGCGGCCTCGACGCCTCCCCCGGGCGACCGCGGGCTCCTCCTCGGGGTGGCTGTCGGAGGCGCAGCGCCGCTGCTCGCGATCGCGGGCGGCCCCGTGTTCGGGCCGTCGCCGAGCTGGTTCGCCGAGGTGGGGACCGCGCTCGCCGCCGGGATCGCGGCGGCGGCGCTCCTGACCGCGACCGCTCCCCGCGTCGCGCGCGCGATCGCCCTGATCTCGCCGGTGGCCTTGCTGGCCGCGGCGGGCCTGATGCTCCAGGGGCACGACGCGGTGGGGTGGCTGCTGGCGAAGGGCGTGGCCCCCGCGAAGGGCGGCGCTCCCCTCGCCGCCACGCTCGTGACGGTCGCCGCGTTCGCGGCCGTGGGGCTGGCGGCGGGACGGCCGGGGCCGCGGACGGCCGCGGGGGTGGCCGCCGGCGCCGCGCTCTGGATCGTGCTCCCCGAGGCGTTCGGGATCGATCTCGCGCTCCGGGCGATGGTGGCCGGGGCGGCGCTCGCCGTCCTCGCCGTGGTCGTCGCCGACGAAACTCGCCTCGTCCGGACCGCCGCCGCCGCCGCCGCCGCCGCCGGGCTCGGCGGGCTGGCCCTCCCCGCGCCCCCGGGGGGCATCCGCGCGGTCGCCCCCTACGAGGCGATGACCGACGCCGGGTCCCTGGCGCAGCTCGACCTCGCCGCGGGCTGGCGAACGGGCGCCGCCCGCGACTCCGCCCGCGGCACCGTCGCGGTCCTCGCCGACCTGCGGCCGCCCGTGCGATGGCACCGCGGCGAGGCCGTCGAGGTCGGGCGCCGGGCCCGCAGCGCCGACGCCTTCTTCGCCCACCTCCCCGGGCTCCTGACCGGCGATCCCCCTGCGTCCATGCTCGTGCTCGGGGCCGGCCACGGCGCCGTCGCCGACTCCGCCCGCCGGGCCACCGCGGGGGCAGTCGTCGTCGTCGCCCCCTCCCCCGCCGAGCGCTGGCTGATCCGGTCCCACGGATCCTGGAACCGGAACGTCGCCGCCGACCCCGCCGTCCGCCTCGTCCGCCGCGCCCCGCGGGGGGACCGCTACGGCGCGGTCCTCGTGGATCTCCCTCCCCCCTGGGTCCCCGGCGCGCCCGCCGCGTGGTCCCCGGGGCGACTCCGGAGCCTCGCGGAGCGGGTCCCCGAAGGCGGCGTCGTCGTCGTGCGGGTACCCCTGGAGACGGTCTCCGGAGACGAGCTCGGGGCGATCGCCGCGGACGTCACCGAACGGTTCGAGGCGGTGACCGCGTGGCTCGATCCGACCGGCTCGTCCCACCTCCTCCTCGCCGCCCGGCACACCCCGGGGACGGTTGACGCGGGGGCGGTCTGGCGGGCGTGGAGCCGCCGCACCGTGCGGGACGAGCTGCAGGCCGCGTCCCTGGCCTCCCCCGCGGACGTCCTCGAGCGGCTCATCACCGATCGCGACGGCCTCCGGGCGATGGCCGAGGGGCGATCCCGGCGCGGCCGGTTCGGGACGGCGGTCGCCGCCGGCGCCCGCGTCCGCGGCGGACGGCGCGCCCTCCCCCTCGCCACCCTCGCGGCCGCCGGGGGCGACGCCGCTCGCCTCTTCGATCTCGGGACCGTCCCCGAGACCGAGCGGGACGCCGTCCGCGAGCGCCTCGCCGCCGCCTCCCGCGCGCGCGGGGACTACCTCGCGATGCTGGAGGCGCTGGCCACGGGCGACTCGCTCGGCGCGCTGGAGACCGCGCGCCGGATCGCCGAGGGGGGGACGAACCCCACCAAGGACCTGCGCGCGCTGATCGATCCCTGGCTCCGCCGCTGCCGGGCGCTCCGGCGCCAGGGGTTCCTCGACCAGGCCAAGGCCGAGTGCCTCGTGGCCCGCTCGTTCTCCCCCGGCGACGACGAGCTGGCCCTCCTCCTCGCCGACATCCAGAAGGCCCTGGGGGAGCACGCGGCGGCGAAGGAGCTCTACGCCGAGGTCCGGGAGCGCGACGCCGCGTCCACCGGCGCGCTCCTCGGGCTCGCCTCGATCGCCATGCTCTTCGAGCGGTACGACGAGGCCGTAGAGCTCCTGGAGGCCGCCGAGCAGCTCGAGCCGGGGAACGCGCTGCTCCTCAACAACCTCGCCGCGGCCCACTTCGAGATCGCGCAGCGGGCGCCCACCGACGCCGAGGCCCAGCCCCACGTGGAGCGGGCGCGGACGCTCTTCCAGGCGGCGGCGGCGCTGGAGCCGCGCATGGCCGAGCCGCGGGCGGGGCTGGCGGAGATCTACTCGTTCGTCGGCAACCACGAGCGCGCGCTGATCGAGCTCGACAAGGTCGTCCTCCTCGACAACGCGTGCGTCTACCGGGCGATGCGGTCGCAGGCGCTGTACGAGAACGGCCGCGCCGCCGAGGCCGGGCGGGCCGCCGACGAGGTCCTGCTGGAGTGCCCCGACGAGCTCTACGCGCTGGGCACCAAGGCGCTGACGCTCATCGACCGCCACTGCTGGCGTCAGGCGTACGACCTGTACGGGCGCGTGCTCCAGATCGTGCCGGGCCACGTCAAGGCGACGGGGAACCGGCGGATGATGGAGGAGGCGGGGCTGCTGGAGCTGGGGGACGACCAGTGCCGCCCCGTCGAAGGCGGCTGACCTAGAAGACCGAGCGGAACGACGCCGCGCCGACCATGAAGCCCTGGGCGGCCATGCCCGAGGGGAGGACCTGGAGGTCGTCGATCATCGAGTCGGCGTCGAGGCCGCCGCTGTCGATGTTGAGCGCGTAGACGCGGCCGTTGGCGAACACCGGCGCCGAGATGAGGCCGTTGACCTCGGTGTACAGGCCGGTGGAGTCCTGCGTGTACGAGTCGGTGGTCACGTCGGGGATGCCGCCGCCGCACGTCTCGACGTTGAGGCCGTAGACGCGGCTCGTGCCGAGCACGCAGGGGTCGCTGCCGGGGACGTGGGTCGTGAAGTAGAGGCGGCCGAACGCGGCGATGGGGTCGCCGACGATCTTCTCGCCCGTGCCGCTGAACGCCATGAACCCCGACGCGTTGAAGAGCGACGAGGTCGACGCGCACGGGGCGGCGTTGGACGCGGTGCACCCGAACGGGGTGGAGTCGCGCTTGACGTAGAGGCCGCCGGCGTCGGTCGAGTAGACGTTGTGGGGGCTGCCGCTGGCGTAGTAGACGAGCACCTCGCCGGCGAAGTTGAAGAAGACGGCCGGCTTGTACCAGAGGTGCTTGACCACGTCCCCGGTGTCGGGCGAGGCGAAGAGGCAGCGGGTCGGCGACGCCGGCGTGTCCTCGTCGAAGAGGACCTTGAACATGTAGCCCAGCGAGTCGCCGATGTAGGCGGCGTCGATCGACTGGTCGCCGTCGAAGTCGACCAGCGCGGGGGAGCCGAAGAGGCCCTTCTCGAGGACGCCGCTGACGACGCCGTACTCCTTGAACCCGTCCGAGTCGCCGTCGGTGACCGACGAGTGGGGGTGCGGGACGGAGTAGCCCTGGCTGTTGTAGGTCGTCGGCACCCGCGCGGTGGTGCTGTCCATGTCGTGGATGAACACGCTGGCGTGGGCGCGGAGGCTGGACGACGACGTCGTGGACACGTTCGGGGACTGCTCGCCGGCGCCCCAGAAGACGAGCCAGCGCCGCTCGCCCCCGCTGCTCCGGTCGAAGAAGGAGCCGATGCCGGGGGCCCCCACCGCGCGCCCCTTGCCGGGGCCGGTGTTCCCGTTGAGGTCGTTCCGCTCCCACAGGAAGCGGGGCGTGGTCGGGTCGGTGACGTCGAGGGCGTAGTTGTGGCGGGCGCCGTAGCCGCCGGACCAGACGAGGATCCGGTGCCACTCGCAGCCGCGGGGGTGGATGATGCCGTCGTCCTCGGCGGGGGTGTAGCCGGGGCCGCTGCAGCCGGCGAAGTTCGTCGAGCTGCCGAGCCCGTTCATGTATCCGTCGAGCCAGACGATGTCCATCGTCAGGCGGCCCTGGTTGACGTACGTCTGGCCGGACCGCATCAGGTCGTCGAGCTGGTAGCCGTCGTACTCCTTGAAGGTGCTCGACGTCGGGTCCTTGGTCGCCTTGGAGCGAGGGACCGCGAACCAGTACTCGGAGCCCGCGTGGGTGGGGTCGGCGCCGTCGACGTTGAAGGCGTGGATCATGCCCGCGTTGGTCGCGATGTAGACCATGCCGGCGAGGGTCGCGACCTTCTCGCGGAACGCCCGGAAGTCCTGGCCGGCGCCGACGCCGGGGAGGTCCTTGGGCGCCATGAGCGCGACGGAGTGGCCCGCGTCACCCATCTTCCAGACGCCGCGGGGGAGGCCGGTGTGGAGGAACGTCGCGGTGGACACGCCGCGGATGAAGTCGACGAGGATCTGCGCGTCGGCCACGTCCGCGTCGCAGTCGTAGTCGAAGTCGTGGGCGAGCGCGACGCAGGTGGTGTTCGAGCTGACGGGGACCTCGTCGATGAGCAGGGCCGTGAGGTCCGACCCCGTGGACAGCGCGCTGGCGTCGAACGCGTTCATCGTCGAGTACATGTCCATCGCGGCGAACGAGATGTAGCCGTTCCGCTGCATGCCCGGGTCGAAGTTGCCCTGGTTGTCCTCGCCCGCGTTGGCGATCCGAGACGCCAGGATCTGGCCGGCGTCCCACGCCTCGCCGTAGGGCTCGGAGGTCGGGAGGATCTGCCCGAACGTCACCGAGGTCTCGTCGGTGTCGACGTTCCACTGCAGGAGGTGGCCCTTGTACAGGGGGTGGCCGGAGTCGACCTCGAAGTAGGAGGCGTACAGCTTGCTCCCGTCGGGGGACGCGCTGACCGACGCGTTGCTGTAGCTGCCGCTGAAGGTGTCCGTGAGGATGCCCCACAGCGCCGTCTGGATGCCGCCGGGGACCGCGGCGCTGTAGTACAGGCCCTGACCCTGGTTGGCGATGGTCTGGTAGAAGGGCGCCGCCTCGGTCGAGATCGACGACGAGGCCGAGTCGATGAGCAGCGAGTAGGTCTTGACGGAGCCGGTCCCCGCGACCGGGGCGGCGAACGAATTGTAGGCCCAGTGGGCGACGTTGTCGGCGAAGCAGCCCTGGGCGCCGCCGCTGTCGTTGCACTGGAAGCCGAGGGTCAGCGGGTCGGGGGTCATGTAGCTGGACGTCGGGCTGGCGTCCTGCTCGCCGATGTTGCTGCCGATGACGATCACGACGAGCTGCGAGCAGCTGTACTGGAACGGACCGCCCGCCCAGCTCCGCGGCGTGACGTACGTCTCCTCGGCCCACTTGTCGAGGAGCTCGGTGTACGACTCGGCGAAGGTCCGCGCGCCGGAGTTGCTGACCGTGTGGTTGTCGAGGAACGTGGCGATGTCCGTCAGCGAGGTGCCGGGGTAGGCCAGCGGCTCGAAGCCGTAGGTGGACTCGTTGGCCTGGGAGCTGTCGTTGGTGCCGTCGGCGGTCAGGGCGACGCCGAAGGTCATGCCCACGGGGGCGTTGTTGATGACCTGCTTGATCGCCGTGGTGGTGTGGACCCAGCGGGAGTCGGGGGCGGTCAGGGTGGGGTCGCCGTCCCAGTTCTGCCCCATGCGGGCGGAGTCCTCGATGAGGAAGATCACGTCCGGAAGAACGGCGGGCAGCGCCTCCTGCGCGACGGCGGGCCGGACGGCCATCGCGAGGAGGCCGGCGGCGAGGAGGAGGCGGGGGAACGTTCGGTGGGTCATGACATCGTTCCTACTTGCAGAAGGCCTGTTCGGCCAGCAAAAGCGTCTGTCCGCTCTGGGCGTCGGCGGTGGCGTTCGTCATGCTGCCGGTGCCGCGCATGTCGAAGACGAACGACCGCCACGGGGGCGCGCCGGAGGGAGGGGCGGAGGCGTCGAAGCCGGCCGGGGGCGCGCCGCAGGGGACGGCGCAGAGGTCGGTCTCGTAGTTGGCGAGCATGTAGGTGTTCGCCATGACGGCGACGGGGGTGTCGGCGGAGTTGACGGACGTGCTGGAGATCCAGCCGGTGGTGCAGTGGCCGCTGGTGTCCCAGGCGGTCTCCCAGGTGTCGAACACCCACGAGCCGTTGGTCATCAGGCTCTCGAAGAGGTCGATGGCGTGGTCGGAGCCGGTCATCGCGCCGTACTGCAGCTGCTTGTGGTGCCGGAAGTTCTGCGTGATCGTCATGTCGAGCTGCGTGGCCGTGATCTGGGTGACGCCGAGGATGGTCAGCGTGACCAGGGCGACCATCACGAGCACCAGCGCGTAGCCGCGGCTGGCCGGGCGGGACGTGGTGGCGGGGGGGTGTCGTCGCAGCATCGGCGGCCTCAGAACGAGCTGTTCATGAGCATCCACGTGCCCATGGCGTTACGCAGCGTGACCTCGGTGCGGGCCACGCGGCGGTGGTAGGAGTCGATCCCCGAGGTGGGGACGAAGGTGTCGTTGGCGTCCAGGTCGACGCGCTGGCTGACCGACGTCCGCTCCAGGTCGGCCCGGAGCGTGCGGGCAAGGAGGTTGATGCGGACGGACTGCAGGTTGGTCCAGGTGTTGGTGCCCGTGCTGCTGGAGTCCATGTCGAAGCCGGTGGACTCCCAGTTCGCGGTCAGCTCGCAGTCGCGGCCGAGGCCGGCCTGGCAGATCTGGAACTGCATGTCCTCGATGCCGAGGGCGACGGGGATGTCGTCGGCGTGGGGGTAGCCGCCGGCGTCCCAGGCGGCGGTCGCGTCGGGGACGAGGTAGAGCACCGGGAGGGTGTCGCTGCCGATGCCGATGCCGTCGGTGCCGTTGCGGTCGATGTAGTAGGCGATCTTGACGGAGGGCGCGCACACCGAGGAGGTCGGCAGGCTGTCGGGGCAGACGTTGTTGAAGTCGGTCGTGCTGTTGGCCGTGACCGGGACCGTGCCCGCGCTCGAGTCGCCGGCCGCGCTGACGGACCAGATGAACGACGACGGACGGCCCGTGTAGCCGGTGGGGTACCAGCAGACGATCTCCTTGTTGGGGCCGGTCGGCGAGTAGAGCGCGGCGTTGGCGGCGTCGGCGGTGGCGAACGTCAGCACGTTGGTGTTGCACTGGACGGAGTTGCTGCTGAGGGCCGACCAGGTGCTCCGGTCGGGGTCCATCATCGCGATCTCGACGGCGTCGGAGCCGCCCCCGACGGGGAAGTCCTCGCGGATCCAGAGGCCGTAGCTGGCCGCGTTGGCGGAGCCGGCCTGGCCGCTCGCCCCCCAGGTGCCGCCGTCGAGCCCCATGCCGAACCCGGCGGAGCCGACATCGCGGGAGAGCATCTCCATCGCGACGCGCAGGTTCTGCTGCATGTTCCCCATGTCGGACTGGAGGCGGTACGCCTTCGTCTGCTCGATGAACACCGTGTAGATGAGCACGCCGACCAGCGTCGACAGGGCGACGGTGATGAGGAGCTCGATCATCGTGAACCCGGAGTAGGAACGGAGGGTCGCCTTCCCGCTCGCGGGAAGGCCCCGAAGGGGTCGAGTCCTGGACGGACGAGACAACCCGCGTCGCATCAGCCGAGATCCTGGGGGTCGTAGGTGCTGGTCATGCGGGTGGTGCCCATCGTGACGCCGTGCCGCTTGGCCGTGTTGGGGTCCTCGTAGGTGACGCGGACGCGGATGAACATGCGGTCGGTGCCGCCCGTCATCAGCTCGGTGTGGTACGTCCGCAGGTAGATGACGGGGCCGAGCGTGGCGTCGACGTTGCCGAGGCCGTTGACCTTGACGTTGGTCCCGTCGAGGAAGCAGGGGAGGTTCTCGAGGCCGTCGACGGTAGGCGCCGGGAAGGTGCCGCCGCAGGTCGCGGGGTCGAGGTCCGCGTTGGTGAACGTGTCCATCCACGTCTCGCCGTAGAGCTGCTCCAGGCCGTCCTGGGCGAGGACGGTGGAGATGCCGAGGCGGTAGGCGTTGGCGTTGCTGCTGATGGCGGCGGCGTGGAGCCCCCACAGCGCCAGCAGCCCGATCAGCATGACGGCCATCGCGATGATCAGCTCGATCAGCGTGAAGCCGGCGGCGGCGTCTTCTTGGCGTCGTCGTCGGAGCATTCAGTTCACCTGCGCGATCTGGGTCCCGCCGCCGAGGTCGATCCGCACGACGCGGGCCTCGTAGATGCGGGAGTGCTTGTTGCGGAAGACGATGCGGATGACGCCGTCGTCGAAGTCGGTGGGGTCGTTGATGAGGTAGCCCCGGGGACTGAACACCAGGGCGTCGGGGAAGTTGTAGTTGGGCGGGCCGGAGATCGTGTCCCACTCCTCGATGGAGACGCCGATCCACTTGCCCGGGCCGTTGTAGAGGTCGACGGTGCCGTCGGTCTCCATGTGCTCCCAGTTGGCGCTGTTGCGGAGGCCCTCGCCCTCCCAGATCTCGTACTTGCCGTGGTTGCTGAAGACGTCCCCGTCGTCGGGGGTGGGGTCGAACTCCTGCAGCACCAGGGCGTACTCGCGGTTCCCCGTGATCGCACGGACCCGCGTCAGCTCGACCATGTCGGCGAAGTGCTGCACGGCTGCGTTCATGCGGTACCTCCCCTTCAGGCGGCTCAGGTCCGAGGCGGCCAGCGTTCCCATCACCACGATGAGGACCAGGACCACCAGGAGCTCGAGCATCGTGTAGCCCTTGTTCATGGTGGCCTGCGCTCGCGGTGCAAGATCCACGCCGCGGCCAAGTCGTTGAAATCCGGGGACTCCCGTTGTTGAACGCACCCGAATTCGGTCAAGGTCTGCAAACATTTCAGAGCCCGCCGGCCAGCTCCTCCCTTCGTCTTCGGAGGTCGTCCCACCGCGTTCGGAGGTCGTTCGCTTCGCGCTCGAACCCCTGGCGGGATACCTCGCTTAGCAACGTATCCGCGCGCGTGAGGGATTGTCCAGCAGAGTCGACGTCGGGGGGGTCCGAAGCGAGGGCGGCTTCGGCCGCGTAGAGGTGGACCTTGATCTCTCCTTCGTCGAGGAGGAAGAGGCCGACCTTGCCCGAGACGGCGCCGGCGCGGCCGACGTCGATCTCGATCAGGGCGGCGGCGGGGTCGCCCTCGAGGAGCGCGACCTCGGCGAGGCCGCGGTGGATCTCGGCGTGACCGGGCGCGACGGAGACGGCGGCGCGGAACATCTGCTCGGCCTCGGCGAGGCGGCCGGCGCGGAGGTAGAGCTGGCCGAGGGACTCGAGGACGGCGGGGTTGTCGGGGGCGCGGTCGAAGGCCTGGCGGAGGTACTGCTCGGCGGGGAGGACCTTCCCCTCGTCCATGAGGAGGACGCCCTTGCCGCGGTAGCCGCCGAAGTAGTCGGGGTCGTAGTCGATGGCGCGCTGGAAGAGCTGGCGGGCGGGGTCGACGAGCTCGGGGTGGCCCGACGCGCGGAGGGCCCAGCCCTTGCCGTAGATGGCGGGGGCGTGGTGGGGGTCGCGGTCCAGCGCGCGGGTGTAGGCGAGCTCGGCGGCGACGAGGTCGCCGTCGCGGAGGGCGCGGTCGCCGGCGTCGGTCCAGTGCGCGGCGGAGCGTCCGCAGCCCGCGAGGAGGAGGAGGGCGAGCGCCGCGGTGAGGGCGACCCGGGTCAGCTGCCGCCCCCCTGCCGGGCGGGCACGTCGATGCCGTAGTCGCGCATCTTGTAGAGCAGGGCGCGGTGGCTGATCTCGAGGAGCTTGCAGGCGTGGGTCCGGTTGCCGCCGGTCTGCTCCAGGGCGCGGGCGATGAGCTCGGCCTCGAGGGACGCGACGCGGCGCTTGATCGAGAGGTCGTGGTCGTTGGCGCGGCGCATCCGTCCGCCGGCGGCGGCGTCGCGGAGGTGGGCGGGGAAGGCGTCGAGGGCGAGTTCCTCCCCGTCGCCGAGGATCATGGCGCGCTCCAGGGCGTTCTCGAGCTCGCGGACGTTGCCCGGCCAGGGGTAGGCGAGGAGCACCTTGAGGGCGGCGGGGGCGACGCCGGCGACGTTCTTGCCGAACTTGCGGTTGAACCGCTCGAGGAAGTGATCGATCAGCAGGGGGACGTCCTCGGGCCGCTCGCGCAGGGGCGGCAGGCGGATGTGGACGACGTTGAGGCGGTAGTAGAGGTCCTCGCGGAAGGTCCCCTCGGCGACGCGCTTCTCGAGGTCACGGGAGGTGGCCGCGATGAGGCGGACGTCGACGGGCTCGGGCTTGTTCTCGCCGACGCGCCGGACCTCGTCGTTCTCGAGGACGCGGAGGAGCTTGACCTGCAGCGAGACGGGCATGTCGCCCATCTCGTCGAGGAAGAGGGTGCCGCCGGAGGCTTCCTGGAAGAGGCCGCGCTTGGCCTTGACGGCCCCCGTGAACGCGCCGCGGGCGTGGCCGAAGAGTTCGGACTCGAGGAGGTTCTCGGGGATGGCGGCGCAGTTGACGGGGACGAACTCCTTGCCGGCCCGGTCGGAGTTGCGGTGGACGGCGCGGGCGAGGAGCTCCTTGCCCGTGCCGGACTCGCCGGTGAGCAGGACGGTCGTCTTGTAGGGGGCGATCTTGCTGACGGTGGCGAAGACCTGCTTCATCGGCTCGCTGCGGCCGATGATGTTGTCGAAGCGGAAGCGCTCGTCGAGCTCCTCGCGGAGGCGCTCGTTCTCGCGGAAGAGCGTCTCCCGCTCCTGGATCTTGCGGAGGAGGAGGACGACCTCGTCGGCCTTGAACGGCTTGTTGAAGTAGTCGTAGGCGCCCTCCTTCATGCACTCGATGGCGACCTCGTCGCCGCCGTACGCGGACATCATGACGACGTACGTGCCGCGGCTCCGCTGGCCGATCTCGCGGAGGAGCTCGCGGCCGTCCATGCCGGGCATGCGGATGTCGGACAGGACGATGGGGAAGTTCTCGGCGGCGAGGAGCTCCAGCGCCTGGGCGCCGGTCCCCACGGCGGTGGGCTCGTAGCCCGCTTTCTTGAGGACGACGAGGAGCAGGTGGCGGATGTTCTCCTCGTCGTCGACGACGAGGACGCGCTTGAGGGCGCTGCTCTCCGGCGAAGCCATGGGCTGAAAGCTAGCATTCGGGGCGATGCAGCCGCGCCGTCCCCGGCGGATCCTCTTCGTCGCGCACGCCTACCCGCCGGACAGCCACGCCGGCGTGGAGCTGTACACGGCGCGGCTGGCGGGGGCGCTGGCGGCGCGCGGGTGGGACCCCGCGGTGGTGACGGCGCGGGTGCGGCCGGGGCAGGCGCAGAACTCGGTGGAGGTCGCGGAGGTCGGGGGGGTGCGGGTCCACGGGATCGTGCAGAACTGGCCCTACCGGGACCTGCCGGAGGCGGTGACGGACCCGGCGATCGACCGGGTGTTCGGCAGGATCCTGGACGAGGAGGAGCCGGCGCTGGTGTCGGTGCAGACGCTGGCCGGGCTGTCGGCGGGGATGCTCGGGGTGGCGGCGGCGCGGGGGATCCCGGTGGCGCTGCACCTCCACGACGGGTGGTGGGCGTGCCCCAGCGGGGGGCAGCGGCGGCGGGTGGACGGGGGGCTCTGCCTGCCGGTGGACAAGGCGCTCTGCGGAGGCTGCTTCGACGGGTTCCGGCATCGGGAAGGGCCGCTGGAGCGGGCGGGGCGGTGGGTGGCGGGGAAGCTGCCCGGGGTCGTGCCGCCGGACGCGGTGCACCGGGCGTTCGGGGCCTTGCCGGAGGGGGTGCAGGGGGCGTTCAAGCGGGTGAACGAGCGGGGGGCGCGGATGGTCGGCGCGGTCCAGGGGTGGCGGTCGGGGCCCGAGGGTGGGACTCATGCACCATCCAGGGAGCACAAGTCCGACCCTGGGCCCGTCGATCCGCGGATCGCGGCCCGGGGACGGGTGATCGACGATGCGCTGCGGCACGTGACCGCGACCCTGTCGCCGACCGCGTTCCTGGCGGAGTCGCTGGCGGCGGACGGGCTGACGTTCCCGGACGTGGCCGTGGTGCCGACGGGGGTGCCTGCCGAGGCGGGCCCGGACCGTCGGGACGGGCCGACCGAAGGGCCGACGCGGGCGCTGTTCGTCGGGACCTGGGTGCCGCACAAGGGTCCGCAGGTGTTCGCCGCGGCGCTCGCGCGGACGAGGACGGGTGCGGTGGGTCGGGCCGTCGGACCGGCGCCGTTCCCGGCGTTCCGGGCTGACGTGGTGGCCGCGTCGGGGGGACGGCTGACGGCGGAGGGGCCGCTGCCGCCGGCTGACGTCGCCGCGGCGATGGACGGGGCGGACGTGGTGGTGGTGCCTTCGGTCTGGGCGGAGAACGCGCCGCTGGTCGTGCTCGAGGCGCGCGGGCGGGGGCGACCGGTGATCGCGTCGCGGCTCGGGGGGCTGCCGGAGTTGGTGGAGGACGGCGTCGACGGGCGCCTGTTCGAGGCCGGCGACGCGGGCGCGCTGGCGGCGCTGCTGGACGACGCGGACGGCTTGCGCGCGCTCCGGGCGACGGTCCAGCCCCCGCGATCGCTCGACGAGTTCGCCGACGATGTCGCCGCGCGGTACGAGGAGCTCGTCCGGTGACGCAGCTCACCCCTCACGCGCCCCCCGCGGACGGGCCCGCCCCGGCGTTCTCGGTCGTGGTCCCGGTGCTCGACGGCGGCGAGCGGCTGCTCGCGGTGCTCGACGCGGTGTTCGCGCAGGACGTTCCGTCCGTCGAGGTGTTGCTCGCCGACTCCGGCTCGACCGACGGTTGCATCCGCGCGGCGCACCACCGGCACAAGGGGCTCCGGACCTTCGACGTCGCCGGCGGGTTCGACCACGGGCTCGTCCGCACGGCCCTGGTCGAGGCCGCCCGAGCCCCCCTCGTCGCGATCCTGTCGCAGGACGCCGTCCCCTTCGGCCGGGACTACCTGACCGCCCTCGCCGCCGCGTTCACCGACGAGCGCGTGGCCGGGGCCTACGCCCGCCAGATCCCCCGCCCCGGCGCCGACCCGCTGGTGACGGCGACGCTCCGGCGATGGACGCCGGAGGGGGACGCGATCGTGGTCCGCACGGCGACCTCTGCCGACCTCGCCGCGATGAAGCCGGCGGAGCACATGGCCGCGGCGCGGTTCGACAACGTCGGGTCGATGGTCCGGCGGGAGGTCGTGCTCGGGCTCCCCTTCCCCAGCCGGCCGTTCGGGGAGGACCTCGCCTGGGGCCGCGCCGCGCTGGAGGCGGGCCACGCGCTCGCCTACGTCCCCACCGCGGTCGTCGAGCACCACCACGAGCCGACGCTGGCGAAGACGTACGCGAGGCACCGCGTGGCGCACCTCCAGGCAGCGTCCGAGTTCGGGCTGCGGGCGGTGCCGTCGCTACCGGCGGCGGTGGTGGCGTGGCTCGCCGGGTTCGGGGCGGACGCGCGCGACGGGGGTCCGACCTGGGCGCTGCGGGGCGCGCCCCGCCGTGCCGCCGCGCTCCTCGGGCAGTGGGCCGGCGGGCGGGAGGGGGCGCCGTGAACGCCGCCGCGACCGCACGGCCGGCGCCTGTCGGCGGCGCGCGCGCGGGAGGCCGCGCGGAGGGCGCTCGCGAGTGTCTTGTCGACGGGGGGCGGGGACCGGCGGGCGTCGAGCGGGGGGAGTCGTCCCCATGAGGGTCCTGCTCCTGACGCACCGCTTCGCTCCGCACTCGCTCGGTGGGGTCGAGGTGCACACGGCGACGCTGGCCGACGCGCTGACGGAGGCGGGACATGGGGTCGCCGTCTTGACGATGGCGGCGGACGTGGGGGCGGACGTGGCGCCGTTCTCGGTCGTCCAGGGGTCGGAGTCGCCGGTCGCTGTGCACCGGATCCGGCACCGGCTGAGCGACGCGCGGACGTTCCGGGAGACGTGGGGGGACGACCGGTTCCGGCGGCCGATCGGGGCGGTGATCGACGGGTTCGCGCCGGACGTCGTCCACGTCGGGCACCCCGACGGGTGGGGGGTGATCCCGTTTCGCGAGGCCGGCCGGCGGGGGATCCCGACGACGGCGACGTTGCACGATCCGAAGTGGTTCTGCGGCCGCGGCCAGATGGTCCGGCCCCCGGGCGTCCGGTGCGAGGACGTCGATGAGGCCCGCTGCGTCCGCTGCCTCGACGGCCAGCTCGCCCGGGACCCCCTGAGGGCCCTCGCCGGACGGTTCGCCTCCCCGCTGCTCCGCGACCTGGCGAGCGACCGGACCGACGGGGGCGCGGCTCCGGGCGAGAGACCTCCCTGCGACGTCCCCGGAGCGTCGGACCGCGTGCCGTGCGACGTCCCCGGAGCCTCCGATCCCGCGCCGGGCGG
>CAYFOA010000021.1:11740-65431 GCA_964344575.1 uncultured Rickettsiales bacterium | reverse complement strand
CCCCGTCCCCCCACGGACCCAGGCGCCGCCCCAGCGCCGCCGGCCACGTCGGCGCGACCCGCGAACGCGGCCGCGGCCACCCCGCGAGGACGACCCCGCCCGGCAGCGGCAGCGGCGGCCACGTCATCGGCCACCCCGCCAGCGCCACCGGCTCCCCCTGCGCCGCCGCGTGCTCGAACAACGTCCGCCCCCGCAGGTCCACGCTGCTCGCCAGGGTCGGATCGAACGACGACGGACGCGACAGGTCCAGCCGCCGGAAGCCGAGGACCCCGTGCCGGCCCGGGTTCAGCCCCGTCGCCATCGACGTCCACGCCGCCGGCGTCACGGGCGGGATCGTCGACCGCAGCGGCGCCCGCGCCCCCCGCTCGATCAGCGCCGCGAGGTGGGGCAGCCGGCCGGCCGCCAGCCACGGCTCCAGCACCGGCCACCCGGCGCCGTCCCAGCCGACGATGAGGACGCGGTCAGGGGACGTCGTCGGTCCAGCCCTCCATCCAGCCCACGAAGCCCGCCTGCTCGGCCAGCCGCCGGCCCGCCTCGCTCCGGGCGTAGTCGCGGAGCACCTCGACGCGCCGCGCCGGGGCCCCCTGCGTCACGATGTACACGTTCCGGACCCACGGCCACGCCGAACCCGCGCCCGCCCCCGGCATGAGCACCTGCTCGCCGTCGCGGATCGCCAGCGACTTCGTCCCCCGCCCCGGGGCACCGCCGCCGACGCCCAGCCCGAGCGGGTCCGCCGCCACGGCCGTGGCCACCGCCTGGTCCGTGGGGAGCGCCTTGAGCTGCTCCGCCGGCGGACGCCCTCCCAGCATCCGCCGCACGATCGCCGCCGTCTCGCTCCCCTCCTGCCGCCCGTACAGCGCGATCTCGCTCGCGGGACCCCCGAACGAGTCCCACTCCCGGACCTCCCCCGCGAGCACCCTCGTCAGCTCGTCCCGGGACAGCACGTCCACGAACGCGTCGGCGTGCACGAGCAGCGTCACCGGACGCCGCGCGATCACCTCGTACCGGAGCCCCTCGCGGGGGACCAGGTCGTCGCCCGCCGCGTACCGGTCCTCGGCCTCGGTCGCCCGCCGGAGCACGATCGCGGCCGCCACCCGCCCCTCGATCAGCGACGCCAGCCCCAGCGCCGCGTCGGTCTCCACGACCTCGATCGTGACCGGCGCCGCGGGATCCTCGTGGAGATCCCGCCGCCATCGCCCCGCCAGCTCCACGAGGTCCCGATCGACGGCGATCCGGACCGGCCCCGCGACGGGCTCGATCTCGGGCGGCGGCGCCGGCTTGCCGCACCCGATCAGGGCGACGCCCAGCGTCCACGCACAAACGAGACCGGCCGCACGAAGCCTCACGGACGCGATGCTATCTTCCGCGCCATCAAAAAGCGCATCCTCGAGCTGACGATCAACGGGGAGCCCTGGGAGGGCGCCGTCGATCAGCACGCCCTCCTGCTGGACGTCCTCCGCTACCAGGCGGGGCTGACGGGGACCAAGCGGGGGTGCGACATGGGGACCTGCGGCTGCTGCGCGGTCCGCGTCGACGGCGAGCCGCGGCTCAGCTGCCTCACCCTCGCGCTCGACTGCGCGGACAAGCAGATCAAGACGATCGAGGGCGTCGCCGACGGGCCGCTGCTGACCGAGCTCCAGAAGCAGTGGGCCGAGTGCGGCGCGTCGCAGTGCGGCTTCTGCACGCCCGGCTTCATCATGGTCGGCGAGGCGCTCCTGGAGCGGAACCCGCAACCGACCGAGGCCGAGGTCCGGGAGGCGATCGCGGGCAACCTGTGCCGCTGCACCGGCTACGTGAAGATCGTCGAGGCGTTCATGCGTGCGACGGCCACGCCCTGACGCCGGCCTCCTCGCCGCGGCCGCCCTGACCGCCGGCGCCGTCGTCTTCGGCGCCTCCCTCCGCCTCGACCAGCTCCCCTGGCACAGCAACGTCTGGGGCATCGACTGGCTCGGCTACTTCGAGCCCCAGGCGCGCCACCTCCGGCACGGCAACGTCTTCGGCTGGCTTCTCAGCTGGGAGGGCCTCCACCCCCCCATCTCGGGCGCCATCCACGGCTTCTTCCAGGCGATCTCGGTCAGCTTCGTGACCCACTGGGTGCTGACCGTCGCCGCGGGGCTCGCCGCCGTCGTCGTGCTCGGCGGGGTGGGCTGGCGCGAGACCGGGTCCGTCGCCGCGCTCCTGATCCCCGTCGCGGTCCTCTCCGGCGCGCCGATGCAGGCGAACTACGGCCTCAACACGTCCCCCTACCCGTGGGCGCTGCTGGCGACGTCGCTGTCGACGTGGGCGATGCTCGCGGCGCTCCGGGCGGGCACCGGCGACGACGACGCGGCGAAGGCGGCGTGGCGGCGCTCGGCGTGGGCGTCAGCGCTGGCCGCGCAGGTCAACATCCTCGTCACCGCCGCCGTCCTCGGCCAGATCCTCTTCCTGCTCCTGCTCCACCGCCGGCTCCGGAAGCGGTGGACGATCATCGTCGGCGTCAGCCTCGCCTTCATCGTCGGGATGTCGCTCTTCAAGACGACCGACCCGTGGACGTTCCACATCTCCGAGGAGGAGCCGTGGCCGTCGACGGCGCGGCACATGCTGACGAGCCGGTTCGTCGCCATCGGGGACTGCTGGGGGATGGTCGCGTGGGTGGCGGCGGGCTGCGTCGCGGGGCTGCTGAGCGAGGCGCGCCGAGCGGTCGGGCTGCTGCTCCTGCAGGCCCTCGGCTACGTGGCGGCGCTGGCGCTCTTCTACGAGATCCACGTCGCGGACCCCCGCCTCACCCACTACTACCTCGTGCCCCAGCTGCTCCTCGTCGCGGCCGGCGGCTGGGGTCTGGCCGCGGGGGCGGCTCGCTTCGGACCCCGGGCGGGCCCGGCGGCGGCGCTGATCCTGGCGGCGGCGGCGTCGGCCACGTGGGGGGGCGCGGCGGCCGACTGGTACGACCGGAAGGCGGCCGCGGCGGACGAGCGGATCGCGGCGTCATCCGCGGACGAGCTCCGCCCCTACTGGGCCGACGCGAAGGACGGCGACGTCGTCCTCTACCTCTGGGACCACAGCTTCCTCAACGACGAACCCGAGCACATGGACCCGATCGCGGCCCGCTGGCCGACCGGCCGCACCGGCCGCCCCTGCTACGACGACCCCGACCCCCGCCTCCTCTGCAACCGCGACGGCGGCGCCCACTTCTACTTCTCCCCGAACCTCCTCAGCCGCGAGGAGTTCGCGTCCTTCGAGGAGACCTTCCGGATCGTCCTCAACATGGTGGAGGCGCCAGGCCGCGCGGTCGTCATCGCGGCGCCGAACCTCGGCGAGACGGCGCCTCGTCCGTGGCCCTGGGAGGCGTGGCTGGAGGGGCTCGGGGGGGTCGCGAAGGGGCCGTTCGCGGGGGACGTGATGGTGTGGGAGATGCCCGCGGGGCTGGTGGTGCCGGAGCCGCCGCCGATCGATCCCGAGGGGTAGGGAGTTGAAGCCAGGCGGTGATCGGGGGACTGAGAGGGGGGCGTCGACACGGAGACACGGAAGCACGGAGGACCGCACGGAGGGGGTGATCTGGACGGGGGGATCGTCAGATTCCGGGGCGTTCTTGTTCTCACGCAAAGGCGCAGAGGCGCAAAGAGGGGGTCCTGGCCCGGACCTTCGCCAGAATCCGGATCGCTGATCGGGGCTTGGGTCCAGCAGGCCCGCCGTCCTTGCGCGATCGGGTACCGGACTTCCTCTGCGTTCTTTGCGAGGCCGCTGGACGCGGCCCTTTGCTCCCTTTGCGCAGCGAGTCCTGGACGGACGAGCCCAACCAGGTCGCGAGCCGGACGCCGCGGAATTCGCGGAATTCGACCCTCCGGAGCTGATCGCCTTCCTCGCGTCTGTTCCCCCCGCCGGCCCCCCACTATCCTCCCTTCGTGCTGATCTTCGTCTCCGACCTCCACCTCCGCCCCGGCGCCGTCAGCCACCTCCCCAAGCATGAGCAGTTCGCCCGGTTCTGGGAGCGCATCGAGCGCGCGCCGCACGAGGGGCCCGTCCGGCTCGCCTTCGTCGGCGACCTCTTCGACCTCGTCCGCTCCCCCAAGTGGCTCGAGGGAGACCTCCGGCCCTACCACGAGCCGTCCGACGCCCTCGCCGCCGAGATCGACGCCCAGGTCCAGGCCACCGTCGCCGCCGAGCAGCCGTTCTTCGACGCCCTGAAGGCCCGCGTCGCCGCCGGCGAGCTCGACGTCCACTACGCCCTCGGCAACCACGACCGGCTCCTCCACCACGCCCCCGGCGCGCGCGCCTCGATCCGCGCCGCCCTCGGGCTGGCCGGCGGCGACGCCCCCTTCCCCACCGAGCTGACCTTCCCCGAGCACCGCGTCCTCGCCTACCACGGCCACACCGTCGACGACTTCTGCCACGACCCCGGCGGCGCCGCCCCCCTGTCCGACCTCCTCGCCGCCGAGCTCGTCGTCCGGTTCCCCCCCACCATCCGCGAGCAGGTCGGCATCGACGACCACCGCCTCGACGACATCGACGACGTCCGCCCCATCTTCGCCGTCCCCTCGTGGGTCGCGAGCCTCACTGACCGCCAGCAGCGGGGCGTCGGCCGCGAGGTCGCCAAGGCGTGGCGCCTCCTCGTCGAGGAGTTCCTCGACAACGCCGCCGTGACGCAGTGGTTCAAGGACCACCACAAGGCCTTCCGGTGGGACCTCGCGGGCAAGATGAAGGCGCTCCTGGCGCTGTCCGCCAAGGGCTTCCGCCTCCAGGACCCGAAGTTCGCCGAGGCCTACAAGGTGATGTTCGGGCTGTTCGACACCCGCTTCGCCGAGCAGGGCTGGCGCGCGCTGTCCGACCGCTCCGACGAGGGCCTCCAGTTCGTCGTCAACGGCCACACCCACTTCGCCGGCATGCGCCCCCTCGGCCTCGTCGGCGGCCGCCCCGCCTGCTACTTCAACACCGGCACCTGGCGCACCGTCCACCAGATGGGGCGGGTCGCCGACGCCGAGGAGGCGTTCGTCGCCTACGACGCCATGAGCTACCTCGTCTTCTTCGACGGCGCCGACCCGATGGGGCGCACCTTCGAGTGGTGGCAGGGAGTAGCCGCCACCGATCCTGCGTGCTAGGGATCCGGTCCCTTCAACGAACCCTGTACGGAGCCCTTCCGAAATGAGCCTCGACGGCACCAAGACCCACGAGAACCTCTGCGCCGCGTTCGCCGGCGAGTCCCAGGCCAACCGCCGCTACCTCTACTTCGCGAAGATCGCGGACGTCGAGGGCTACCCCGAGATCGCCGGCAACTTCCGCCAGACGGCCGAGGGCGAGACCGGCCACGCGCACGGCCACCTCGACTACATCAAGAAGGTCGGCGACCCCGCCACCGGCCTCCCCATCGGCGACACGGAGTCCAACCTCCGCGCCTCCGTCGCGGGCGAGACCCACGAGTACACCGACATGTACCCGGGCATGGCCCGCACCGCCCGCGAGGAGGGCTTCGGCGAGATCGCCGACTGGTTCGAGACCCTCGCCAAGGCCGAGAAGAGCCACGCGGGCCGCTTCCAGGCGCTCCTCGACGACACCTTCTAGAGCCGTCGCTCCTTGAGCAACATCTCGTACCTGCCGTCCGACGGGTGGTCCTACGACCCGTCGGACGCCGTGTACTGGGATCCGGCCGGCCTCGACGCCGAGATCGAGCGCAGCTTCGAGGTCTGTCACGGCTGCCGCATGTGCTTCAAGTACTGCAGCAGCTTCGTCCGCCTCTTCCAGTTCGTGGACGACCACGACGGCGACGTCCGCAAGGTCACGCTGGACGAGCGGGCGGCCGTCATGGACGCCTGCTTCCAGTGCAAGCTGTGCGAGATCCAGTGCCCCTACACCCCCGCCGAGGGGCACGAGTTCCAGCTCGACTTCCCCAAGCTCGTCGCCCGCTACCGGGCCCAGAACGTCCGCGGGCACGGCACGCGGTGGCGGGATCGCGTCCTCGGGAATCCGGACCTCGCCGGGAGGATGGCGCGCCTGAGCTTCGGCATGGCGAACGTCGCCAACCGCGTCGGCGCCCACCGGTGGATGCTCAGCAAGCTCCTCGGCGTCCACCCGAAGAAGCTCCTCCCCGACTTCGCGGCGAAGACGTTCAGCGCGCTCGCGAAGAAGGCCGGCCGGAGCTTCGAGCCGGGGGGGGAGGCGGTGCTCTTCGCCACCTGCTACGTCGAGAACAACCAGCCGTCCATCGGCGAGGACGCGCTCACGGTGCTGGAGAAGAACGGCGTGGACGTCCGCTGCGCGAAGGGCGTCGGCTGCTGCGGCATGCCCGCGTGGGAGTACGGTGACCTCGACGAGCTCCGCAAGCGCGCGAGGCTGAACCTCGACGCGCTGATGCCCCACGTCGAGGCGGGGTCGAAGGTGCTCGTCGTCAACCCGACCTGCTCGATGATGCTCCGCAAGGAGTACCCCGAGCTCCTCGAGGGCGACGACCGCGCCCGCGCCGCCCGCCTCGCGGAGGCGACGATGGACGTCTCCGAGTACGTCTGGTCGCTCCGGAAGGAGGAGCGCTTCAACACCGACTTCCGGTCCTCCCCCGGGGAGACGTTCGGCTACCACGCCCCCTGCCACCTCCGCGCCCAGCGGGTCGGCTTCAAGGGGCGCGACCTCATCCGCAAGACGGGCAGCAAGCCGGTCACGGTGATGGAGTGCTGCGGCCACGACGGCACGTGGGCGATGAAGAACGAGGGGTTCGAGGACAGCCAACGGTGGGGCGCGAAGGCGTTCGCGGAGATGAAGGAGTCGGTCAGCGAGGTGTGGGTGACCGACTGCCCGCTGGCCGCGATCCAGTTCCGGCAGCACGCCGGGACGACGCCCATGCACCCGATGACGGTCCTCGCCCGGGCCTACGAGGGGGACGACGAATGAAGCCCGTACAGCGCGACGAGATCCTGGACTACGTCACCTACAACGAGGAGCGGGCGGGGTTCCGCGCCGAGGTCCTCGCCGCCAAGGCGCTCCGCCGCTACCACGTCGGCAGGGTGCTCACGTTCCTCTTCGAGAACCGCGACACGGTCCGCTACCAGGTCCAGGAGATGATGCGCGCGGAGCGGATCGTCAAGGAGGCCGACATCCTCCACGAGCTGGCGACGTACAACGATCTCGTCCCCGCCGCGGGGCAGCTCAAGTGCACGCTGATGGTCGAGATCGACGACCCCGACCGGCGCGACGCCAAGCTGCCGCAGTGGCTCGGGCTCAACCCGACGCTCTACCTCCGGCTCGAGGACGGCACCCGCGTCCGCCCGACCTGGGACGCTGCCCAGGTGGGGACCGACCGCATCAGCTCCGTGCAGTACCTCACGTTCGACGTCGGCGGCGCCCTGCCGGTGGCCATCGGGTGCGACTTCGACGACGACGAGCTGAACGGCGAGCAGGTGTTCTCGGACGAGCAGCGCGCCGCGCTGGCGGATGACCTGAGCTGAGCGTCAGCTGGCGGCGGCGGCGACGTCACCCGACAGCTTGAGGCGGCTGAGCACGTAGTCGGCCCACGCCTCCGTCGCCTCCTGGCCCCCCACCTCCTCGATGTCCACGCCGAACGCGTGGCCGGCGCCCACCATCCGCGACCAGCGGACCACGCCGAGGAGCCCCACCCGCGGGCAGCTGTGGCCCTCGGGGGGGAGGAGCTGGATGCGGACGCGCGCGCCCTCCTCGGGCGCGACGCGGCCGATGATCCGGAGGCCCCGGATGCTGACGTCCTCGAGGCTCCCGCGGTGGGTGTCGCCGCCGCCGATGTGGAACTCGACGGGGATCCACAGCGCGGGCCGGCGCCGGGGACGGATGCGGTGCTCGGCGAGCTGGCGGGAGGTGTCGTCGTACTCGGGGTCGAGGTCCAGCATCGTGGACTTCAGCTCGACCGCGATCCCGTAGGAGCCGAGCTTGCTCTGGAGCCGGACGAGGCGCGAGACGACGGCGTCGACGCCGACGCGGCGGCCGTCCTGGGGGTGCCGGAACTCGAGGCGGAGCGTGGTCCCCACCCCGTAGGACTTCAGGGTCGCGATCCAGCCGCCCGACTCGGACAGATCGAGCATCGTCCCGTCCGCCACTTCGGAGCCGTGGACCACGCGCACGGGGCCCTCGCACTTCCAGCGCTGGTGTTTTCGCCTCTCCACCCCGAACCACTCCCGAATACTCAGAATACCGAAAGTTCGGGGTCCCCGAAACCGCTTTCTTCAAGCGGGTTTGCGCGCGGTCATCACCACTTCGGGGGCGGCCATCAGGCCCCGGGTCCTCGGCGCCTCGAACCCGGCCTCGACCATCCACCCCTCGATGGTCGCCTCGGGCCACGCCTGGGCGCCGCTGATCATGAAGAAGAAGAGCTCGTTCCAGCCCGCGCTCGCGTCGATGGCGCCGTCCGTCCCGTCGTGGGCGGCGTCGTAGACGACCACCGTCCCGCCCGGGTTCAGCGCCGCGAACGCGTTGCCGAGGAGGAGCTTCGCCTCGTCCTCGGTGGCGTTGTGGAGGACGTGGCAGATGAGGACGAGGTCGAAGCCGGTCCCCCACTCCGCGGTCCGGAAGTCGCCCTCCCGGAACGTCACCCGGTCCGCCATGCCCTCGTCCGCGACGACCTTGCGCCCCGCCGCGCAGGCGCCCGGCAGGTCGAGCACCTCGCCGGTCAGGTCGGGGTACTTCCGGCACAGCAGGACGGGGTAGAGGCCGTGGCCGCCGCCGACGTCGAGCACCCGCTTCGGGGGCGACGACGGCCTGATCTTGCCGATCACCTGGCCGCCGAGCATCCGCGCGAACGAGCCCAGGGCGCCCATGTAGGCCTCCCAGAACTCGGGCGGGTGGTCCCGGTCGTGGATGCGGATCACCTCGCCCGTCCGGATCGCGTCCTCGAGCCCGTCGAGCAGCTCGTGGCAGTAGCCGAGGAACAGCAGGCCGTCGACCATCGACGACTTCGTCCCCCTCAGGAGGAACTTGCGGGCCCGCTTGCTCAGCGCGTAGCGGCCGCGACGGCGGACGAGGAGGTCCATGCCCGTGAGCGCGTTGGCCAGCGCCTCCGTCCCGATCCGGCTGCAGCCGACCCGCGCGGCCAGCTCGGTCGCGTCGGCGTCGGCCTCCTTCAGCGCCTCGTAGACGCCCAGCCGGGCCCCCGCGACGATGGTCTTGCAGTAGCCGCTGCCGAAGCTGACCTCGACCAGCGGCGTCGGCACCATCCCCGAGAGCAGCCCGATCCGCTCCAGCAGGTTGTCCCCGGCGACGTCCAGCCTCACGCGTCCTCCTCCGCCACCAGCGCGGCCCGCACCGGCGAGGCGTCCGCCCCCTCCAGCTTCAGGGGGAGCGCGATCAGGGTGTAGAGGCCGTCGGCGACGCCGTCCAGGACGATCCCCTCCAGGATCGCGAGGTCGGCCCGCGCGACGGCCTGGTGGGACTCGAGGATCGCGTCGTCGAAGAGGTCGATCGACGGCGTGTCGATCCCGACCAGGCGGACGCCCTGGGCCGCGAGCCACGACACCAGCTCGGCGCTGAGGGAGGCGAAGTCCTCGTTGAAGTCGTCGGGGTCCGGGAACGTGCCCGTCCGGAACAGCACGCGGGAGGCCTCGATGGGGACCTGTACGTCGCTCACGCCGATCCGTGAGCCGCGGCTCACGGCCACGCTGACGACCTGGGCGGGGCCGTAGTAGAGGTCGAGGGGGCGGGCGTCGATCCCGACCCCGCTCGCGGCGTAGTGGTTGGGGGCGTCGGTGTGGGCGCCGACGTGGACGGTGGTGCGGACGTCCGACAGGTCGATGTTGGCGCCGTCGGAGATCGCCGCGTTGACCGTGCGGCGGTAGGGCGTGTCCCCCGGCCAGACGGCGATGCGTTCGCTGAGGACCGGGGAGATGTCGATGATCACGGCTTCGCGATCACCTTGAACTCGACGTCGATGGGCGTCGGCAGGGCCGTCACGGCGAGCGTCGTGCGGGTCGCCTGGATCGGCTCGAAGACCTCCGCGTAGACGGCGTTGTAGCCCGCGAAGTCGCGGTCCATGTCGACCAGGAAGGCGGTGACGTCGACGACCTTGGCGAGCGAGCTGCCCGCCGCCTCGAGGATCGCCTCGATGTTCGCGATGACCGCCCGCGTCTGCGCCTCGATCCCCTCGGGGATCTCGTTCGTCACCGGGTGCCGCGGGCCGACGCCGGACAGGTAGAGGAGGTCGCCGACCCGGCGGGCGTGGGGGTAGGCGCCCACCGGCTTCGCCGCGCCGTCGGTCCGGACGACGTCCGGATCCGGAGCGGGAGGCGGGGCGCGATCCGGTGCGTAAGTCGGAGCGTGAGTCGCGGACTGCTCGCCTGCATGGCCCCCGTCGAGGACGCCCCGATCCCCGGCGTAGACGTCGACGTCGTCCTCGTCGAACTCCTTGTCCCCGAGCGCCGTTGCCGACGGCACCAGCGTGGACACCGTCGCCCCGGTCCCGTGGATCGCCGCGTACGCGAGCACGTCCCCGTCGTACCGGTTGTGCTGCCCCATCACCGCCGAGAGCCACCACATCGGCTTGAAGTTGACGACCTTGTGGACGCGCACCTGCGACTGGATCTGCCGGCTCAGCTGGGCCAGGTCCTCGAGCCTCCCCTCCCCCAGGAACTCGAGCAGCTTGGCGTTCCACTCCTCGTCCTTGGCGGAGTGGATGCGGTCGTCCGCGGGGTCGATCCAGTCGGTGAAGAGCCGGTTGCTGAGGGACGTCACGACGACGACGACGGCCCGCTTGCCGAGGGCGTCGATGGTCTCGCGGCAGGCCTTGCCGAGGACGATCGTCTCGGCCCGGTCGGCGTACACGTTGCTGCTGCAGATGACCGCGGGGAGCGTGTTGCCGGGGTTGAGCAGCGTGAGCGCGACGACCGAGCCGGTGTCGATGGGGAAGCCGTGGTAGTCGACGGTCCGCGACTGGAGCCCCCGGCGGCGGTTCGCCTCGTCCCAGGCGTGGGCGAACTCCGCGTCGATCCGGAACCGGTAGGGCATCGACCCGAGGGCGTGGAAGACCTCGTCGACGTGGACCCACTCCGGCTCGGGGCGGGCCTGGACCTGGTGGCCGATGACCGACGGCCACATCGTCGAGTAGACGACGAGGAGGTCCGCCTCGTCGGCCGCGATGAGCCCCGCCGCCTCGTCGAAGGCAGCCCGGATCGCCCCGTAGCCTTCGTTCGCGTCGGGGCACAGCAGCGGGTGCGGCAGCCCGGTGACGACCAGCCCGCGGACGACGGTGCCGCCGCCCGTCACGACCCCAGCTCCCAGTGCGCGACGACGTTCCCCGTCCCGATCACCGTCCCGTAGGCGTGGACCGTCGCGGGCGTCGTGGGGAAGTCCATCGCCGCGAGCAGCCAGCTCAGCGCGCCGCTGTCCGCCTCGCTGATCGCCTGGGTCACGAACTCGGGCATGAGGTCGAAGATCTGCCGCGCCTCGCCCCGCTTCATCAGCTCGATGACCTTCATGTCCCAGAGGTACATCGCGTGGCTCGTGATGTGCTCGCGGGTCATGTCCTCGGGGACCGCCCCCTCGGTGGTGAAGTGGCGGTGGCTGAGCGAGTTGCTGGCGAGGAGGACGGCCCGCTTGCCGGACGCCTCGATGGCCCGCCGCGTCGCCGCCCCGAGCGCCCGGGCCTGCTCCTGCATGACCTCGACGCTGTACCAGGCGGTCGACCGGCAGGAGCTGATCGCGACGATCGGCTTGTCCCACGCGGGCCGCGTCAGGTGGGCGCTGACGATGGTCCCGTAGTCCACGCGGAAGTCCGGGTTCCGCATCATCTGCGTGACCAGCCCCGCCCCCCGCGCCTCCGCCTCGATCGCCTCGGCGAGGTCGACGTCCACGTCCAGCGCGTAGTCGAAGCGGAACAGGTTGGGGAAGATCGGGTCGACGGAGAGCGACTCGAAGTGCGGCAGCCCCAGGAAGTGCGTCCCCACGTACGTCTGCCAGTGGGGCGAGAGGATGACGAGGACGTCGTAGTCGAGGGCGTCGAGCGCCGCCGCCATCCGCTCGTAGCCCCAGCGGAGGTTCTCCCAGCCGCACTCGGCGCGGGGCTCGTTCTGCGGCGGGTTGGCCGCGTAGATCAGGTGCGGGGGGTGGGGCGCGAGGGCGCCGGCGACGATGCTCATAGGGCGACGCAGATGTTCTGGGATTCGGAGAAGAACTCGAGGCTGTGGCGGCCCCCTTCGCGGCCGACGCCGCTGTCCTTGACGCCGCCGAAGGGGACGCGGAGATCGCGCCGGAGCCAGGTGTTGACCCACACCATGCCGGAGTCGATCGCCTGGGCGACGCGGTGGCCGCGCTTCAGGTCGCTCGTCCAGACGGACCCGGCGAGCCCGTAGCGGACCTCGTTGGCGATCGCGATCGCCTCGGCCTCGTCGTCGAAGGGGTGGACGGTGACGACGGGGCCGAAGATCTCCTCCGTCGCCGTGCGCGCGTCGTGGGGGAGGCCGGTGACGACCGTGGCCTCGTAGAAGGCGCCCTTGCTGAGCGCCCCGGGCAGCGCCGGGCGACGCCCCCCGCAGCGGACGGTCCCGCCCTCCTCCCGGGCCAGCTCGACGTACCCCTCCACCTTGGCGCGGTGGGCGGGGCTGACGAGGGAACCGAACGTCGTCGCGGGGTCGGCGGGGTCCCCGGGGCGGCGCGTCCGCTCGACCTCGGCGACGAGCGCGTCCACGAAGCGGTCGTGGAGGTCGCGCTCGACGAGGATGCGGCTGCCGCAGAGGCAGATCTGCCCCTGGTTGGCGAACGCCGCGCGGGCGACGCCGGCGACCGTCGCGTCGAAGTCGCAGTCCGCGAAGACGACCGACGCGTTCTTGCCCCCGAGCTCGAGGCTCAGCTTCTTGAAGGAGGACGCCGCCGCCGCCGCGACGAGCGCGCCCGTGGCGGTGCCGCCGGTGAAGGAGATCCCGTCGACGTCGGGGTGCTCCACCAGCGCCGCCCCGGCCTCCGCGCCGAGGCCGTGGACGAGGTTGAAGACGCCCCCGGGGAGCCCCGCGTCGCGGACCACCCCGGCGAGCGCGGACGCCGTGAGGGGCGTGATCTCACTCGGCTTTCCCACGATCGCGTTCCCCATCGCGAGCGCCGGCGCGACCTTCCACGTGAGCAGGTACAGGGGGAGGTTCCAGGGCGTGATCAGGCCGACGACCCCGAGCGGCTTCCGGATCGTGTAGTTCAGCGCGCCGGGCATCGGGTGGCAGCCGGTCTCGTCGTGCCGGACGGCGCCTGCGAAGAAGCGGAAGTTGGCCACCGCGCGGGGGATGTCGACCGCCTGGGCGAGGCCGACCGGCTTGCCCGTGTCCCGCGACTCCAGCTCGGCCAGCTCCTCGAAGCGGGCCTCGATGCCGTCCGCGATCGCGTCCAGGAGGTCGGCCCGCTCGGCGACCGTCGAGCTCCCCCAGGGGCCGGCCAGGGCGGCCCGGGCGGCGGCCACGGCGCGGTCGACGTCGGCCGCCCCGCCGCGCGCGACCGTCGCGATCGGCTCGTCCGTGGCGGGGGCCCGATCCTCGAAGACGGCGCCGTCCACCGACGGGACGTCTTCGCCGCCGATGACATGGGGTATGAGAGTCACCGCGGCGGGAGGCTACCCGATCCGTTACCCTCCCGCGCACCGATGCTCCGCGGGCTCCCGATCGCGTTCTTCGCCCTCGTCGTCGCCCCCGGCTGCACGCCCGGCGAGGGCTGCGAGCCGGGCGACGGGGACCCCACCCTGGAGCTCGGCAAGGGGGTCACCGAGTACGAGCCGATGGACGCCGGCGACGGCCGCCTGGAGGTCATCCACGGGCCGCAGGGGGGCTACCACGTCGAGATCGGCTTCGAGGCGACGTACCTCGACGCGTCCGCCGACTGGACCATCGCGCTGACCGGCGAGGCGGGCGACGCGTCGGCGTCCTCGACCCCGTTCGTCACCATGCAGTGCAACCGGCAGACGGGGACGCTGCAGTCTTGGGGCCACCTCCTCATCTGGGACCGCGAGGGCCCCGAGCTGGACGGCCGCGCCGCCACGATCACCGCCACCGCCACCGACGCCGCGGGCACCGAGGCGACCGCCACCGCCGACGTCGAGCTGTTCTTCCCGGAGCCCACGTGAGAGTCCTCTCCTTCGCCTTCGCCCTCGTCCTCGTCTCCTGCCCCAGCGAGGAGCCCGACCCCTGCGAGGACGCGACCCTGCAGGTCCCGCCCGCGGTGGGCGAGGCGGCCGGCATCTGGCACGAGCCGACCGACCGGCTGGTCTGGTTCGGCGGCAACCTCAACCCGCCCACGGAGTGCCAGTTCACGTCCGAGTACACGACCCAGACGTGGTCGTTCCTGCGGCAGTGCGACGCCTACGCGCCGATCGAGGGGGCCGTCGAGCCGCCGCCGCGGGCGCGACACATCGCGGTGCTGGACCGGGCCCGCGACCGGATGCTGATCCACGGCGGGCGCCAGCGGGAGGAGACGTCGGGGCCGTACGACCTGCTCGACGACCTCTGGGCGCTGGACCTCGAGGAGGACACGTGGGAGCAGCTGGAGACGACGGGCGGCGGGCCGAGCGCGCGCTCGAGCCACGCGGGCGCCGTGATCGGGGACCAGCTGTTCGTCTTCGGCGGCAACGCGTCGACGAGCGGGCTGTCCTACCAGCCGATGGACGACCTCTGGATCCTCGACCTGGAGACGCTCGCGTGGACCGAGCGGGGGACGACGGGGACGCCCGGTCCGCGGCTCTTCCACGCGATGACCCCGGCCGCGGACGGCGGCTCCCTGTTCGTGTTCGCGGGCGGCGACGAGAACGCCTTCGCGGGGCCGCTGCTGGCGGACCTGTGGGAGCTCGACCTGGCGAGCTGGACGTGGTTCGAGCGGCACGCCGGCGGCGGCATAACCCCCGGCGGCGACAACCCGAGCACGCGGTTCTCGCCCGACCTGATGACGCTGGACGACGACACGCTGCTGATGTTCGCGGGGCACGACGAGCTGACCGGCCCCACGAACGTCGTCCACCGCTACCAGATCGCCGACGGGGACTGGGACCAGCTCGAGGTGGGCGACGTCTACGCGAACCCCGCCAACGGCTTCTGCGACTTCCCCGCGGACTTCACCACGATCGACCCCGAGGCCCCCGAGCGGCGCTACTTCGGCGTGAGCGGGCTCACGCGCGAGGGCGAGCTGATCACGTTCGGCGGACGGACGGACTGCGGGCTGATCAACGACACCTGGAGCTGGACGCGCGACGGCGGCTGGGTGCGCCGGACGACCCCGAGCGGCGGCGAGGTCTGCCTCCGCGCGTTCGCCGACTGCGCCGACCTCTGCACCCCGCAGTAGCCCGCCGCGGCGGCCGGGTCAGTCGATGTACCGCTCCCACCGGTAGTACCAGCGGTCGTCGTCGGGGTCCCACTCGTCCCACGTGGGGATGGCGTCCAGCGCCGCGAGCCGGTCCGGGGGGACCACGCCGGGGACGATGAACGCCTTCTGGCGGTGCAGCGGGTACGGGTTCCGGAGCTCGAAGCCGAGCACCCCGAGCACGGCGCGGGCGACGTACCAGGTGGCCTGGGGGTTCCAGCCGTGCGCGATCTTGATGACGACCCCGAGCCCGTCGGGGAAGTCGTCGTGCACGATCGACAGCCCGAGCAGCCCGTCGGCCCCCTCCTTGGCGATGACGGCGCCGCCGCCCGCCTTGAGGATCGTCGAGTCGAGCCGGTTGAAGCCGCCGATCAGGTCGGGGTGCTGGACCATCGCGTCCCAGATCCAGTCCTCGTCCCGCGTCCGCGCGAGGCTCGCGTACAGCAGCGCGAGCTCGTTGACGGTGTTGGACGCGGTGGGGAGGCCGCAGCCGTCGCGCGCGACCCGGACAGGCTCCCAGTCGGGCCCCAGCGTGCGCCGGAGGACGTCGACGTAGGCCGCGAAGAGGGGGTGCTGCGGGAGCGTGTAGCCGACGCGGTCCCACCCCCGGACGCGGCAGCCGCGGAGGATGGCGGCGTGCTCGCCGGAGCAACAGTGGTACCAGCGGCGGGGGCGGCGGACCTGGCGGCCGAACTGGACGAGGGGGACGTCCAGGGGCGTGAGCATGAGCCCCCACTCCGCCGGGTCGAGGATGGACTGCGCGGCCGCCACGTGCTCGACGTCGCCGTTGTGCGAGGCCAGCGCGATCGCCTTGGCGGGGCCGTCGAGGAGGCCGTCGAGGTCGTCCGCGAAGATCTTCATCGTCAGCGGCTTCATCATCGAGCGGCCGTAGCAGAGGACGTTGCCCCCGAAGCTGTGGACGATGCGATCGCCGGACGCCCACGCGACGGCGCCGTGGATGGTGGTCTCGCTCACGCCGTGGCGGCGGTAGTCGACGAGCGGCTCCCAGGCGACGTCGCGCCCGGTCGCGATCCCCTCCTCGGACTCCCCCAGCGGGCTCCGCGGGTAGACGCCCGCCCCGGGGCGCCCCGGCTCGACCGCGCTGCCGCGACCTCCGTCGCTCACGCCAGCAGCTCCGCGACCCGGGGGGCCACGCCGTCCATGAAGTGCGCCATGTCGGCCCGCACCGCGTCGTTGTCGTGACAGAAGAAGTCGAACCAGAGCATCAGCCGGTCGTCCCGGTGGAAGCGGCGGACCATCTCCTGCGCGACCTCCTCGGCCGTCCCGATGAGCGCGTTGTCGGCCGCCTTCGCCACCTTGAGGGGGTCGAGCGTCCCCTGCAGGGCCGTCCAGTACGCCCCCAGCGCCGCCTCGGCCCGCTCCCGCGCGCGGCCGGGGACCTCGTCGAGGAAGACGAACGTCGTCCGGGGCATGTGCTCGCGCCGCCAGGGGCCACCGTCGGGGTGGTAGCTCCGGGCCATCCGCTCGTGGGTCGCCTCGATGACGTCGCCGCGGGTGATCGAGAGGTTGAAGACCTGGACGGGGAGGATGGTGTTGACGAAGTCCTGCAGGGGGGCCTCGTGGCTGCCGACGATGAGCTGGATCAGCTCCCGCCGCCACGCCTGGGGGACGATCTTGAGCTCCTCGAAGACCCAGCGGCGGTCGACCCCGATGCGGTCCCGGGCGGCGCCCCCGTCGCGCTCGACGCCGGCCTGCTGGACGCGCTCCCAGTCCTCGTCGGAGCGGAAGTTGGCGCGGGTCAGCCACGTCTCGCCGATGTCGTCCGAGGAGATGACGTCGCCGCGGAGGAGCCGGAGGAAGATCTCCGACGCCTCGCGGAAGATCAGCCCCTTCATCGCCGGCCACGCCGCCTCCTCGACGGGGTCCCGGGGGACGATGCCGCTCGCCTCGTTCATGAACTGGAACCGCCCCGCCGCGAAGCCGACGTGGATGCGGCGCCGCTCCTCGGGGTCGAGGCCGTGGAGCGCGCTGAAGACGCTCACGCGCTCGGCGTGGGCGATGGGGCCGCCCATGCAGAGGATGTTCATCACGGCCGAGCCGAGCTCGATGCGGCGGGTCCGCCGGAAGCCGGCGTGGGCGAGCTGGAGGAAGTCCGCGTTGAGCCCGACCTCGCCCTCCCAGTGCGGGATCACGGGGCGGCGGTTCCCCTTCTGGACCTCGGAGCTGAGGTGCGACTCGGCGACCCAGCCCGTCCCGAACCCGAGCTCGTCGGCGGCCTGGAGCTGGCTGAAGAAGTTCCCGAACATCTCCGCCTCGGACGGCGTGTGCCCGTCGACCGGCGTCTGGGAGATCGAGAAGAAGACGTCGTAGCGCATGGGCGCCGGAGTCTAACCCCTGCTCAGTGCCGCGGGGGGGCCCACACGCGCATCGTGATCTCGTTGATGATCAGCTCGTTCTCGATGGGGTCGCGGTACTCCTCCACGACGAGGATCGACCCCGGGACGCCCGCGGCGAGGTCCGTGGGGGTCAGCGAGGTGACCTTGCCCCCGGCCTTGCCGAGGGGGGTCCCGGCCCGGACCGTGTGCACGCCGCCGTCGAGGTCGCCGATCAACGCGGCGGGGGCGCCGTCGACGACGTCCACGGCGATCAGGTCGTAGAGGTCGATGCTCCACCGCTGCAGGGGGGCCGCGTCGGGGTCCTCCTTCCGGGAGGGGACCGGCGGCCGGAAGGGGTCCCGGAGGTCGTCCGCCCAGACGTAGCCGAACGCCGCGCCCGCCCCGCCCTCCGGCGCACGCGCCCACGGCTTCGCCCGGCTGCGGTCCCCCGCGGGGTCTCCCTCCACGAACATCCGGTACGTCACCAGCGTGCCGTCGAGGTGCACCACCACGGGCCCGCGCCGCGGCTCGGCGGGCCACCGGAGCACGAAGTCGCCGAGGTGGACGACGCGGTTCAGCCGCGCGAGCCGATCGAGGAAGACGCCGACCTCGTGGAACGACCCCTCGACGGCCAGCGCGTGGGGGACCTCGGCGTAGAACCCGGTGCTCGCCTCCGGCCGCTCGCGGATCTCCAGGAACGTCAGCCCCAGCTTGCGGCCGACGGCCCTCGTCCGCCGGAGCGCGTCGTCCCGCTCGGGCCCCGTGGGGAGCATCCGGCTCCCCGCCGCGAGGACCTCGGCGAGGTGCTGGGTGCGCGCCTCCCACTCCGCCAGCGACGACCCCGTCATCTCCCCCACCTCGGGCGGCGGGGGCACGTGGCGGTTCGCCTCGAGGAGCTGGACGGCGGTCACCTCGAACCGGGTCAGCGTCTTCCGCTGCGACGGCCACGCCCGCGCGGGCTCGGTCCCCCGGAGGGCCACGTCGTCCAGGGCGGGGACCGCGTCGAGGGCCGCCACGAAGGCGGCGGCGCGGGCCGTGTCGGGGGCCAGCCCCTCGATCGTGACCCGCTGACCCCGGCGCCGCACCTCGGTCAGCCAGACGTCGTCGGGCACGGTCGTCGCCAGCGCGTAGAGCAGCAGCGCCGGCGCAGCGGCCCGGTCCTGGAGCTCGGCCACCTCGGCGATCCGGACCTCGAACTCCTCCGCGATCTCGATCCACGCCGCCCGCTCGGCGGCGGCCCGATCCCCGCCGGGGGCCTGCGGTTTGGAGGGGCCGGCGGCGGCGGCGGCGGGGGCGAGGAGGGAGAGCGTCACGAGCGCGGCGGCGGGGAGCTTCATGCCGCGAGTCTAGGAGGCCGGCGGGTCAGTCGCAGGTGGGGACGTAGTCGCCGCTGTCGAGGCGCTGCTTGAAGACGCGCCAGCTCGTCATGTTGGGGCCGAGGTCCTGGCTCGGGGCGTGGGCGAAGCTCGGGTCCTGAGCCTCGACGTACTCGCGGAGGTGCTCGGGGAGGTCGTCGTAGCCGCCGGGCAGCTTGCGGCCGCGGGTGTGGTAGAGCAGCCGCCCTTCGGTCTGGCCGGCCTGCATCCAGGGCAGGAACTGGCCGACGCGGTCCCAGGAGATCTGCACCGGGACCGAGTCCAGGGTCGGGTCCTCGAGGTCCGCCCGGCGGGTGTACCAGTTGAACATCTCGGCGGCCTGGTACGTGTTCGACGCCGAGTACTCGGGGTAGTCGTCGACGGACAGGGGCGAGGCGTAGTTGAGCATCACCTCGGTCGTCCACACGACGTGGTCGCCGAGCTCGTCGTGGTCGGGCGCGCCGATCGTGAAGTTGACGGGGTCGTTCCAGACGTGGGCGACGCGCACGTAGCGGGGGCTGTCGGTGCCCGTCGCGCCGTTCCACCAGCAGTCGATCACGTCCCCGTCGAGGTCCTGGTAGACGGCCATCTCGCGGCTGACCATGCGGAGGCCGTCGTCGGTCGGGGTGATGCGGGCGACGTTGAAGCCCTCGAACCGGAGGATCGGCCCGGGGAAGTTGCTGTCGGGCGCCGCGAAGGGGTCGACGTCCTGCTGCGCGAAGATGCTGCCCGTCCAGTAGAAGTACGTCTCCGCCCCCTCCTCGAGCGAACCGCGGGTCTTCAGGAAGGCGAACTCCGCGTCGACGGGATCGTCGAGGTCGAGGGACAGCGGCTCGACGTAGGGAGGCGTCGGCTCCTCGCCCGGCGGCGCCGGCACGCACGCGGCGAGGATGAGGAACGGGAGGATGCTCAGGCTCGGGCGGTTCGTCATGGTCGCGGACCGTAACGACCGTTCGGAAACACCGAGGTCACATCTCGGCGGGAGCCCCTAGATCGACCGCAGCCGCCCGCCGTCCACCGCGATCGACTGACCGCGGACGTACGCCGCCGCCGGCGACGCCAGGAACGCCACCATCGCCGCGATCTCCTCGGGGCGGGCGAGGCGGCCTTCCGGGGTGATCGCCTTCCAGCCCTCGAACACCGCCTCGGGGGTGGTCCCCGTGCGGGCGGCGCGGGCGGCGGCGAGGCTGCCGAGGCGCTCGGTGTCCGTGAAGCCGGGGAGGACGTTGTTGATCGTGACGCCGGGGGGGAGCTCGTCGGCCAGCGACTTCGCCCACGAGGCCACCGCGCCGCGGGTCGTGTTCGACACCCCGAGCCCCTTGATCGGCTCGCGGACGGACGTCGACACCACGTTCACGATCCGGCCGTAGCGAGCCTGACGCATCCCCGGGAGCAGCCGCTGGACGAGGAGGTGGCCCGCGATCAGGTGGCGGCCGAGGGCGGTCAGGAAGTCATCCGGGGTCGCGTCCAGCAGCGGGCCCGACGGCGGGCCGCCGGTGTTGTTGATCAGGACGTGGACCGGGCCGCTGCTCGCGAGGAGGCCGTCGATCCGGCGGACCAGCTCGTCGCGATCGTCGAGGTCGGCGACGACCGCCTGGGCCGCGCCCCCCGCCTCGACCAGGGCCGTCAGCTTGTCCTGCGACCGCGCCAGCGCCGTCACCGACGCCCCCGCCGCGGTCAGCGCCTCCGCCACCGCGCGCCCGATCCCGGAGGACGCCCCGCAGACGAGCGCGTGCTTCCCCTCCAGCGACGCCGACGGGATCACGACCGCGGCTCCCGCACGGGCCGGAACGACCCCGTCTCGTCCACGAACCCGTACGCCTCGGCGTCCCGGAGGACCGGCAGGGCCTCCCGCGGGAGGAGGATCGTCCGGACCGCCCACAGCTCCTTGAAGACGCGGTACTTCGTCGTCTTGTCGAGGTAGTCCACCCCCGCGCTGCCGCCGGTGCCGACGCGGCGGCCGATGATGCGCTCCACCATCCGCGCGTGGCGGCTCCGGAACAGCACCAGCCGCTCCTCCATCTCGACGACCGTGTCCAGCAGCAGCCGCGGCCACGCCAGCAGGGGCAGCTCGCGGTAGCTCTCGATGAACACGATCGCCGCGCGGATGCGCCGGCGGCGGGGGGCGTCGTCGCAGTCCGCGGCCTCCAGGAACTCGCGCGCGAGCTGCAGGGTGCGGCCGAACTTCGCGTCCGCCGCCGCCTGCTCCATCACGCCCGCGCCGACCAGCCGCTCGACCTGGGTCGCGAACCGGGCCTCCATCGCCGCCAGGTACCCCTCGACGAACTGCGCCACGACCTCCGAGTCCCCCGGATCGCCCGGCGCGGAGCCCTGGATCGGCGTCCGGTGGAGCCACGCGTGGAGCGCGTCGCGGAGGCTCAGCTCGGCCTCGGCCCCCTCCAGCCGCGCGATCGCGTACTCCCCGGCGGGGCTCCCCTGCCCCATCTTCCGGATCGCGGCGAGCGGATCCCCGAACCCCGAGTCGCTCCGCTGCTCCTCGGCGAGCCCCATCAGCAGCTCGATCTCCCGCATCTGGAACGACTGGAACCCGGAGCTCGGGATCAGCTTGTCGCGGAACGCGAGGAAGTCCTGCGGCGTGAGCGTCTCCATGACCCCGAACTGGTCCGCGCACAGCGCCAGGATCGTGTTCGCGCGGCCGACGTGGTGCACGACGTGGGGGATGTGCTGCTCGGGGACGTGCTCCGCGGCGAGGTGGTCGCGGGCGAGCCGGAGCTCGCTGAGCGTGAGCTTGAACCACAGCTCGAACGCCTGGTGGACGACGATGAAGTGGAGCTCGTCGGGCCCCAGCTGCGCCTCGTCGTTCTCGAGGCCGCCCTGCAGGTTCAGCAGCTCGGGCAGCCGGAGGTAGTCCCAGTAGCTCGGCGTCGCCATGGCGGCCCATCTACCATGCGCCCGTGCGAGCGGTCTTGATCGGGCTGGCGATCGTCGGCTGCGCGCCCCTGGAGACGGGGGACGTGGTCCTGATCCCGGCGCCGTCGGAGCTGGCCGTCGACCCCGGCTTCCTCGCCCCCGAGACGCTGTCGGCGGACGACGACGCGGTAGGCGCGCTGGTCGCGGAGCAGCTCGGGCTCGCGCTGGTCGCCGGCGGCGGCGACGTCGAGCTCCGGCTGGCCGGCGGGCTGGGGCTCGGGCGGGAGGGGTACACGCTGACGATCGACGCGAAGGGCGCGACCGTCGTCGCCGAGGAGCCGGCGGGCCTGTTCTACGGCGCCCAGACGCTGCGCCAGCTCCCGGACCCCTGGCCGCGCGTCCGGATCACCGACGTCCCCCGGTTCCCGTGGCGCGGATACATGCTCGACGTCGCCCGCCACTTCTTCGGCCCCGAGGAGCTCCGGCGGGCCGTCGACCTCGCCTCCTTCCACAAGCTCAACCGGCTCCACCTGCACCTCACCGACGACCAGGGGTGGCGCATCGAGCTCGAGTCGTGGCCCGACCTCACGGCGATCGGCGGGGCGACCGAGGTCGGCGGCGGCGCGGGCGGCTTCCTGACGCGGGCCGAGTACGAGGCGCTCGTCGACTACGCGGCCGCCCGGTTCGTCACGATCGTCCCCGAGATCGACCTCCCCGGCCACGTCAACGCGGCCCTGGCGTCCTACCCCGAGCTCAACGAGGACGGCGTCGCGGCGGAGCCCTACACGGGGACGAGCGTCGGCTTCAGCGCGCTCTGCCTGAGCTGCGAGGCGACGTGGCCGTTCGTCACGGACGTGCTCGCGGAGGTCGCCGCCATGACGCCGGGGGGGTGGCTCCACGTCGGCGGGGACGAGGCCTACGAGACGCCGCCGGAGGACTACGCGGCGTTCATGCTCCAGCTGCGCGACTTCGTCCGGGACGACCTCGGAAAGACGGTGATCGCGTGGGAGGAGGCGGGGGCGGCACCGCTGGGCGGGGACTTCGTCGCCCAGGTGTGGCGCGACGAGGCGGGCGCGGACGCGGCCCGGGCGCAGGGGGCGGCGCTGATCCAGTCGCCGGCGGAGCACGCCTACCTGGACATGAAGTACGACCTGGAGACGGGCCCGGGGACGGTGTGGGCGGGACTGACCGACGTGCGCGACGCCTACGACTGGGATCCCGGGGACGACGCCCTGGGGGTGGAGGCGCCGCTGTGGACGGAGTTCGTGGAGACGCGCGCGGACATCGACCTGCTGACGTGGCCGCGGCTGGCCGGCATCGCCGAGATCGGCTGGTCCCCCGCAGGGCGCGAGTGGGACGAGTACCGGCAACGCCTAGCCGTCCACGGCCAGCGCCTCGATGCCCTCGACGTCGGCTACTACCGCTCCCCGCTCGTCGACTGGTAAACGACAACGAATGGACCACTTCTTCATCACCGGCGCAGGCAGCGGCATCGGCCGCGCCATCGCGCTCCGGCTCGCGAGCGACGGTCACGCGCTGACGCTCTTCGGCCGACGCCTGGATCCCCTCCTCGAGACGGCCGCGCTCATCGACTCCCCGCACGTCGGCGTCCAGCCCGGGGACGTCCGCGCCGGGGAGGACCTGGAGCTGGCCATCCAGGCCGGCGCAGAGCGTTTCGGTCCCCTCCGCGGCGCCGTCGCCAACGCCGGCGTGGGCGGCCCCAACGAGCCCGGCCCCGGCGACCGCTGGGACGAGCTCGTCTCCACCAACCTCACCGGGACCTACCTCACCTTCCGCGTCGCCCAGCGCCACCTCGCGGACGGCCCCGGCGCCCGCCACCTCGTCGCCGTCGCCTCGATCCTCGGCCGCTTCGGCGTCCCCGGCTACACGGGCTACTGCGCGTCCAAGACGGGCATCCTCGGGCTGGTCCGCGCGCTCGCCCACGAGGTCGCCGCGGACGAGATCCAGGTCAACGCCCTGTGCCCCGGGTGGGTCGACACCGCGATGGCCCGCGAGGGGATCGACGGCATGGCCGCGGCGATGGGCGTGTCCCACGACGAGGCCTACGCGATCGCGATGCAGCAGGTCCCCATGGGGCGCATGAGCCGCCCCCAGGACGTCGCCGGCGTGGTCGCCTGGCTGGTCTCCCCGGACGCCCGCGGGGTCACCGGGCAGGGAATCGACGTCAACGGCGGGGCGTGGATGCAGTAACGCTGGTAGCGTTCGCCGCGATGAGCACCGACAGCAAGCAGATCAAGTGGGGGAACGCCTTCATCCTGGTGGGCTTCCCCGTCCTCGCCGTCGCCCTGACGGTCTGGTACGCGACGACGTTCGGCATCACCTGGCGCGAGCCCCTCGCCGCCGTCGTGATCTGGTGGATGACGGGGCTCGGCGTGACCGCCGGCTACCACCGGCTGTTCAGCCACAAGGGGTACGACGCGCCGCGCTGGATCCGCTGGACGTACGCCATGCTCGGGGGCGCCGCGTGCCAGAACTCGGTCATCGCGTGGGCGTCCGACCACCGCTACCACCACACGTTCACCGACACCGACCGCGACCCCTACGACGCCACCCGCGGCTTCTTCTGGTCGCACATGGGGTGGGTGTTCTTCGAGGGCGTCCACGGCGACGCCTACGACAACGTCCCCGACCTGCGCCGGGACCCGGTGCTCGCGTGGCAGCACGAGCACTACGTCCTCGGCGCGTTCGCGACGAACGTGGTCCTCCTCGGCCTCGCCACGCTGCTCCTGGGGCACGGGCTGGGGATGCTGATCGTCGCGGGCATGCTCCGCATCGTCGTCGTCCAGCACTTCACGTTCCTGATCAACTCGGCGGCCCACAAGTGGGGGTCGCGGCCGTGGTCGACGGACTGCAGCGCGCGGGACAACTGGGTCCTCGCCTTCTTCACCCTGGGCGAGGGCTACCACAACTACCACCACGCCTTTCAGCACGACTACCGCAACGGCGTCCGCTGGTGGCAGTTCGACCCGACGAAGTGGCTGATCTACGGCCTCAGCCGGGTCGGCCTCGCGACCAAGCTCCGCCGGATGCCCGTGGACGTGATGCTGGCGGCCCGCTACGAGCGCCGCCGCGACGGCTTCGCGGCCCGGCTGGAGGCGTGGGGCGAGGGCAAGGCGGAGGCGTGGCGGACGGCGGTCCAGACGAAGAAGGAGGAGCTGACGCGCCGCCGCGACGAGTTCGTCGCCAGCCTCCGGAGCACCGCCCTGCACGACCAGCTCGTCGCCGCCGAGGCGAGCCTCGACGAGAAGCTCGCCGAGCTCAAGGCCCGCCGCCAGGCCCTGGCCGACCGGATGCGGATCGCGAAGGGCGAGATGACGGCCGACCTGAAGCGCGAGCTGAAGCACATGAAGCGGGCGCTCCGCGAGGCCCAGCGCCAGGCCAAGGCGGCCCTGAAGGGGTACGAGCGCCTCGTCCGCGAGTACGTCGCCCTGGAGGCGGTCCCCGCTACCTGACCCGCGCGACGGTGATGCCGTCGCGGACCGTCAGGAGCACCTGCTCGACGCGGTCGTCCTTCGCGACGTGGTCGTTGAACGCGACGATCGCGCGCGACGACTCGGTCTGCGGGTCGAGGACCGTGCCGCTCCACAGGACGTTGTCGATGACGAGGAGGCCGCCGCGCCGCATCTTCGGCAGGAGCGCCTCCCAGTAGTCGACGTAGCCCTCCTTGTCGGCGTCGATGAAGACGAAGTCGATCGGCGCCTCGATGGCCTTCAGCGACTCGATCGCGGGCCCCAGCCGGAGCTCGATCCGGTCGCCCCACGGCGCCTCCGCCCAGTAGCGGCGCGCGATCGCGGTCCACTCCTCGCTGACATCCAGGCAGATCAGCCGCCCGTCCTCCGGGAGGCCTTCGGCGATCGACAGCGACGAGTAGCCCGTGAACGTCCCGATCTCGACCGCCCGCCTCGCCCCGCAGAGCTGCACCAGGAGCTTCAGCAGCCGCCCCTCGATGCGCCCCACCTGCATCTGCGGCGCGCTCGTGTCCGCGTAGGTCTCCTCGCGGAGGCGGTCGTACAACTCCGCCTCCTCGGAGCAGTGCGCCGCCGCGTACGCCTCGACCGCCTCGTCGACGATCGGGATCACGACCGGAGCGCCGTCAGCAGCCCCTGCATGCTGTCCTTCGCGTCGCCGAAGAGCATCCGCGTGTTGTCCTTGATGAAGAGCGGGTTGCCCACGCCGGCGTAGCCCGAGGCCATCGACCGCTTGCACACCACCACCGTCGCCGACTCCCACACGTGCAGCACGGGCATCCCGTAGATGGGGGACGTCTCGTCGTCCAGGGCGCCCGGGTTGACGATGTCGTTGGCGCCGATGACGAGGACGACGTCCGTGTCCGGGAGGTCGTCGTTGATCTCGTCCATCTCGAGCACGATGTCGTACGGCACCCCCGCCTCGGCGAGGAGCACGTTCATGTGCCCGGGCAGCCGCCCCGCGACCGGGTGGATCGCGAACCGGAACTCCTTGCCCGCCTTGCGGCAGTGCTCGCTCAGCTCCTTGACCGTGTGCTGCGCCTGCGCCACCGCCATGCCGTAGCCGGGGACGACCACGATGGACTTCGCGTCCCGCACGAGGTCGGCCACGCCGGGGGCCTCCACCGAGGTCACCTCGCCGATGTGCTGCTTGGCGCTGACGGCCTTGCCGCTCTCGGTCCCGAACCCGCCGAAGACGACGTTCCAGATCGACCGGTTCATCGCCTCGCACATGATGTAGCTGAGGATCGCGCCCGAGCTGCCCACCAGGGCGCCGGTCACGATGAGGAGGTCGTTGCCGAGCATGAAGCCGGCCGCCGCCGCCGTCCAACCCGAGTAGCTGTTCAGCAGCGACACCACCACGGGCATGTCGGCCCCGCCGATCGCGACCACGAGGTGGACGCCGAGCAGCCCCGCCAGGACCGCCATCGCGAGCAGCCACATCACCCCGTCACCGTGCGCGTCCAGCATCGGGAACGCGAACGCCACGATCGCAAAGAGGAGGCCCGCGTTGACGAAGTGACGCATCGGCAGGAGGAGCGGACGTCCGCTCATCTTTCCCTTGAGCTTTGCCCAGGCAATCACCGAACCCGTAAAGGTAATCGCACCAAGGGCTACGTCCGCGTAGATCTCGATCTCGTGGACCGCGCTGGGGTGCGCCGGGTCCAGGCCGAGGTAGAACGAGACGCCGACGAGCACCGCGGCGAGGCCGACGAAGCTGTGCAGCGCCGCGACCAGCTCGGGCATCTCGGTCATCTCGACCTTCATCGCCCAGCGCGCGCCGATGACGCCGCCGACCGCGAGCGCGCCGATCGTCAGCGCGTTCACGACGAGCTCGGGCTGCAGGATCGTCGCCACGATGGCGATCGCCATGCCGATGATCCCGTACACGTTGCCCCGCCGCGACGTCTCCTGGTGCGACAGGCCGCCGAGGCTGAGGATGAAGAGGACGGCCGCTCCGATGTAGGCGGCGACGGGCAGGTTCGCGAATTCCATCGTCCCCTCCCCTACTTCCGGAACATCTTGAGCATCCGCTGGGTCACGAGGAACCCGCCGAACACGTTGATGGAGGCGACGAGGATGGCCACCGCGCCGAGGATGGCGGCGAGGTTGGTCTCGCCCGTGGCCGCCTGCAGGATGCCGCCGACGATGATGATGCCGCTGATGGCGTTGGTGACGGCCATCAACGGGGTGTGCAGGGCCGGCGTGACCGACCAGATGACCTGCCAGCCGACGAACACGGCGAGCACGAAGACCGTGAAGTGCTGGAGCAGCTCCGAGGGGGCGTGCAGCCCCAGCCCCGCGAGGATGGCGGCGCCGGCGCCGCCGACCGCGAACCGGGCCACGTTGGCGCCGACCGCGGGGGGCTTCGGGACGGGCGGATCGGCCGGCACCTCGACCGGCGGGGGGGCCTCCTTGGGCGTGGCGACGGCCGTCACCTTCGGCGGCGGCGGGGGCCACCGGGACTCGCCGTTCTCGACCACCAGCGCGCCGCGGACGGCGTCGTCGTCGTGGTCGATGTGGAACGACTCGCCCCCGCCCATGTCGTCGAGGAGGTGGACGATGTTCTGGCCGAAGAACTGCGACGCGTGGGTCGCCAGCCGGCTCGTCAGGTCCGTGTAGCCGATGATCGTGACGCCGCGGTAGTCGACGGTGTCGTCGGCGACCGTGGCCTCGCAGTTGCCGCCGGTCTCCGCTGCGAGGTCGACGACGACCGACCCCGGACGCATGACGTCGAGCATCTCCTTGGTGATCAGGAGCGGCGCCGGCTTGCCCGGGATGAGCGCCGTCGTGATGAGGATGTCGACCTCCTTGCACTGCTCCTTGAACATCGCCATCTCGGCGTCGATGAACGCCTGCGACATGACCTTCGAGTAGCCCGCCGCGGTCTCCCCCTCCTCCTCGAACTCGAGCTCGAGGAAGCGGGCGCCGAGGCTGCGGACCTGGTCGGCGACGGAGCTGCGGGTGTCGAACGCGCGGACCTCGGCGCCGAGGCCGCGGGCGGCGGCGATGGCGCTCAGGCCGGCGACGCCCGCCCCGATGACCATGACCTGCGCGGGGCGGGTCTTGCCCGCGGCGGTGATCTGGCCGCCGAAGAAGCTGCCGAAGTGGTGGGACGCCTCGATGACGGCGCGGTAGCCGGCGATGTTGGCCATCGACGACAGGACGTCCATCTTCTGGGCGCGGGAGATGCGGGGGATGGCGTCGAGCGCGATGACGGTCGCGCCGCGGGCGCCGAGCGCCTCGACGAGCTCCTTGTTCTGGCCCGGGAAGAGCAGCGAGATGACGACGAGCCCCTCGGGGATCTGGGCGATCTCCTCGTCCGAGGGGGGGCGGACCTTGATGACGAGGTCGGTCCCCGTCCAAATGGCGGCGGCGTCGTCCACCAGGGTCGCGCCCGCGCCGGCGTACATGTCGTCGGTGTAGCGCGCCCCGGCGCCCGCGCCGGCCTGCACGTAGACGTCGAACCCGAGCTTGCGCAGCTTCTGCACGGTCTCCGGGGTGGCCGCGACGCGGCGCTCCCCCTTCCAGGTCTCAGCAGGGACCCCGAGCTTCATCGATCAGCACTCCATCCGTCCGGTAGGCGTCGCACCATACCGATCTGCGCGCGCGAATGCAGGGGGGGCGTCAGCGCCGGCGCCAGATCAGGCAGTGGTTGTTCGCGGGGAGGGCGACGTCCGTCGTTCGGGCGAGCCCGGCGGTCGCTGCGGCGGCGTCGAGATCGGCGACGTCGCGGACGCCCCAGCTCGGGTCGCGGGACCGCAGCGAGGCGTCGAACCGGGCGTTGGACGGGGCGAACGGGCGGTCCGCGAACCGGTAGGGGCCGTAGGTCACGAGGACCCCGTCGGCGGCGAGGTGGCGCCCGGCCCCCGCGAACAGCCCGACGGCGCTCGCCCAGGGGCTGATGTGGACCATGTTGCAGCACAGCATCGCGTCGACGTGCGGCGTCGGGAGGTCCCAGGCGGGATCGCGGGTGTCGAGGCGGAGGGGCGGCTGCAGGTTGGGCGCCTCGACCTCCGCGGTCCACGCCGCGATGCTCGCCAGCGCCTCGTCCGAGAGGTCCGACGGGAACCACGTCAGCCCGGGCAGCCGGGGCGCGAACCAGGCGGAGTGCATGCCGCTGCCGGCCGAGATCTCCAGCGCTGTCCCGGTGGTCGGGAACACGTCGCGGAGGACGGCCAGGATGGGATCGCGGTTCCGCTCGCACGCCGGGCTGTGGATCTTCATGGGGCGGATTGTGAATGCCCCGGCGGCGGGTTGCATCTGCTCGGTGTCGGTTGCGGAACGCCTGTCCCGCGGCGTGCCCCCACCCCGTTCGTGGGGGGCGTCCCGTCAGGGCATCGGAAGGGCCTCCGTCACGGACTCCCCCTTGGAAGGGGTGCGTAGCTCAGCCTGGAGAGAGCACACGGCATGGACCGTGCGGTCGCGGGTTCGACTCCCGTCGCATCAACCAAGACCTGGCCTGATTCGCCAGTTCCCGAACACGGCCCGAGGGGGGCGGCGCGCGGCCTCGATCGTCCGCGGCGCCGGCGGCCCGCGTCCATCAGCCTCGATCCGGACCGCGAGGGGGCGGCGCCGTCCGGGTCGACGCCGGAGGACCCGCCGCCGGGTCGTGATCGAGGAAGGGCGGCGCTCCCCGACGGCTTCGGCGGAGCCACCGACAGAGACTCACGAGAGGAGGAAGCAACATGCTGTTTCGTCGCATCACCATCCGAACCTTCGAGCGCGGCCTCCGCTTCGACCGCGGAGAGTTCGCCGGGGTCCTCGGCCCGGGTCGCCACTGGCTGACGCCGTGGGACCGCTGGGTCCGCAAGGCCCGCGTCGAGGTCGTCGACCTGCGGCTCGTGTACCTGCACGACGCCCAGCTCGACGTCATCGCCCGCAGCGGCGCCCTCGGCGACGAGGCCGCCGTGCTCGACCTCGCCGACGGCGAGCGCGCCCTGGTCTTCGTCGACGGCCGCTTCGACGCCGTCCTCCAGCCGGGCCTGCACGTCCTCTGGACCGCCTGGGCCGACGTCCGCGTCGAGCGGGTCGGCACCGACGCGCTCCGCGTCGGGGGCGTCGACCTGGCCGCCGCGCTGGGCACCCTGACCGGACCGGAGGCCATCGAGCAGCTGCTCGTGCCGGACGGCCACGTCGGCCTCGTCTACCGCGACGGGGCGCTCGTCGAGCAGCTCCGCGCGGGCCGGTACGGCTTCTGGAAGGACGTCGCGCGCCTCCGCCTCGTCCTCGTGGATCTCCGCGAGAGCATCCTCGAGGTCGTCGGCCAGGAGCTGATGACGAAGGACCGCGTCACCCTCCGCGTCAACGCCACGCTGACCTACCGGGTCGCCGACGTGGCGCGGGCGATGGGGATCGCGGACTGGAAGCAGGCGCTCTACCGCGAGGCCCAGCTGGCGCTCCGGGCGGTCGTCGGCACGCGGGACCTGGACGCGATCCTCGCCGACAAGGCGGGCTTCGCCGACGACCTGAACGCCGCCGTCCGCGCCCGCGCGGGCGACCTCGGCCTGCAGCTCAAGGAGCTCGGCGTGCGGGACGTGATCCTGCCGGGCGACATGAAGGAGCTGCTGAACAAGGTCATCGAGGCCCGCAAGGCGGCCGAGGCGGCGGTCATCACGCGACGCGAGGAGACCGCCGCCATGCGGAGCCAGGCGAACACCGCTCGCCTGCTCGCCGAGAACCCGACGCTCATGCGCCTGCGTGAGCTGGAGGTCCTCGAGGCGGTCGCCCGCGACGGTGACCTGACCGTCGTGACCGGCGACGGCACGCTGACCGACCGGCTCATGAAGCTGGTCTGAACGAAAGATGACGGCCCGCCGGGATCGCTCCCGGCGGGCCGTCGTCGCTCCGGGCGCTGGGGGGGTCAGTCGCCCGGCTCGAGCACGGCGGGGAGGTCGTCCAGGGCGGCCCGGGCGAGCGCCGCCTCCTCGGTGTCCGACAGGTCGTAGCAGCGGGCCCGGAGCGTGTCGGCGATGGCGTCGCACACGTCCAGCACCCCCCGGGCGTAGACCGCCGGCGGGACCCCCGCCCGGAGGTGGGCGGCGGCGAGGGTGCGGCGGCGCTGCAGGTACTGGGCGTCCCGCGGGCTGGTGAGGAACTCCTCGATCGCGGCGGCCACCCGGGGCTCGAGCATCTCCCGGTGGCGACCGAAGGGGAGGTGGGACGTCGCCGACGCCCGCGTCGCGAGGCGCGCGTAGAGGCGGGTCACGACCTCCTGCAGCCCCTCGGGACCCAGCGCCAGGGCCAGCCGGCGGAGGAGGAGGAGGGACTCGGCGCTGCCGGGCTCCAGCGACACGCCGCCACCATTCCGCGAGCCGCGGTTGTGCGTCGTTGACGGCGATCAATCCGAACCGATTGATCGCCGTCAACGACGGTCCTCGGAGGCTCCGCTATCGGTGAAGCGTGACCCGCGACCTCCTCCCGCCGGAGCAGCTTCCGGGCCCCGTCGAGTGCGAGACGTGCGTGTTCGGCGAGGCCGCGACGGGGGCGCCGTGCCGCTTCCGGATCACGCCGTCGGCCAAGGACCAGCTGCTCTTCGCCGCGGGGGAGGTCCCCACCCAGGTCATCCACGTCCGCAGCGGCGTGGTCGCCCTGCCGGACTGCGATCTCGACGGGCGCGAGCGCTGGTGGTCGCTGCGCGGACCGGGGCGGCTCGTCGGCTGGGAGGCGCTCCGGGAGGGGCGCGCGGCGGCGGCGGCGGAGGTCCACGAGGCGGGCGAGCTGTGCGTCCTCACCGGGCCGGCGCTGCTCGCGTGGGCCCGCGAGGTCCCCACCATCGGGGACGCGCTCCGCGACCGGCTGCTCCAAGAGCTCGAGTCCCTGGCGTGCGAGCGGAGCCTCGCCGTCCAGTCCGCCCCCGCCCGCACCGCGCGCTACCTCCTCGGGAGGACGGCCTGCGTCCGCGGCCGGATCGACGGCGCCACCGCCCGGTCCGTCGCCCGCCAGCTCGGCATCCGCCACGAGACCCTCTCCCGGGTCCTCGGGCGGTTCGCGCGGGATGGGATCGTCCGCCTCGATCCGCAGCTCCGGATCCTCGACCGCGTCCGCCTCGAGCGGGTCGCCGGGGACGGCTCGGACGCCGGCTCCTAGGAGCGCCTCAGCAGCAGGAGTCGTGCCCGTGGGCCTCGTGGTCGTGGTCGTGGTCGTGCTCGTCCAGGCCCTGGTCGAGCACCTGGCCGAAGAAGCCGCGGGGCCCCTGGCGGACGAGGCTGAGGACGCAGAGGACCGCCAGCGCGACCAGTGAGGCCGTCTGCAGGGGGCTGTGGTCGTGCTCGCCGACGACGAACGCGCCCGCGCCGATCCCGGGCGCGACCGCGTTGACGATCAGCCCGGCGCCCACGCAGGCGGCGAACATGGCGCCCCCGAAGGCGGCCGCGGTGGCGCGACCGTGCAGCGCCTGGAGCACCCCGAAGGTGGTGACGTTGGTCGCCGGTCCGCTCAGGAGCAGCGCGATCCCGGCCCCCGGAGAGACGCCGCCGGCGACGAGGACGGCGACCAACGGGGTCGCCCCCGAGGCGCAGACGTACAGCGGCATGCCGAGGATGGCGAACGCCGCCACCTCGGCGACGGGGGGGATCTGCTGGATCCAGCCCGCGTCCAACACCGGGGCGAGCATCGCGGCGACGACGAGGCCGGCCAGGATCCAGGGGGCCGTCTCGTCGACGACCTCGCCGTAGCCGGTCCGGATCGCCTCCCGCACGCGGCCGCCGAACGTCGCCTGCCGCTCGCCTACGGGGTCGTGCGCGTGGGCGTCGACCTCCGCCGCGCCGCCCGCCCGCTCGGCCCAGCGGCCGACCACCCAGCCGACGCCCAGGGCGACGACGGCGGCGGCGACCACCCGCGCGATCGTCATCTCCGCCCCCAGCAGCGGGATCGACAGCAGCACCGCGTCGATGCCCAGCTCCGGGGTCGCGACGAGGAACGCGAGGGCAGCCGAGGGCGGCGCCCCCTGGACCACGAGGCTCCGGTAGACCGGAACCACGCCGCACGAGCAGATCGGCAGCGGCAGCCCGAACGCGACGCCCCGCGACGCCTGCGACAGCCCGCCCCCGCGGCGGAGCCAGCCGACCGTCGCCTTGGGCAGGAACGCCTGGACGACCCCCGCCGCGGCGTAGGCGAAGACCAGCGCGGGGGCCGACTCGAGGGCGAGGTCGAGGAACCGCAGCCAGAACCCGTGATCGGGAGCCTCCGCCCCGGCGGCGCCGTGGTGCCCCTCGTGGAGGAAGACCAGCAGCACCGCCCCCAGCGCGGCCCCCAGGGCGGCGTCCGCGCGGCCCAGGCGGGGCCCCTCCCCCTCGGCGACGGGGTGGGGCCGGTGGAGCACGACGTGGAGCAGCGAGCCGGCGACGAGCGCGTACACGAGCCCCAGCGCGGGCCCCTCCATCCAGCCCGCCGCGGCCGCGCCGAGGGAGTACCCGACGACCGTCGCGACGGCGATGGCGCCCAGCGCGCCGGCGGCGACCTTCGTCCCCCGGGTCGGCTGGATGAGCCACCACAGCGTCAGCCCCACGGGGAGGCGGTGGAGCACGACGGCGAGCCCGAGCTCCGCGTCGAGCGCGGCGTCGGCGGCGAGCGCGACCCCGTCGAAGAGCCCGTGCAGCACGAGGGCGACGACCGCCAGCGCGAGCGCGGCCTCGTGGGCCTGCCGGGCCGACTCCTCGAGGCGGCGCTCGACGAACGACGGCGCCATCAGCCCGACGGCCGCGGCGACGACGATCCCCCAGCCGGAGACCTCGTAGACCTCGGGGAGCACGTGCAGGAGCACCAGCCCGCCGATGGCGACGTAGACGAACCCGTCGAGCAGGCGCAGCGCCCCCGGCGACCCCGACGCGAGCCGGAGCAGCGGCGGGCCGAGGAGGAGGGCGGCGAGGCTGAGGACGAGGAGCGTCACGTCGCGCGCACCCTAATGGCGACGTCCGCGGGTCGCTACCGGCGTTCTTCGATCAGCACGCCCGGGTTCAGGCACCCCGTCGGATCCAGCTCGGCCTTCATCGCCCGCAGCACGTCCCCCATCGGGGCGGGGCGCTGCCTCGCGTACCAGGGGCGGTGCATGCGTCCCACCGCGTGGTGGTGGGTGATCGTGGCGCCGTGGGCGATCAGGACGTCGCTCGCCGCCGCCTTGATCGCGTGCCACTGGGCCAGCTCGGCGCCGCGCCGGGCGGGGGCGAGGAACGTGTAGTAGGGGGCCGGGCCGTCGGGGTAGACGTGGGTGAACCGGCACGTCAGGCGGCCCGCCCCGCAGGCCTCCTTCATCGCCCCCCGGACCTCCCGGATCAGCGCCACGTGCAGCGCTTCGAACCGGTCCCAGGTCACCGCCGTCTCGAACGTGTCGGCGATGACGCCGACGCTGAGGAGCGCGTCCCGGAGGTAGGGGCCGCCGAAGAACGCGTCCCGCCACGACCCCGCCGCGCCGCCGTCGCCCCCCGCCGCGCCGTCGTCGCGGTGCTTCGGGCCGTCGGGGCAGGCGCCCCCGTGGTCGGCCGCGATCTCCAGCGCGCGCGCCAGCCGCCCCTCCTGGGGGTGGTCCGCCGACTCGAACCCGAGCAGCAGCACCGTCGACCCGTCGGTCGTCACCTGGTTCAGCGCAGCCTCGCGCGCGTCGAGCACGCGGCAGTTGGCGGGGTCCAGCCCCGACTGGGCGACGAGGCGCGTCGCCTCCACCGCGTCCCCGAACTCCGCGAACCGGACGTCCGCCTTGGAGCGCCACCGCGGCCGCCGCTGGACCTTCATCCACGCCTCGGTGATCACCCCCAGGATCCCCTCGCTCCCCAGCACCATCCGGTCGGGCGACGGCCCCGCGCCCGACCCCGGCAGCCGGCGGCTCTCCCAGACGCCCGACGGCGTCACCATCCGGACCGACTCGACGAGGTCGTCGATGTGCGTCCTCACCGTCGCGTAGTGGCCCCCCGCCCGGGTCGCGATCATCCCCCCCAGCGTGGCGAACTCCCACGACTGGGGGAAGCACCGCAGCGTCAGCCCGTGGGGCGCCAGCTGCTCGTTGATCCGGGGCCCCGTGGCGCCCCCCTGGAGGCGCGCCGCGAGGGACCGCTCGTCCACCTCGAGGAGGCCGTCCAGCCCCCGCAGATCGAGACACACGACGCCCTTCCAGCGGTCCGAGACGTCCCCCTCCACCCCGCTGACCACGCTCGTCCCCCCGCCGAAGGGGACGCACGCGATCCCCTCGGCCGCGCACCACGCCAGGATCTCGATCACCTCCGCCTCGGTCTGCGGCCGAGCGACGAGGTCGGGGGCCACCGAGAAGTCGCCCCGAAACCCCCGCAGGAGGTCCGGCCAGCTCCTCCCGTACGTCCGCAGGGCGCGTTCCCGGAGGTCGTCGGTGAACGTCCCGTCCAGCGCCTTGGGGGGCCGCAGCCGCGACGCCCGGACGTCCGCCGCCGTCAGCGGCACCGGGTCCTCCACGGCGCCGCCGGGGAACCCCAGCATCGCCTCGGCGAGCTGCCCGAACTGCGCCTGCGCCTCCCGATCGGGGAACTTGTCCGCCCAGCCCCACCCCCAGATCGACCGCGCACGCTCCGTCGTCATGCGCGGCACAATAGGACAACGTGCTGGTCTGGCTCTCGGTCCCCGCCGCCGTCCTCCCGATCGCGGCGTTCCTGTGGCTGGTGTGGTGGCTCGACCGCTACGACCGCGAGCCGATCGGGCTGTTCGGGCTGGCCTTCGCGTGGGGCGCGATCGGCGGCGTCCTCCTCACCCTCGCCGGCTCCGACGCCTTCGCCGCCCCCGTCGCCCGGACCCTCGGCCTCACCGACCCCCACCTCGTCCACATGGTCGTCCTCGCCCCGATCCTGGAGGAGCCGGCGAAGGCGCTCGTGCTGCTCCTCCTCGTCCGCGCCGCCCAGTTCGACAACACCACCGACGGCTTCGTCTACGGCGCCGCCACCGGGCTCGGCTTCGGCATGACCGAGAACCTCATGTACTTCCGCGCCGCCGCCGACGGCGGGGACGCCGTCGCGTTCGCGGGCATCGTCGCCGCCCGCACCCTCTACTCCGCGCTGATGCACGCCTCGGCCTCGTCCTGCATCGGCGCCGCCCTCGGCTACTCGAAGTTCCGGAACGGCGCCGGGAAGTGGACCGCGCTGATCGGCGGCTTCGTCGCGTCCATCGCCATCCACGCCCTCTGGAACGGGCTCCTGTACGCCGGGATGCAGGGGAAGACGACCCTGGGATTGCTCGACTTCATCTTGTTCCCGCTGGAGTTTGCGGTCCTCTTCCTCATCTTCAACCTGAGCCTTCTGGACGAAAAGCGAATCATCCAGCGGGAGTTGCAGGAGGAGGTGGACCTCGGCGTGCTCCCCCCGGCGCACCTCGAGTACCTCGGCGCGTACCGCCGCCGGATCCGGCCCGGGTGGCTCCCCGAGGGGCTCGACGGCCACCTCTACATCCGCCGCGCGACGACGCTGGCGTTCCGGAAGCATCAGTTGAAGGAGAACCCCGAACCGGGGCACTACGCCGACGAGATCACGCGCCTGCGGCGGGAGATCGTGCAGCAGCTCCAGGCGGTGGGGCTGGCGCCGTCCTGGATCCCCGCCCTGGAGGACGCGACGGCCGCCGCGTCGAGCGTCGCCGGGGGCTGACCGGCCGCCTCAGCTCCCCCCGGTCTCGACGCCGAGGAACGGCAGCGCCGCCTCCAGGAACGCTTCGGGGGCGTCCACGTGGGCGAAGTGGCTCCCCTCCTCCAGCCACGTCAGCGGCGCACCGGTGGCCCGGGCGAGGACCTCGCCGACGCGCGGCGGGACCATCGGGTCCTTCCGCGCGTAGACGAGCTGGAGGGGGACGGGGAAGCCGCCGAGGCCGCGGAGTCGCTTCAGCTGGTCGCGCATCGCCCGCCAGTCGACGGTCTCCTCCAGGATCCGGACGAAGGCCCGGCTGCCGGCGACGTCGGCCAGCGGATCGCCGTACGCGCGCGCCTCTTCGACCGACTTGAGCGTCTCGTCGAAGTAGTGGACGTTCCGGTGGGCCCAGCGGTGGGGGCGGCGGCGGACGAACGCGGCCAGGCCGCGGGCGACGCCGGGGACGGAGAGCGCGAGGCGGAGCGCGCGGAGGCGGAGGTCGGGGACGCCGGGGCTGTGGAGGTTGAGGACGCGGCCGAACGCGCCGGGGTCGTCGAGCGCCAGCCGCATGCAGAGGTAGCCGCCGAGGGAGTTGCCGATGACGGGGCAGCCGCGGATCCCGGCGACGGCGCAGAAGCGGCCGATCCAGGCGGCCAGGGTCCCCGGGTCGTACGGGCCGGCGGGCTTGGCGGAGGCGCCGCTGCCGACCAGGTCGGGGGCGAGGAGGGTGAAGTGGCGCCCCAGCGGCTCCAGCATGTAACGCCACGAGTACGACGACGTCATCAGGCCGTGGACGAGGAGCAGGGGCGGGCCGTCGCCGTGCTGCCGCCACGCCACCTCGACCGGCCCCCACGCGGCCGTCTCCATGGTCATCGTCTTCAGCGGGACGTCGAAGTAGGGGTGGGGGACCCGCGGCTGCTCGGGGAGCGCGGCGAACGGCAGCTGCCGGAAGGGGCGGGGTTCGGTCACGCGGCGGGGAGTATAGGATGCGCGCCGTGCCCCTCGACGCCACCCTCCCGACCCTCCGCCTGACCCAGGACGGGGCGCGGCTCCTGGACGCCCGCGGGCGTCAGGTCCTGCTCCGGGGGGTCAACTGCGGGGGGCGGTCGAAGATCCCGCCGTTCTTCCCCTTCGCGTTCGCCGAGGCCGGGACCGTCGACGGCGCGCCGCCCTTCGCCGAGGCGCTGGCGACGTACTGCGACCGGATCGTGGGGTGGGGGCTGAACGTCGTCCGCCTCCCCTTCTCCTGGGAGGCCCTGGAGCCGGAGCAGGGGACGTGGGACGAGGCCTGGCTGGGGCGCTACGTGGCGTTCGCCGAGGCGCTGGGGGAGCGCGGGCTGCGCGTGATCGTCGACTTCCACCAGGACGTCTACGGCCGCCCCTGGCACGGCGACGGGTTTCCGCTGTGGGCCTGCGACCGGCCGCTCATCGACCCCCCGCCGCACAGCCCGTCGTGGTTCATGGGGTACGTCAACAACGACGACGTCCGGCGGAACTACGACCGCTTCTGGGCGGACGAGGACGGGCTCCAGGACGCCTTCGGTCGGATGTGGGCGAAGGTCGCGACGACGCTGTCGGTGCTGGACTGCGTGATCGGCTTCGAGATCATCAACGAGCCGGGCTGGGGGACGGCCGACCCGAAGGTCTGGGCGAAGGAGGTCCTGACCCCGTTCCACAGCCGGATGGCGGCGGAGCTGCGGGAGCACGCGCCGGACTGCCTCGTCTTCTTCGACGCGACGGGGATGGACGGGATCTCGGGACGTACGTACCTGGAGCGCCCGGACGGCGACGGGCTCGTGTTCGCGCCGCACTACTACGACCCGTCGGCGATCCTGGAGGGGCGGTTCGACGGGGAGGGCGACATCGACGCGCCGATCGGGGTGTGGCGGCAGACGGGTGACGGGTGGGGGATCCCGGTCCTCGTGGGCGAGTTCGGCATCGATCCCGGCGGCCAGGGGGCGGCGGAGTACGTCCGCGCGAACTACGCCGCCCTGGACCGGCACCTCCTCCACGGGACGCTGTGGGAGTACAGCAGCACGTTCGACGACTGGAACGGCGAGGGGATGTCGATCGTGGACGGCGAGGGGAACGAGGGGCCGACGATCTCGTCGCTGGTGCGGCCCTACCCGGCGGCGACGGCGGGGCGGCTGACGTCGTTCGCCTACGACCCGAAGACGCGCCGGGGGACGTGGACGTTCGACGCGGACGAGGGCGGCGTCAGCGAGCTGGCCGTCCCCTCGCGGCTCTACCCCGGCGGCGTGGGCGGGACGATCGAGGGGAGCGCCGCGGAGATGCAGCACGACCCCGGCCGGCAGCGGCTGCTCGTCAAGACGGACGCGGCGGGCCCGATGACCGTGGCGTTCGGCCCCCACGGCGCGCCCTGAACACGAGAACGAGAACGAGCAACGAGAACGAGAACGAGGACGAGAACGAGAGCGAGAACGAACTCGAGGACGAGGACGAGGACGAGAACGAGGACGAGGACGAACTCGAAAACGACCCCGCGCACCCGCCGCAATCGTCGTCGTCGTCCCCGAGCCACGGCGGCGTCCCGTCGTCGTCGTCCCCGCTGTCGTCGTCGTCCCCCGGGTCGATCGGGTTGTTGACCTGGTCCCACACCCCCGGACAGACCTGCGCCGCGACGGTCTCGGCGGGGCAGGTCCGCTCGACGACGTCGTCGATGCCGACGAGCGCCTCCCACTGGAGGCCGTCGTCCGAGCGGAGGAACTGGTCGACGAGGGGGTGGTCGCCGCAGCCGTAGAGGACGTCGCCCACGGGGAGGAGGCAGACGGACGGGCCGCCGACGATGAGGGGCTCGATCTGCTGGCCGTCCTCGAGGACGTGGAGGCCGGAGTCCCAGGTGATGACGTAGACGGCGTCGCCGAAGCGGGCGGCCGCCTGGGGGACCGAGTCGAGGAGGCCGAGGACCTGGGGCTTGGAGGTGAAGTCCGCGTCCCACCCGACGAGCCAGAAGTCGCCGGACGCCGACACCGCCCCGAAGTACAGCACCTCGCCGTCGTCCCGGAGCGACAGCAGCAGGGGGTCCGTCCACCCCTCGATGGCGGCGGGGGAGCCCCACGTCGCGCCGCCGTCGTCGGAGCCGACCGCCGCCGGGGAGCCGTCCGCGACCAGGACGCCGAACGCGCGGAGGCGCTCGCCGTCCGCCGACAGCGCCATCCGGCCGATCCCCATGGCGCCCCAGTCGGACCCCGCCTCGACCCACGTGTCGCCGCCGTCGTCGGTCCGCCAGAGCTGCTGCGGGGGCGCCACGCCCGTGACGACGTAGAACCGGTCGGGGACCAGGGGATGGGTCGCCGTGCTGAGGACGAACGCGTCGCCGAACGGAGTGTCCGCCGGGAGGTACGTGCAGCCGCCGTCGTCGGTGTAGGTGAGGCCCGCGGTGGTCGCGGCGAAGACCCGCCCGGAGGTCGCGCGGAGCCAGGAGGTGACGACCGGCGGGGGGAGCTCGTCGTCGGGGTCGTCGTCCAGCGCCTCCTCGCACGTCCACCGGACCACGCCGTCGTCGTCGACGAGGAGCAGCCCCCAGTTGGTCCCGCCGCCGGCCCAGGCGCCGTCGGGGTCGACGAACGGCGCCTCCCCCCACAGCCGCCCCCCGTGCGCGGACGCGAGCGCCGGCGCGAGCAAGCAGATCGTCAAGAGCGTCAGGGTCTTGCGAATCACGGCCCGACGGTAGCGGAACGTGGTAAGGGAGCGCCATGCATCGCGGATCCCTGTTCCTGATGGCACTCCTCCTGGCCTGCGCCCCCGCGGCCGAGACGGACGACGACGACGATGTCGCGGACGAGGTCCCGGACCCCGATCCGCCGGCCGCGCTGGCCGAGCTGTCCAGCGGCGAGTGCCCGGACCTCAGCGAGCCGGGGACGTCGACGTTCCTGTCGGCCGGGCTGGAGCGGACGGTGACGGTCCTCTTCCCCGAGGACGGCCCCGCGGGCATGCCGGTGCTCTTCTACTGGCACTCGCTGGGGACGACGGCGTCGCAGTGGATCAACTGGTTCGGGCTGAACAGCCTCGCCGAGGACGAGGAGGTCATCGTGATCGTGCCCGCGTCGCTCGACACCGAGCTGTTCGAGTGGGACTGGGTCAACCCCGACGAGGGCGACGCGCAGCTCTTCGACGACCTCCGCACCTGCGCCGTGACCGAGCTCGAGGCCGACGTGGGGCGCGTCTACTCGGCGGGCTTCAGCTCGGGCGGCGTGTGGACGACGTGGCTGGCGATGCACCGGAGCGAGCAGCTGGCGGCGATCTACTCGATGAGCGGCGGCACGGTGATCAACCTCCCCTACGAGACCCCGGCCCGGAAGATCCCGGTCTTCGCGATGAGCGGGGGCGACGCCGACGTGTGGCCCAACGAGGCGACGCCGCTGGCGGACTTCGAGACGGCGACGCAGGAGCTCGTGGCGGCGCTGCTGGCGGACGGCCACTTCGTCGTCCAGTGCGAGCACGACTACGGCCACTCGCCGGGCGACAACGCCGAGGACATGATGGCCGAGTGGCTGCTCCGCCACGAGTACGACGTCCCCTCCCCCTGGGACGCCGGCGGCCGATCCCTGACCGAGGACTTCGACGACTACTGCTTCGAGGCGAGCATCGACTAGCGGTCAGTCGCCCGGCTCGCAGTCGTTGAAGCAGAAGGTCCCCAGCTCGATGGTGTCGTCGTCGCAGCCGGCGGGGAGGCCCCGCTCCAGCAGGAGGCACTGGTAGCCGGCGGGGCAGTCGTCCTGCGACTCGCACGAGATGTAGCAGGTGGGCAGGCCGAAGTAGTTCATGCAGATCTGGCCCGCCCCGCCGCAGCCGCCGTTGGCGAGGATGACGTCGTCGCAGGTCGTCTCGGTCCCCTGGTCGTCGACCGCGTTGGCGGCCATCGAGCAGCCGCCGCAGAACGCCCCGTCCGCCTCGACGCACTCGCCGCTGTCCTCGTCGCAGATCTCCCCCCAGGCGCAGTCCAGCACCGTGCTCCGGCAGCCGTACTCCTCGCACTGCCCGTCTTCGGTGCAAACCGAGCCGGCGGGGCAGTCGAAGTTGCTGTTGCAGCCGTCCTCGCACTCGTAGTCGAAGTCCTCGACGTCGCAGATCTGGCCGATGGGGCAGTCGGTCGTCGAGAGGCAGTCGACCCCCTCGCAGACACCGTTGGTGCAGGCGAAGAGCTCGCCCTCGTCGGCGGGGCAGTCGGACGCGTCGTAGCAGGTGCTCCCCCGGCGGGTGGGGCCGCAGGAGAGGGCCGCGGTGGTGACCACGGCGACCAGCAGGCTCAGGGTCAGCGCGTGCCGCATCAGAAGAGCTCGTAGTGGAGGACGATCTTCGTGTCGATCGGGGGGAGCGACGTGATGTCGGTGAAGACGATGCGGTACTCCTCGGCGTCGAGGTCCTCGATGTACTCCCACGCGTAGTCGCCGTCGTCGCCGAGCCCCTCGGGCGGGACCTCGACGCCGTCGTCCTCGGACTCCGAGTCGCCGGGGATGAAGAGCCGCAGCTCCAGCGAGTCCGGCTTGGGGCGCCGCTCGAGCAGGAACTCCTCGATGAGGCGCGAGCTCGCCAGCCCCATCTCGTTGACGATGTCGGCGAAGTCGGACTCGCAGATCGAGCCCACCACGCCGCCCGTCTGGACGACGACGTCGTGGTACCGGAAGCCCGCCACGGCGTTGGGGAAGCTCGGGTTGGGGCCGCAGTTGGCGGGCTCCAGGGTGTCGGGGTCGACGCCGATGAGGGCGGACGCGTTGAAGGCCTCGCGGTCGAGGCTGTCCTTCAGGCCGCGGAAGTAGTCGACGTAGACGTTGACGCCCCACTCGCTGATGTCCTCCTCGTCGCTGACGAAGATGACCGACAGGAGCGCGTCGTCGCGGAGGAAGCCCTCGTTGTGGGACTCCAGGAGGTCGTCGCCGAGGGCCGCGACGGCCGCGTCGAGCCCCTTCTCGAAGCCCCAGCCGTTGGTGCCGACGTTGACGAGGTCGCGGAAGACGTCGTCCGCGTTCGGGGTGCTCCGGGAGATGATCCGCTCGTCCGAGGCGCCGACGAGGCGGCCGCGGCGGCTGAAGCTGTTCATGTCCGTCGTGATGATCCCGATGTGGTAGTCGACGTCGGCGACGTCGAAGAACTCGACGAACCGGTCGAACCCCTCGCCGAGCTTCTGCTGCTCGTCGGCCATCGAGCAGGAGTCGTCGACGACGAGGAGGATGTCGACCTCGGTGGGGGGGGCCTGGAAGAAGACGGCGGTCACGCCGGGGCGGATCAGCGTGTTCTCCTGGCAGCCCGCGCAGAACACCCCCAGGGCGACGACGAAAGCGAGGCGGCGAAGCATGACGGGAAGCCTACCAGAGCCTCACGCGCCCCCGGCCTTGCGCTCCTCCAGCTCCTCGAGCGTCTTGGGCCAGTCCTTCTTCATCAGCCGCGACAGGCTCCGGTCGGCGAGCAGCTTGCCGCCGGTCTGGCAGGTGGGGCAGTAGTTGGACTCGTTGGACGCGTAGCGGATGCGCTGGACCTTCGTCCCGCAGACCGGGCACGGCTCCTTGAACTTGCCGTGGACGGCCATCTCGGGGCGGAAGGCGGTGACCTTGTCGGGGAAGCCGTCGCCGACCTCGTCCCGCATGCGGTCCGTCCACTCCGCCAGGACGGTCCGGCAGGCCTCGTACAGGCGGGCGACCTCGTCGTCGTCGAGGCGGCTCGTCCACGTCACCGGGGAGAGCCCCGCGCGGTGGAGGATCTCGTCGCTGTAGGCGTTCCCCACGCCGCTGAAGAGGTGCTGATCGGTGAGCGCGCGCTTGAGCGTGTGGTTGCGGGAGCGGAGGCGCTCGGTGAAGGCGTCGAGCGGGGACTCGAGGATCTCGATGCCGCCGCGGTCGTGCTCGGCGACGGCGTCGTCCCCCCGGACGAGGTACAGCGACGCCCGCTTCTTCGTGGACGCCTCCGTGAACAGCACGCTGCCGTGCTCGAAGTCGAAGGCGGCGAGCCCGCGCTTCTTCGGCACCGTCACCCCCGCCTCCTTCCAGCGCAGCCGGCCGGAGATCATCAGATGCATGACGAGGCGCAGGTCGTCTTCGAGCTCCCACACGATGCGCTTGCCGATCCGCCGGAAGCCCGTGACGGTCTTGCCGTGGACCTCGCGGATGGGGGGGTCGTAGGAGCGCACGAGAAACGGACTGGCGAGGCGGATCCGCTGGAGGATCCGCCCCGTCAGGAGTCCGTCCAGCCGCTCGACGTAGACGACGACGTCGGGCAGCTCAGGCACACCGGCTCGCTACTTGCGCGCCCAGCGCATCTGCTTCTCCTCGCCCTCCTTGGACCAGACCATCACGTCGCCGTCCCAGGAGATCGAGATGGTCTCGGTCTGCCCCTCGGCGTCGGTGGTGGTGAGGGCGTCGCCGTCCATCGAGTACGACATCTCCTCCTTGGTCTCCTCGCCGAGGCCCATGGCGATCTTGTCCTCGGTGATGGTGACGGTCATGGACTCGAGCATCGCGGTCATCATCTCGACCATGCCCTTGGACAGCTGGTCCTCGGGGTTGGCCTCGACGGCGGCCTTGGCGGCGTCGAGCTGCGACTGCTCCTCGGCGGACAGCGACGGGCCCCAGGTGCCCTTGATGTCGCCGGCCTCACCGCCGGCGTCGGCGCTGCCGTCGCCCTCCCCCTCGGCGGGGGCGTCGCCCTCGGCGGGGGCGTCGCCCTCGGCGGCGGGCTCCTCGGCAGCGGGCTCTTCGGCGGCGGGCTCCTCGGCGGCGGGCTCCTCGGCGGGAGCGTCGGACGAAGCGGCGTCGTCGCCGCCGCTGCAGGCGAGCAGGGACAGCGCGGCGAAGGCGGCGAGCAGGAATCGGATGTGGGTCATCGGTGGGGGTCTCCTCCTTGGTGTCCGGACCTCGGACCGGGGGACCCTACACCAGCCCTTGGAATAAAGTCGCGAACGGTCCTTACCGACTCCTGAGATGACCGCTGACTTCGCCGCCCTGCTCGCCAGTCACCTCCCCCGGGTCCACCGCGCCGCGCGGGGGCTGACGCCGGACGAGGAGGAGGCGTCGGAGTTGGCCCAGGAGGCGCTGACGCGGGCGTGGGCGGCGCGGGACCGGTACGACCGGAAGCGGCCCTTCTACCCGTGGCTCTACACGATCGTGCGGAACGCCTGCCGGGACGCGGCGGCGCGGCGGAAGCACGTCGCCAGGCCGGGGCTGATCGAGGAGACGGTGGTCGCGCGGGGGCCGTCGCCGCTGGCGGCGCTGGGGACGCGGGAGGCCGAGGCGGCGGTGCGGCGGGCGCTCGCGGAGCTGCCCGAGGCGCAGCGGGAGGTGCTGGTGATGCGCCACTTCGAGGATCTGAGCTACGCGGAGATGGCGGAGCTGTTGGACGTGCCCATCGGGACGGTGATGTCCCGGCTGTACCGGGCCCGGCAGGCGCTGCTGGGGCGGTTGGAGGACCGACGATGACGGACGAACGACTGGCCGAGCTGATGGTCAAGGTGGCCGACGGCGCCGCGACGGGGGCGGAGCGGGAGGAGCTGATGGCCTGGATCGCGGACAAGCCCGCCCTGCGCGCGGAGCTGGACGCGCACCGGGCGCTGAAGGCGACGACGGACGGCTGGATGGCACGCCTGGAGGCGGACCTGATGGAGGACCGGGCGCGGGCGTCGGGGCCGCGCAAGGCGATCGGGGGGGCCGGCGTATGGCTGCTCGTGGCCGGGCTGGCGGTGCTGACGTTCGCGTCGCCGGTGCTCGCGATCCAGGACCCCGAGGTCCCGCTCGGCATCAAGGCGGGGATGGGGCTGACGTTCGCGGGCGCGGCGGTGCTGCTGACGGCGGTGATCGTCGGGCGGCTGAAGGACCGGAAGAGCGACCCCTATACGGAGGTGATTCGATGACGGAACAGAGCAACCTGCCTGCGGTGACGGCCGCGGCGGACCTGGCGGGGCGGCCGAGCGACGGCCCCCTGGTGATGACGACGGAGGCGCCCCCCGACGGCTGGCGCGTGGAGCGGACGGTGGGGCTGGTGCGGGGCAACACGATCCGCGCGCGGCACGTCGGCAAGGACATCCTCGCGGCGTTCAAGACGCTGGTCGGCGGCGAGATCGCGGAGTACACGAAGCTGATGGCGGAGAGCCGGGAGCAGGCGCTGGACCGGATGCGGGCGGAGTGCGTGGCGCGGGGCGGGAACGCGATTCTCGCGGCGCGCATGACGACGTCGACGGTGATGGGGGGCGCGGCGGAGATCCTCGCCTACGGGACCGCCGTCGTCCTCGTCAGGGAGTAGACGGCAGGTACCACGCGCGGCGGAGGCGGCCGTCGCGGACGTCGTAGACCGCCTCCGACGCCTGCGTGCGGGTGACGCCCCCGTCGTCCTCCCAGGTGACCCGCTCGACGAACCAGATCAGGGTGCCGTCGGTCCGGACGGCGGACGCCTCGGAGCGGACCGTCGGGTAGGCCTCGAGCCAGGCGGCGAGCTCGTCGCGCTGGACGTCGCCCCCGGACGTGCCGAGGGCGGGGGCGCCGGCGTCGTCGACGTAGAAGACCTCGACGTCGTCGGCGAGGAGCGCGCGGGCGGCGTCCAGGTCGCGGGCGGCGACGGCGGCGAACCACGCGTCCAGCCACGCCAGGCGCTCGGGGGGCTCGTCGGACGGCGTGGCGCGGACGGCATCGGCGGGCGGCCGGGGCGGCGGTTGGCCGAGGACGGCGAGGAGCTGGCGCGCGACCCCGCCGACGTTCGGGAGGATGGAGCGGGCGCCCACGCGGCGGGCGACGGGGGCGACGGCGGCGGTCAGGGCGGCGTGGTCCTCGGGAGAGTCCTCGGCGAGGTGGAGGAGGCCGATCAGCGCCTTGTTCCGGTCCGACATCTCGGGGAGCTGCGCCTGGGCGACGAGCGCGGCGGCGAGGCGGGCGCGGGCCTCGGCGTCGTCGACCTGGCGGACCGCGCGGAGGAGGTAGCGGGAGACGTCGTTCCGGACGCCGAGGTCGGGGTCGCGGAGGCCGTCGGCGACCGCGATCGCGCTCGCGCCGTGGTCCCCCGCCCAGTTCAGGAGGGTGGCCGCGTCGGCGCGGACGTCGATCCGGTCGGCGGTCAGGGCGAGCGTCACGAGGGCCTCGCGGTGGGGCGGGGCGAGGGCTGCGAGCTCGTCGGCGTGAGCGGCGAGGGTGGGGTCGGTCCAGGTGAGGTAGCCGCCGTCGAAGGACTCCTCGAGCCCGGCCGCCGCGCCGGCCTCGAAGGCGGCGGCGCGGGCCGCGGCGAGCGCGCGGTACTCGGCGATCAGCGCCTCGTCGGGCCAGTCGTCGGGCCCCTCGGGCTCGTCCCGGAACACCAGCCCGTTCGCCTCGTCCGGCTCGAGGAGGTCGACGAGGAGGAAGGCGCGGCCGTCGAGGTAGCGGAGGGACGCGCAGGACCAGAAGCCGAGGTCGCGGGCGAGGCCGAGGTCGCCGCACGCCCGGTCGATGGCGCTCAGCGAGCCGTCCACGTAGGGGTCGCCCAGGGCGACGGGCATCGCGGCGAGGACGTCCTCCCGGGAGACGCGGTCGGGGCCGAAATACTCCAGCCCGGTCCACGTCCACGTCATCGGGGCGGCCGCCGGCGCCGGCTCCGGGGGACCGTCCGGCGCGGGCGCGGGGGGCGGCGCCGTTGCCCGACAGGCGAGGAGCGCGATCAGCCCGACGGCAAGGAGCGCGGCGCGGGTCACGGCGTCAGGGGGGCGTCCTGCTCCGCCAGCCACAGCGCCGTCATCGTCATCGCAGCGACGTTCCGGCGGAACACCTGGGGGTCGATCTTGTCGATCGTGTCGGCCTCGGTGTGGTGGATCGGCCAGTAGCCGGATGTGTCCAGGTCGAGCCCCAGCCCGACCACGCCGCGGCGCGTCATCGGCCACACGTCCGCGCCCGCGCCGCCCTTGCGGAGGCCGACGGCGCCGGTGGGGGCGAGGGCGTCGAGCAGCGGCTGGAGCCGGACGGCGGCGGCATCCCAGCGGGCCTGCGTCGCGTCCTCGGGCTCGTCCTCGGAGGTCGCGCGGACGTCGAGGCGCCACCCGAGGGGCTCGCCGGAGCCGATGTCGGCCTCCATCACCGCGTAGTGGGCGGCGACGGTGCCCCCGTCCTCGGCCGCCTGGGCGTAGGCCTCGCCCCCGCGCAGCCCGTTCTCCTCGTTGGTGTAGAGGACGACGCGGACCGTCCGCCGGGGGGCGATGTCCAGCTCGCCGATGAGGCGGCCGGCCTCCAGCGCCATCATGCAGCCGGCGCCGTCGTCCTGGGCGCCCTGGCCGACGTCCCACGAGTCCAGGTGGCAGCCGACCACGACGACCTCCTCGGGCCGCTCGCGTCCCACGACCTCCCCGACGACGTTCGCCGAGGGGACGTCGTCCTCCATCTCGGCGTCCATCTGCAGCCGGAGCCGCGGGGTGACGCCGCGCTCGGCGAGGCGGTGGAGCGTCTCGGCGTCCTCGACGGTGATGGCGGCGTGGGGGATCCGCGCGATCGGCGGCTCCTCGTCGTCGCCGTACCCCATCCCGCCGGTGTGGGGGCTCTGGAGGCTCTCGGGGGTGACGGACCGGACGAGCGAGGCGACGGCCCCGTAGCGGCCGGCCTCGATCGCGCCCCGGCCGCGGTACGGCACGGTCTCGCGGTAGGTCGTGAAGGGGACGTCGTAGACGACGATCCGGCCGGGGACCTCGCCCGCGCGGACGTGCAGCTCGTCGAAGGAGGAGACGACGATCACGTCGGCCTCGATCGGAGCGTCACCGGTGCCGATGGAGCCGCCGAGGCCGAGCATCGGCAACTCGCGCGCGACGGGCTCGAGCATGTGGAGCGACTCGTCTCCCCGCACCCACTTCGGGACCATCACCTCCTCGGTCCGGACGTTGGCGAGCCCGCCCCGCTTCATCCGCTCGGCGGCCCACGCGACGGCCTCGTCGAGCTGGGGCGAACCGGCGAGGCGGTGGCCGATGCGGTCGCAGAGGTAGACGAGGTCCTCCCACGCGCGGTCGGACGACAGGGCGCGGCCGAGGACGAGCGGCAGCGACTCCGCGAGGTAGGCGTCGGAGTCGACCGCCTTGGCCTTGCGGCGGGCGTCGGCGGTGAGGGGGACGAGGAGGAGGAGGAGCAGGACGGGGATCAGCCGGCGCATGGCGGCGGACCCTACCCCGAGTTCGTCCCCGCGGGGGGCGTCACCGCTCGGCGCAGCGCTTCACGTAGATCTTGAACGCCTCGCCGAGCCCGTTGCCGATCTCGACGCCCTCGGGCGCCTTGCACCACTCGTCGCGGTGCGTGTAGGGCGCGAAGCCCTTGAACTTGCAGCCGTCCTCGGCGGGGGACCAGATCGACACCTCCCAGCGCTTGCACGCGGCGGTCGCCTCGTCGGCGTGGGACGGCTGCGCGGCCGCGACGACGACGCCGAGGAGCAGGCCGGAGAGGGTGAACGCGAGGGGCTTCCAGAAGCGGTCGTTCGACATCGCGCGAGTCTAGGCCGATCCGGAGAGCAGCTCCTCGTGGAGGTCGTTCAGCGCGGCGAGGACGCGCTCGCCCGCGGGGGTCGGCTCGGCCTTCGCGCGCAGCGTCGCCAGGGCGTCGGCGTTCGCGACCAGCACCTCGGCGCGGCGCTGCGCGAAGGCGTCGGTCTGCCCCAGCGGGTGCGCGGCGCCGGCGAGGGCGCGGTGCAGGGCGGCGACGGGGACGAAGGCGTGGGCCGCCAGAAGCACGCCCATCAGGGGGCGGAGGTCGGGCCGGACGGGGGACGGGGACCACTCCGTGTGGCCGTTGTGGAGGACGGGATCGAGCCACGTCAGCAGGTTGAGCTTGCCGTGCTGGGTCTCGTGGACGATCGCCTCGGCCATCGTCAGCGGGTCGGGGTGGAGCGTGACGTAGATCAGCCCCGGCGCCTCCCGGTACGACGCCGACAGGTGGCGCTCGGGCTCGTAGCCGACGGGGACGACGCGCAGCAGGGTGACGTCCAGCTCCTCGAACAGGTCGGGGAGAACGGCCTCGATCACGGCCAGCGCATCGTCCAGGGCGGCGACCCAGGCGTCGGGATCGCGGCCGCCGAGATCGAGGGCGTTGCCGGCCTTGTCGGGGTGGGCCTCGACGTCGGCGAGGGGGTTGCTGTCGGTCAGCGCCAGCTCGCCGCGGCGGAGGGGGCGCGGAGCGGGCGCCGGCTCGAGATCGGTCAGCGCGAGGTGCCTCCCGGTGGACGCCTCCACGGACACGCCGGTCGGCCCCGCGACCAGCGTCTTCAGCGCCTCGTCGGGGCGACGTCCGGCGATCATCTCCACGGGCCGGGGCCACGTGACGGGGGCCGGGAGCTCGGGGGAGAGGCGGGTCAGGAGCGTGGGGACGGCGAGGTCCAGCGCCGGGGACGCCGGCAGCGCCCCGGAGACGGAGGCGAGGAGGGGGACGAGGACGTCGAGGTCGCCGACCGCGTCGAGGAGGACGTCCGGCTTCGTCCTCAGGAGCGTCGTCAGGGCGTCGCTCAGGGGGCCCCGTGAGCGGACCGTGAGGAGGTGACGCAGCGCCATCATCCGCACCTTGCGGCGCAGCCTGCGGGCGACGGTGTCGTCGGGACCCGGGAGGACGAGCACGAGCCTCGTCTACCATGCCGCCGTGCGAGGTTCGCTGACCGACGAGGCCTGGATCGACGCGGGGAGCGGCTTCCGCCACCCGTCGCGGATGCTGGCGTTCGGGGCGCCGCGGCCGCCGACGGCGGAGGGCCGGCGCGCGGTGGTCCAGGCCGCCCGGGCCGCGGCGCCCTCGTCCTCACCGGTCCGGGTGGTCGTCGGGGGCGGCGAGCCGACGCTGTCTCCGGACCTCCCCGCGCTGGTGGCCGAGCTCCGGGCGGCGGTGGGGGACGGCTGGTCCCTCGCGACCCACGGCCTCGCGCTGGTGTCCGAGGCGGCGCTTCGGCCGCTTGCCGACGCCGGATTGCCGTCGTTGCGCCTCCGCGTGGCGTCGTTCCGGCCGGACGCGGCGGCGTGGTGGATGCAGACACCGGGGGCGGCGAAGCGGGCGACGGCGGCGCTCCGAGCGGCGGCCGTGCTCGGGCTGCGGACGGAGGTCCAGGTGGAGCTGATCCGCCCGACGGCGGACCACCTCGCGGAGACGGTGGCGGTCGCGGCCCGGCTCGGCGCCGCCGCGGTGATCGCGGTGTGGCGAGGACCGCGGTGGTTCGCGGGAGACGACCAGGTCGCGCTCACGGCGCGCCTCGGCCTGCTCGCCGCGCCGTTGCGGGCCGCTGAGGCCGAGGCCGAGGCAGCCGGGATCGCCTTCGGGGTCGCGCGCCTCCCCCACGACGTCCGGATCCCCGGCATCCCCCTCGTCGCGGTGCACGGCGAAGACCTGGGCGTGCCCGACCGGTACGTCGAGCTGTTCGGGCGGTCGGAGCTCCCCTCCCCGCCCGCCGCCGACCCTGCGGTCGAGCCCCTGACGGGGACGTCGCGCGCGATCCGGCAGCGGCTCGTACGGCACTCCGGGCGGGCCCGTCGCCTGCGGATCACGTCGGTCGCGCACCCCGACGCGGCGGAGCTCCTCCGGGAGGCGCTGCGCCTCGAGTTCGCCGAGGTCGAGGTCGTCGGGGATCTCACCCCGCTGGCCGGGTTCTCGGACGACGAGCTCCACCGGATCCGCCGCCTCGATCGCCTCCGCCCGACAGCCCCCCTCCCCCGCCCGATCCTCGACCGGCTGGCCCGGATCGCGCCCGAGATCGAGAACGAGATCGAGAACGAGAACGAGAACGAGAACGAGCGTCGCCTCGGGGGGGCTCCGTGACCCTCCGCGAGGACATGCTCGAACGCGAACGCGTAGCGAACCGGAAGAAGCACTGGGTCCGCGCCGTCACCGCCTGCAACTCGCGCTGCCTCTTCTGCCTCGACTCCGACACCCCCCGAAACCTCTACCTGCCGGCCGCCGACGTCCGCGCCGACCTGCAGCGCGGCCGCGACGAGCTCGCCGCCGACAAGGTCATCATCAGCGGCGGCGAGGCGTCGCTCCACCCCGAGTTCGTCGACTTCGTCCGCCACGCCCGCGCCCTCGGCTACGACCGCGTCCAGACGGTCACCAACGGCTGGATGCTCGCCCGCCCGGAGTTCTACGAGGACGCCGTCGCCGCCGGCCTCGGCGAGATCACCTGGTCGCTGCACGGCCACACCGCCGAGCTGCACGACCACCTCACCGGCACGCCGGGCGCGTTCGACCGGATCGTCGCCGGGATCCGGCGCTCCGTCCGCGACTCACGGGTCATCGTCAACGTCGACGTCGTCATCAACCAGCAGAACGTCGCGGTGCTCGACCGCATCGTCGAGCTCGCCATCGGCCTCGGCGTCACCGAGTTCGACCTCCTCCACGTCATCCCCCAGGCGGCCGCCTTCGAGCACCGCGACGAGCTCTTCTACGACCCCGCCGAGCACCTCGACGTCCTCCACAAGATCTTCCGCCTCAACCGCCACCCCGGCTTCGTGATCTGGACGAACCGCTTCCCCGTCCCCTTCCTCGAGGGGATGGAGGACCTGATCCAGGACCCCCACAAGATGCTCGACGAGGTCCACGGCCGCCGCTTCCAGGTGCGCCGCTACGTCGACCAGGGGCAGCCGCTCGACTGCCGCGATCCCCAGCGCTGCGTCCACTGCTTCGTCGAGCCCTTCTGCACGTCGACCGACGACACCCTCGAGCGCATCGCCTCTGCGGGCTGGGAGGTCTGGACGGGCGACGGTCCCCTCCCCTTCGGCTGCACCCGGCGCGGGGTCGCGGTCGCGACGACGGCCGACCTCCCCGCCGAGCGCCCCCTGTACGCCCGCGTGGACGAGCCCGGCCCGCCGCCGGCCGGCGACGTCGTCCTCGCCGCATGGCGCCCCGATCAGCTCGACGCCTGGGTCGGCGCCGCCGCCGTCGACGTCGAGCTGAACCGCGAGACCGCCCCCTGGCTCCTCGCGAACCGCGACCGCCTCGACGACCGCGTCCGCCTCCACCAGCCGTCGTGGGAGACCCTGGCCGAGGCCGCCGCCCACGACGTCCGCGACCCCGCCGGCTTCTTCCTCGCCCTCGACCACCCCCTCCCGACCTCCGGCCTCGCCCCCTGCCAGGCCCCCGGCGCCACGCTCGTCGAGCCCCGCCGGATCCTCTCGGCGGACCTCTTCGACCCGGAGACCGGCCGCCCCTCGGTGGGCGGCCTCGCCCGCGACCACGTCGCCCGCGGCTACCGCGTCCACTCCCTCCGCTGCCGCGCCTGCCGCGTGCGCGACCGGTGCGCCGGGATCCACGTCAACATGGTCCGCGACCAGGGCCTCAAGCTCGCCCGCCCGCTGGTCTCGGGAGCCTGGCCCGACGAGGCCGACGAACAACTCCAAGTATGCGTGAGTACTGTGGCTCACGGTCGATCGACGGTCCCCGCGACGCCGTCCCTGCCGGGCTTCCCCGAGCCGGCTTCGGCGCCCGAGGATCCGCTGGCGCTCCTGGCGCGCGACAAGGCTTCGCAGCGGGCTCGCCGGCGCCTCGAGATCCTGGACGGCTGACGTGGCGAACCTCGGCTACCTCCAGCTCACCCGCGCCTGCTACCAGGGCTGCCGGTTCTGCTCCAACCCACCCACCGGGGTCGAGCTCACGGTCCCCCAGATGGAGGCCGAGATCGACCGCATGGCGGACCTCGGCTACGACGGGATCATCCTCACGGGAGGCGAGCCGTCCACCTCCGACCTCCTCTTCCCGGCGCTCGCCCACGCGGCCGCCCGCGGCCTCCGGAACCGGATGATCACCAACGGCCAGATGCTCGAGGATCGCGACTTCTTCGCCCGCTGCGTCGACGCCGGCCTGGAGCACGTCCACTTCAGCCTCCACAGCCACCGCCGCGCCGTCCACGACTTCATCACCCGCTA
>CAYFOA010000021.1:0-11730 GCA_964344575.1 uncultured Rickettsiales bacterium | reverse complement strand
CCCGGCGCCTTCGACAAGCTGACCGCCGCGCTCTCCCACGTCCCCGACGTCGGCATCACCGCCGACGTGAACACGGTGATCTGCGCCTACAACGCCGACCACCTCGACGCGATCGTCCGCTGGATCGTCGCCACCTTCCCCCACGTCCGGCACTTCGTGTGGAACAACATGGACCCCGACGGCAACCGCGCCGAGGAGCACCCCGACTGCATCCCGAAGCACCGTGAGTTCGCCGTGAGCCTGCACCGGGCGATGGAGTTCCTGACCTCGACGGGTCGTACCTTCCGCGCCGAGCGCGTGCCCCTCTGCTTCATGCGCGGCTTCCCCCACGCGAGCACGGAGACCCGCAAGATCGTCAAGGAGGAGGAGCGCTGCATCACGTTCCTGGACGGCAAGGGGTTCGTCCGCCAGCGGCAGTTCCTCCACGGCAAGGGGGACGCCTGCGACGCGTGCCGCTGGGACCCGATCTGCGCGGGGATGTTCTCCATGGCGAAGACGTTCGACGAGCGCGAGCTCGCCCCGGTCTTCGACGACCCCGCTCCCGTCATCGAAGCCGTCCTCGGCCGGCCCCCCTCCGCCGAACTGGCGGCCCGCCTCGAGGCCCGCCGGGGTCGCCGCAGCAGGACCGAGCAACCCGACCGTAACACCCGTACTCACGCACGCTTGAGGGTCCTCTGAGATGCCGTCCAACCGCCACGCGAAGAAGACCGCCGCGATGGTGGCGACGATGAAGGCCAAGACCGGCCGCTCGGTCGACGAGTGGGTCGCGCTCGTTCGCGCCGACGGCCCCGAAGACGACCGTGAGTGGCAGACGTGGCTGAAGCGGAAGCACGGCCTGGGTCACTTCCAGGCGCGCCTGATCGCCAGCGCGTCACGTGCCGTCGACGCAGGGGACTGAGGCCCACGCGGCGAGGCGCCGGGAGAGGATGGAGCACCAGCCGGTGTCCATCATGGAGTCGAAGCGGTCGTAGACCATCGGTCCCCACTCGGCCGCGGGCGCGCTGCCGTCGAGGAGCACGAGCGCGTCCCCGCCGGCGAGGTCGACGCGCACGCCGAACCAGAACCCGTCGTCTTCGACGAACGCGACGGCGCGAGCGATGTCCCCCCGCGGGACGCGCCGTCCTCCCCGCACGAGGAGCTCGTCCCCGGCCCGGAACGCCTCCCCCGCCCCGTCCCACGCGACGAGCTTCGCCTCGTCCTGGAGCCACCAGACGGGTCCGGCGTCGTCGTACTCCCCCATCGGAATCCCGCGCCCCTCCAGCGCCGCCAGCCGCTCCCTCAGCCGCGCCGGCGTCGGCGACAGGTGGGCCAGCGGAGTCGGGGCGCCCGACGCCAGCGACCACAGCGCCAACACGCGCCGCAGGCTGCGTACCGACGACGTGAGCGTGGCCAGCGCGGCACCGGGATCGTCCAACGCTGCGTCGAAGGCGGGCCCCGGGGGGTCGAGCACGAGCCGAGCCGCCTCGTCGGCGAGCGCCTGCCGGACGAGCTCCCGCGCAGCCTCGGGATCGGCGTCCGGAGGCGCCGCAGGGACGAGCACGCGCGCATGCGCCGCGCGCCCGTCCTCGTCCCACACGTCGAGGAAGAAGCAGCGCTGTCCGTCCGCTTCGTCGAAGCCGTGCACGGCCGTCCAGGACAGCGACGGCGCCAGGGCCTGGGGCTTCCGGAAGCTCACGTCGGCTCCCCTGCGCTCACGGCGAGGCCGAGGCCGTCGACGGCCTCCTCGAGCTGCTCGCGGGTCTCGAAGCGGGCGGCGATCCGGTCGAGGCAGCCGCGGAGGTCGAGCCGCTCGAAGTCCTCGTAGTCCTCGGAGCCGGTGACGTACCAGTCGTAGCCCTTGACGTAACGGTAGGCCGTGCCGCAGGTCGGGCACGTGACGACGCCCCGGAAGCGGCTCGTGGACTCGGCCTCGGCGGGCGTCAGATCGGGGCGGTCCGCCGTCGGCCCGCGCGGGCTGGAGGACGCGCACCCGGCGAGCGCTCGCTCCTCGTTCGCGACGGCGTCCTCGAGGATGGTCTCCAGATCGGTCCGCGCGTGCTCGGCCCGGTCTCGCGTGGACGGTGGGGGCCGCGGGTGCCGGGCGTACCGGCGGAGGCGGTCGACGGCGTGCCGGATCCGGCGCTCCCGTCGCTCCTCACGCCCTCCGAAGGCGCGGGTCAGCCAGCCCGGCCGATCGTTCACCGGTCCCCCCACGAGCTGGCGGGGACGTCGCCCGGCGGGCCCCCGGAGCACCCACGTCTCCCGCGCCGGCTGCCCCCGATCGCCCCACAGGAGCCGGTCTCCGCGGGCGTCCCAGCGCAGCCGTTCGTCCTCCACGGAGAGGTCGCCGTGGGCGAGTCGTTCGCCGCTGCGGGCGTCGAACACCCACATCTCCTGCAGGTCGCGGCCGCTGATCTGGGACTCGAAGAAGGAGGCGAGCACGAAGGCGCCGTCGGGGGAGAAGGAGACGCGGTTCGCCTTCGGGGTCGTCCAGAGCGCGGCGCCGTCGGCGACGGTCCGGATCGTCCAGACCGACTGCCGGCGGGAACGGGTGGCGACGAGCTCGGCGTCCGGGGAGACGGCGAGCTCCCGGACGGGCTCGGGCAGCTCGACGGACGTCGAGCGCGCCGCCGGGGGGCACCAGCGGTGGAGGTGGTGGCCGACGAGGTAGACGAGCTGGCCCGCGGCGGCGAAGCGAGGCGAGCCCCACAGCGTGAGGGGCTCGGAGCGGACCCACCGCCGCTGCGGCTTGCCCCGCGTCGTCCACCACGCCACCCCGTCGTCGCCGAGCGTGACGACCCGACGCGCGGACGGCAGGGACCGCCACTGCAGCACGCCCAGCGGCGCGACGACCGGCTCGACCTCGACCCAGCCCTCGCTCACGCGGTCTCCGGGGGACGCCGGAGCAGACTCCAGTCCCGGACCGCCGAGGGGGGGCGGCGGCGCGGGTGGACGCCGATGATCTCGCCCTTCCGGGGTCGACTGTTCGTGCGCGGCCAGCCCGGGTCCTGGACCTTGAAGGCCGCCTTCGGCGCTTCACCGAGGTCGCCGTAGAGGATCCGGCCCCCGGTGGAGTCCCACCAGACGTTGCCGAGGAGGTGGCCATCCCACGACCAGCGATCGAGCCGCCGCCCCGTGCGGGCGACGTGCACGGCGAAGTGAAGCCAGTCCCCGCCCGCCTGCGACGGCACGTCGAGCTGGGTCAGGAGCCAGCGGCCGTCGGGGGAGAACTCGACGCTCTGGGCCTCGCCGGCCGACCACAGCTCCGCGCCGGTGCGGAGGCACCAGACGCTCACGCTCTCGGTCAGGAACCCCTGGCGGTAGCCGAGGGCGACGAGATCATCGGAGGCCGCGACCTCGATCCACCGGGGCGTTTCGATGCCGGCGCCGGCCTGCTCCTCGACGCCGGTGGCGGGATCGACGCGTCGGATCGAGCCGCCCTCGAACCAGACCCCGCGACCGTCGCCGTCGAGACCGCACCGCGAGGCGGCGGGGAGGTCCGGGCCGCCCTGCCGTTCGAAGCGACGAAGGCATCGGAACGACATGCTCCACGAGGCGATGGACCGCGCCGACAGGCTCACGTAGCCCCGCCCGCACCGGCGCACCCAGCGGACCTCGGGCAGCCCCCCGAGCGGCTCGGTCTCACGCACCCACTCGGCGCTCACGTCAGCCAGGACTCGTAGTCGGCGCCGCCCCAGCGGGCCAGCGCGCTCGCGATCGCGCCCGTCCAGCCGGTCTCGTTGATCAGCTCGTTCCGCCCGTAGGAGGGGTCCGCGCCGGCGCCCCAGGCGGGGACGTAGATGAGCTCGACGAGGTTGCCGTTGGCGAGGCGTCCGCGGACGCCGCGGTCGATGAGGAGCTCCTCGTCCACGAACGACTGGTACGCGTCGAACGCATTGCGGGGGAACACCCGTCCGTTGGCCAGCCGCAGGTCGTGGGCGTCGGCGACCAGGATCCGGGCCTTCGCGTCCCACACCGACACCGCGGACTCCTCCTCGGTCCACACCAGGTCGCAGTGCTCGTCGTAGAAGCCGACCCGGTGCCCGGCGGCCTCCAGCTCGGCCGTGAGTCGGTCGACGTCGCCCCGATCGCAGACCCGCCAGGCGACCTGCTTGGCCCCCCCGCCGGCCAGCGTGAACACCGAGATCGTCGCCTCGTCCTCCTCGGGAGAGATCTCCCAGGCGGCGATCTTCGGGGCCGGATCGGCCAGGGCCTCGTCGAAGGTCGGTCGGCTCACGCGGTCTTCTCCCCGTCCAGCGTCTGCCGGATGACGAAGGAGTATGCGCTGTCCTCGTGCCAGCCGCTGTCGATCCACGCCCGCAGCGCGGCCCTGGTCGGCTCGTCCCCATCGGCGAGGCGGCTCCCCGCGACCACGATCAGCTCCTCCCGCTCCGCCGCGTACAGCGCTGTGAGCAGGTTCCCCACCACCCCCGGGCGCTGTGCGGCGAGCTCGACCGCGTGGTTCGCGGCCCAGACCGCGTCGCGACCCACCAGCGCGAGTACGTGTCCGTTCGTCAGGCGCGTGGTCGGGACGAGGGCCAGCCGGAGGCCCCGCTCCGCCGCCGCCTCGTCCAGCCCGTCGGGGGTCCGCCCCGCCGACTCGACCCGGGCCAGGAGCACGTCCAGGGGACCGCACCGATCCGTCCCCGCGCCGCCGGGCAGCGCGTCGATCGCCGCCAGCGCGTCGCCGAACGCGTCGGATCGGGCCGCGGCGCGGAAGTACAGGAGCGACTGCTCGATCTGCTCGGGGTCTCCGCTCCGCAGCCCGCCCACCATCGCGGCGTCGAAGTCGTCCACCAGCGGGGTCCCCGCGAGCCGGGCGCGGAGCCGGTAGACCCACTGGATCGGGGCGACCTGCTGGCTCTTGTGAGCGTCGGACGGGACGTCACCGTGAGCCGCCCCGCGGAGGATCTCCACGAAGTCCTCACCGGCCTCGAGGGTGAGTCCGTCCACCCCGAACGGCGGCTTCGGCACCGCGTGCCCCGCGCAGCGCCACGGCAGCCGGACGTCCCCCTCGATCGGGTCGAAGTCCGGGTCCTCCATCGCCATGGTCCGGACCTCGCGGTAGACCGTGCACCGGCACGCGTACAGCCGCCCCGTCTCGGTGCGCTCGACGAAGTCCAGGGCGAGCCAATCGTCGGCCTCGTACAGCTCGGCTTCGCGCCCCCGCCCGTCGACCGAGCAGGCGACTTCCGCCCGCTGCCGGACCATGGCCTTGCACCGCCGGCACTTCAGCCGGCTGCAGCCGACCGGCGCCAGCACCGCGCTGGAGACGAACTCCGTGGGGTCGTCGGGCACCCAGCCGGTGCTGCCGACCGTCATGCCGCGGTAGCTGCACGTGTTTCGTCGCGCCATGGGGGCCTACTTCTTCGGGATCGGCTTCACGCCGAGCAGGATCTCCTGCTTCTCCTTGTCGTCGCCCATCTGGGCCTTCGCCAGATCCCACATCTCGGTCTCGAAGCTCTTCGGCTTGAACGGGACGTACTCGCCCGGCTTGTAGTCCACGTGCGGCAGCGACGCGCTCATCACCTCGTGGAAGCTGTGCGCCTCGATGGTGACGAGGTGGCCATAGATCGCCAGCCGCGCGCCCGGCAGGGGGGCCCCCATCTGCTTGGCCTGGTTCATGAACCGGTGCGCGTTGCCCGAGATCCCCGCCTTCAGCGGCATCTTGAACTTCTCGCGCGCGTCCTTGATGAACTTGTGCTCCGCGTCGACGAGGTTCGCGAGGATGCCCGCCATGAAGGGCGCGTGGTCCTCACGCGGCCCGTCGTTGTCCTTCTCGTTGTCCTGCAGCCCGAGGTCCGCGTCGTCCTTGTCGATCTGCGACCGGAGGCGGGGGTCCATGTTGTCGCCGACCGAGTCCAGCACGGGCTCGACCTCCTTGCCCTTGCCGTCGATGACGCCCGTCTGCCGCAGCTTGTCGCGCAGGCTCTCCTCGGTGTCGCCCGACTCGACCTCGACGCCCTTGCGGTGCTTCACGAGGAACTTCAGATCGCTGAGGCCCAGCAGCTCGATCGGGACGACGGGCGCCTTGGCGTCCATGTCGTAGTCCTGGAGCTTGTCCTTGCCCGGCACCCGGCCCTTGAGCGGGTTCTTGCGGGCGTGCGTCATGGGGGCGTTGCCCTCCATGTTCCCGGCGATCTTCTTGCCCGCCGTCATGCGCTCCTTGAACGCACCCTTCCCCTCGAAGGTCATGCCCGGGGCCGCGTCGCGCATCTCGCCGACGCCGCGGGTCATCGCCGCGACGGCCTCGGGATCCGAGGTGATCTTCTTGAGGACCGAGTCGAGCTCCTTGTCCCCCATCTTGTACATCTCCTCCGCCATGATGTTGCGGAAGCCGATGATCGTCTGGACGGCGACGCCGAGGTTGCTGTACCCGCCGTCGAACACCTTCTGGAGATCCTTGAAGTCCGTCCCGATCGCGCCGGCGAAGCCGATGTCCTTCGGGATCCCGGACCCCTCCACCATCTTGGCGTACTTCGGGTTCTTGACGGCCTCCTTGAGCAGCTTGTCGTCGATCGCGCGCGCGTCCGTCAGCGCGTCCTCGGCGACGGCGGCCATGAACTTCTTCGCCCAGTCGAGCATGTACTTGATCGAGCTCTTGGCGACGCCGTTCTTCTTCGCCTTGCCGCCGAGCTTCTTCTCGAACGCGATCCGCTCGGGGCGCCACTCGAGGTCGTCGCCGCGAGCCGCCGCCATCGCCTTCTCGAGCTTGAGGAGGTTCTTCGAGATGCGCGTGAGGATGGCCTTGTCGCCGGCGACGCCGATCCGCTTGTCCTCGCGCTTGCCGGTGTAGACCTCGGTCTGACGCTGGATCCGCGCGGCGATCTGGAACGCCTCGCCGCGCTTGTACAGCCACATGACGTCCTGCGGCTCCGAGCGCTTGATGATCTTGATCTGGCCGCCCTGCTCCTCGGGGCCGACCGAGTGGGACTCGTCCCCCTCCTTGAACGACACCCGCTTGACGTCCTTCGTCTTGCCCGCGTTGGCGATGTTGCCGGTGGTGCCCGCGTTCGTCGTCTGGCTGCTGCCGATGACGCCGCCGTAGATCTTGTCGAGCTCCTCCGGAGTCGCCGTCTCCAGGGTGAAGTCGTCCCGGAGCATCTGGTCCTTGGACGTCTTCGACGGGTTCTTGAGGTCCCGGATGACCTTCGCGACGACCTGCTCCCAGGTCAGGCCGCTGTACTGGCCGGTCTTGACGAAGTCGCGCAGGAACAAGACGTTCGACGCGTTGCTGTCCGTCATCACCTCGTTGCGGAAGTAGGTCCGCAGCCAGTTCCGGTAGTTGACGGCGAGCTTGCTCTGGTCGGCCTTGCTCACGCCCGCGCCCGAGGCGGCCGTGATCAGCGAGCTGTGGCCGCCCTTGTCGATCTTCTCGTAGAGCTTCCGCCCCTTGTCCGTGCCCTCGGGGTCGATCTGGGCGCTCAGGAGCATGCAGGCCTGCATGACCCCCTCCATCTTCGCCTTGAGCTCCTTGTCCTTGCCGCCGGTCTCGCGGATCTGCTTGGCGAGCGTCTTCGCCTTCTCCAGCAGCTGCGGCATCGTGTCGCCTTCGTTGGCCGACGCCGCCTCGGTGGCGCGCGTCGTGGCGGCGAGCTTCTTCTTCCGCTTCTCGCTCTCGGCGTCGAGCTTGTCACGCAGCGACAGGTACTCGGCCTTGTCCTTCTCGAGCTTCTCGTAGTCGATCTCGAGCGTCTGCGTGGCCCGCTTGACGTCGCCGCCCTCGGCCCCGAACTTCTTCGCCTTCGCCTCGATCTCCTTGAGCTCGCCGCCGAACTGCTTGTTCGTCTCGAGCCACTTGACGTACTCGGCGTAGTTCTTCGGGTAGTCGCCGCCCGGCAGGTGCTCGGTGTTGCTCGCCGCGCTGACCTCGTCGAACGCCTTCTTCGCCGCGCTCGCGAGCTTCTTCTGACCCGCCTCGACCTGCGCCGTCTTGACCTTGTCGATCGGCTTGCCGTCGATGACGTTGTCGGCCGCGCTCACGGCACTCACGGCGGAGTCGACCTTCCCCTTGGACTCCTTGGGGATGTCCTCGGAGTCCTTCTTCCAGTCCGTGAGCTGCTGGTCCATGTCCTTGGGCGTGGACGCGACGCGGGTGTTGAGCTTCCCGCCCTTGTTCTCGACCCAGACCTTGTGCTTGTGGCCGTCCTTCGTGGTGAACGTGGTCGGCTGCGGCAGCTTCGGGCCGTCCTTGCCCTTGTCCTTGCCCTTGTTGTCGCGGCCCTTGCCGCCCTTGAACAACCCCTTGACCTTGCCGACGATCTTCTTGATGAGCTTCTCGATGGCGCCCTGGACCTTGGTCCGGAGGTTCGAGAGGAACTTCTTGATCTTCTTCGGGATTCCGCCGAGGCGCGCGATCTTCGCGAGGAGGTCGATGGCGACCCCCAGCCCCTTGACGAGGACGCCGACGATCGTGTTGATCGCCCCGCCGACGGCGCCCCGGGCGATCGCCGCGATCGACCCGAAGATGCCGGTGACGATGCCCTTGAGCTTGTCGAACTTGTCCTTGACGGTCTGGAAGATGCTCCACGCGGTCGAGAGCACCTGCCACAGCGCGCCGATCGGGCCGGCGAGGAGGCTGCCGAGCTTCTCCATCGCGACCTGGATCGCCTTGGTCTTGAGGAAGTCCGTGACGAACCCCATCAGCATCGACCAGAGGTCGCCGACGTCGGTCTTGATCTGCTCCCAGATGCCGCCGATGCCGCCCTCCATGAAGGCGTCGACGTAGTCCATCACCTTGTCGAAGACCATCTCGGCCGCGGGGCCGACCATCTTGACGATGACCTTCTTGATGAACGGCAGCGTGGCGCCCACCAGCGTGCTGATCATCTTGAAGATGCCGAGCGCGTTGAAGGCGTTGGGGAGCTTGAAGCCTTCGCCCGAGAGCGGCCCCAGGATCCACTCCTGGATGCCCTCCTTGAGGAAGCCGACGAAGCCGCTGGCGAACTTCTTGAACCCGCCGATGCCGGCCTTCATCAGGTTCTTGATGAAGTCGATCGGGTGGTCGATGATGTCCTTGATCAGGTCGGTGCCGTCGCGGAACAGCGCCTTGGCGTCGGCCTTGCTCAGCCCCGCGATGTCGCACGCCGCGTAGAAGACCGCCATGAAGGCGCCTTCGAAGTCGCCCGTGGCGATGCAGCCGGCCACCCGGATGGCCGTCTGGATGCCCGTCTTGGCGACCTGCAGCCCCTTCTGGATGACCGCGTTGGCCGCGTCGCAGGCCGCCGCGACGCCCTTCTTGGCCAGGTCGCCGACCGCGTCGATGCCCGACTTGACCGCGTCGAGGCCCTTGTCGATGTAGCTGTTGAGCTCCTCGGCGAGGCCCGGCAGGAACGTCCCGATCAGGCCCGTGATGAGGCCCTTGAGCGCGGTCGCGAGCACGTCGAGGACGCCCTTCGCGAAGGCGCAGGCGGCGTCGATGATGCCGTTGGCGAGCGACTTGACCGCGTCGAAGATCCCCGCGACGAGCGAGCCGAGGGCGTCGAAGATGTCGCCGATGAGGCTGCAGCAGGCGTCGACGACCGAGCTGACGGCGGACTTGATGGAGTCCCACCAGCCCTTGTCCTCTTCGGCCTCCTCGGCCTTCTTCTTCTCGGCGTCGGCCTTGGCCTCGGCGGTGTCCTTCTCCTTCTCCGCGTCCTTCTCGGCCTTGTCGTACTCGCGCTTGATCTTGGCGTCGTCTTCCTTCTGACGGACCGCGACCTTGTCCTCGGCGGCGCGGCGCTCCTTGTCGCCCTGCTTGCGCGCCTTCTCGACCTCCTTCGCCTGCTTCTTGCGGGTCTTGTCCTGCTCGGCGGCGATGTCGGACTTCGCGTCGGCGACCAGCTTCTCCTGGTCCGCCCGGGCCTGCTCGTTGACGCGCTCGACCTCGACCTGCTGGTCGGCGATCGCCTTGGCGCGCTCTTCCTCCTGCTGGTCCAGCGTGGCCTGGAGGTCGGCGTCGGCGGTGTCCAGCTTGGCCTGGACGTCCTCGTGCATGTAGTCGTCGGCGCCGGCCCGCTCGGCGGCGGTGATCTGCTTGGCCTCGTACTCGGCCATCGCCTCGGAGATCTGCTCGTCCGCGATGGCGACGTCGGGCAGCGCCTGCGGCTCGAACGCCTCCTCCAGCTCGACGCGGTGGACGTCCTGCGGCCCCTTGCCGTCGTCGATCGCCTTGGCGTACTGCTCGTTGGCGGCCTCGATCTTCTGGTCCGCCTCGTCGTCTTGGCGGACGGCGCGGTCGGGGTCGGACGTCCCCTCGAGGATGATCGGCGGCGCCGGACCGGGGTCGGTGTCGACGTGGTCCGCCTCGGTGTCGATGTCGCTCGTCATCGACGAGAAGAAGCTGCTCAGCAGGTCGGCGAAGTCCGCCAGCTCGGAGCTGCGGGACGCGTCCCCACCGCCGACCTTCTGGGTCTCCTTGGTGGCGGCCTTGTACTTCGTCTTGTCGGTGACGTGGTCGGTGCCCTCGACGCCGTCCCCGACCTCGGTGTCGGGGTTGGGGAGGTTGAGCTTGCCGTCGGCCCCGGCCTGGGCGTCGCCGGGCATGACGGCCTTGACGGTCGGCATCTTGGAGAAGGCCTTGGCCTCGTCCTTCTGCTTGGCGCCGGTGATCTTCGTGCCCAGCGTCTTGTACTGGTCGATGAACGCCGTGGGCTTCTGCTTGAAGACGGCGCTCCCGATCTTCGCCGCGGCGGTGTCGGCGCCGGCGGTCTTGCCGTCGGTCTTGCCGACGATGGGCTCGGCGGCCTTGCCCGCGCCGGAGCCGGTGTCGGTCTTGCCGCCCTTCTCGACGACCGGCGCCTTGGTCTTGGCGGACGGCTCGACGGGGGGCGGCTCGGGCGGCGGGGTGGCGTCCATGCCGCCGTCGGTGGTCGCGCCCTTGGTCCCCAGCCCCTTGGACTTGGTGGGCCCCGGGGGCGGCTTCGCGGGGGCCGCCTCACCGCCGGCCCCGCCGGCGGCGTCGTCGAACTGGAGCACCACCCCGGCGCTGTGGTTCGCCACGGTCCCGACCGCGCCTGCCGCCTCCTTGAGCTGCACGGCACCCTTCGCCGGACTCGGCCGGTGCGGCGCCTTGGGGCTGTCCATGGGGGCGGCCTTGGTGGTGCCGTCCATCCCCTCGTCGGGGGCGCGGAAGTCGGCACGACGCTGCAGGACCTCCTGCTGCTCCTGCAGCTGGATGTCTTCGAGTTCAGCTCGGGAGCGTTGCTGCTCCGCTGTGGCAAGGCCGGTTGGCACCGTGCGGGGCTCCTATCGACGGAGAAGGCCGTACGTGTTCAGGAACAGTAACACCTCACGTGCGCGCGCACGACACAAAGATCGGCGAGTCGGGAGCGGGAGTCGTTCTCGCGCTCGTTCTCGTGCTCGTGCTCGTGCTCGTGGTGGCGTCGTCCCGGCGCCCAACCTGCGGACGTGCCGGCTTTTGCGGTACGCGACCTCCGGCGCGCCACTCGCCCACATCGGCGATATGCCCCACTTCGGTTACGCCGCACGGCACCCAACTCGCCCACATCGACGATGTCCGCCACTTCGGTCACGCCCGCCGTCACACAACCCGCCAACATCGACGATGTCCGCCACTTCGGTGACCCCGGAGGGCACCCAACTCGCCCACATCGCCGATGTGCGCCACTTCAGTGACCCTGGAGGGCACCCAACTCGCCGACATCGCCGATGTGCGCCACTTCGGTGACCCTGGGGGGCACCCAACTCGCCGACATCGCCGATGTGCGCCACTTCGGTGACCCTGGGGGGCACCCAACTCGCCGACAT
>CAYFOA010000020.1:0-67205 GCA_964344575.1 uncultured Rickettsiales bacterium | reverse complement strand
CGGCCGTCGAGGTCACCAGCGGACTGGCACTCGTCTACGCGCTCCAGGCTCCTAGGGGGCTCCCTCCGTCGTCAGTCGCACTCGACGGCGGCCGTGAACGCGCCCGCGTCGGCGTGGTAGCCGTCCACGATCAGCGCGTACTCGCGGCCCGCGGTCGCCTCGAAGGTGACGCTGTGGAAGCCCCACGCGACGGCCGCGTCGGCCACGCAGCTGCCCCCCGTGACGTCGAGCACGAACACGTCGTGGTCGACCTCCGTGGGGACCGGGTCGATCAGCCGGAAGGTGACCTCGCCGGACGCCTCGGGGACGAAGGAGAAGGCCGCCTCGGGGGCGCTGTAGTCGCCGACGTTGACGGGGTAGCTGCCGAGCTCGTTCGTGCCCGTCGCCGTGTCGCCGGTGACGGACTGGCCGCACCGGATGGCGGGGGCGGAGTCGCACGCCGGGGCGGGGTCGGTGACCGGCTCCTCGGGCTCCTCGACGGCCTCGTCGGCGCCGAGGCTGCAGCCCTCGACGCCGAGGTCGTCGGAGATGTTGGCGTACGGGTTCGGGGAGGCGGTGAAGGTCTCGTCCACCGTCTCCATCGGGGCGTCGTAGCCGCTGGCGAACATGCCGACGAGATCGAGCGTCTCGGGGGCGTCCCAGTTCGTGCACCACACCGCGTCCGACTCCTCGAGGGCGCCGACGAAGGACGACTCGGGGTTGTCGAGGTCCCACAGGGCGGACGCGTCGGCCTCGGTCTGGCCGACGAGGTCGGCGACCGCGGTGATGAAGGAGGACGCCTTCCCCTCGCGGGTGAGGAGCACGACGTCGTCGCAGCCGATGTTCTTGAGCGCCTGCGCGGGGACGGGGTCCGGCCAGCCGCCGATGGAGACGCGGCCGTCGGCCAGCTCTACGCCGCGGGCGAGGCCCGGCTCGGCGGGGGACGCGGTCAGGATCTCGCGCCACGTGGACGTCCCCAGGGAGGTCGTCTTCTGCGTCCGCAGGTCGGTGTAGCCGCGGGGGTTGGAGGTCAGCCGGGACAGGTGCTCGGGCGCGCCCCAGTAGCCGACGCCGACGTCCGTGAAGACCGGCTCCAGCGTCCACGGCTCGAGGGCCAGGTAGGCCGCGCGGGCGGTCCGCCACTGGTCGCTGGCGGTGTCCTGGAGGACGGCGGTGATCGCCATGGCGGGCATCCGGTCGCCGATCCGCTCGGCGAGGCGGGGGTTGGACGACGCGGTGCCGTCGAGGGCCTCGAGGTAGTCCTTGACGAGGTCGTCGAAGCGCTGCCCGCAGGTGCTGTCGCCGGCGGGGAGGGCCTCGATGGCCGGCCACGCGAGCCCCACCGAGGGGCCCGCGCAGTCGTCCAGCAGGTCGCCCATGGCCCCGGCGTGCAGGGGCGCGTCCCCGGCCAGGTACCCGGCGACGTTGCCGAGGCGGTCCACGAAGCTGTCGAAGTCGACCAGCCCGGGGGTCACGAAGATGCGCGGGTCCTCGACGTCGAAGGCGACGCCGGCCTTGGCGATCTCGATCATGTCGCGCGCGTGAGCGACGGGGTTGGGGCTGGTCTGGAGGAGGTCGATGGCCTCGGGGTTGATGAGGTCGCGCAGGTCCTCGGACTCGAGGATGGAGCGGAGCGCGACGACGGCGCCGCTGGGGTCGCTCTCCAGCATCGACTCGATGCCCTCCTCCTGAATCCGCTTGCCGACGGCGGCCAGCGTCTGGCCGGCGGACGCCTCGTCGGACTGGGCGAGGACCTCGAGGAAGCCGTGGAGCGACTTGAACAGGAACGCGGCCCGGTACTGCGCGTCGGGGCCGTCGCCGAGGAGGGGGTTGTCCTGGGCGGCGGTGACGAAGAAGGTCGTCACGGAGCCGGAGCTGCCGCCCGCGACGCCATCGAAGAGCCCGTAGTGCTCGTACAGCCGCGCGATGGAGCCGAAGTGGGCCGTCGCCCGGGGGCCGTTGCCGCGGACGGCGAGGCAGACGGAGCCCTCGCCGAGGCCGGTCGGGTCGTCGGCGGGGAGCACGTCTCCCCACGGCGAGTCGTCGGCCGGCGGCGCCGGGTCGCTGGACGCGTCCTCGCAGTCGGAGTTCCCGAGGAGGAGGACGAAGGCGGGGAGGAGGGCGAGGTGGGAGCGACGCATGAGAGGACCTTGCCCGGCCCTTGTTGTCACTCCTGTACCGGCCCCTGGTGTTTCGGTTGACAACTTGTTGACAAGTCGTGTTGCGACGTCACCTCGGGATGGTGATTCGCAGGACGCGGAGCCCCTGGGCGCTCAGCCCGCCCACCTCGAGGTTCGGCGGCACCTTCACGAACGTGCCGGCGGTGACCGACAGGGTCTTGTCCTCGAACTGGAGGCCGCCGCGGCCCTCGGCGACGAGGAGGAGGGTGTCGGCGTTCGCGGCGGGGACGTCGACGGCGTCGGTCCACGCGATCGTCCAGCCGTCGAAGCCCGGGGGTGGCTGTGCGCCGACGTCGGTGGCGACCGCGTCCCCCGTCACCTCGTCCGGGAGGAGGTACCAGTTCTGGCCGAACTCGGGGCGCTGCACGACGACCGTGGCGAGGGGTTCGGGGCGGCGGTTGCGGATGCTGTGGACGACGCCGGCGGGGGCGACGAGGGCGGCGCCGGGGCCGCGGTCGCCGCCGACGGGGCCGTCCGAGGTCCAGCTCTGCCACTCGCCCGTGCCGGCCGCCACGAAGACGAGCTCGTCGTTCTCGGGGTGCCGGTGGGGGGGGACGAGCTGCCCCTGGGGGATGACGTGGACGTGCGCGGACCACTCCTCGGAAGCGACGAGGTCGAAGCTCCAGTCTGCCTTGAACGACCCCGACGCCGTCCCCTCGGCCACCTTCGCGGGGACGTCGACGTGGATCAGCGGCTCGCGCGGCGCGGTCGTCTGCGGGACGGGCGCGGCGCAGGCGGCGAGGAGCAGCAGGGAGGGGAGCGCGGCGCGCATGCCGGGGGAGTCTAGAACGTCGAAGGGCCGCCCCCATCGGGACGGCCCTTCGTCATGGTGCGAGAGGGGAGACTCGAACTCCCACAGCCTTACGGCCACTGGACCCTGAACCCAGCGCGTCTACCAATTCCGCCACTCTCGCAGGCGGGGGCTCGGAGTATACGAACGGATCCATGAGGGTCAATCCGGTGTCGGATCTTCAACTTCGTCCAGCTCGAAGACCGCCAGGTTGCCGTGGACGAAGCGCCGCGTGGCGTGGCTGTCGACCAGCTCGTCGCCGATCTGGACGGGCCGCTCGAACGCCCGCTCGAAGGCCTCGTCCGACACCGTCGGGTAGGCCGCGCGGACGAAGCGGTAGCGGCGGTGGACGATCCAGCGGACCCCGCGATCCCGGAGCAGCGCCGCCGCCGCGTCCGCGTCCCCGGCCTCCACCAGCGTCCGCCGCAGCGGGGTGAAGTCCTCCGCGCCGATCCAGATCACGCGGCCCCGGAGGTCCCACGCGTGCCACCCCCAGAGCATCGCGATCGCCTCGTCGCCGGCCCCGTTCTCGCGGAGCCAGCGGAGGATCCGGGCGTCGGGGAGGACCTCCTCCGCCGCCGCCTCGCGGTCGATCTCGCCGCAGGCGACGGGCGCCAGGGCGGCGTGATCGCTCCACGGCGCCGCCACCTCGGCCGCCGCCACCGCGCCCAGGAGCACCGAGCCGGCGATCCCCGCGTGGTGGAGCGTGGGCTGGGGGATCAGCCGCATCATCTCGACGATCCCGCCCGCCGTCAGCGCCGCCAGGATCGGCCACAGCGGCAGCAGGTAGACGACCCGGCGGAGGGGTCCCGCCCAGATCAGGAGCCCGACCAGCGCCGCGATCGCCGTCGCCCGCGCCTCGGGCCGGAACCGCAGCGCCAGGAGCAGCCCCGGGAGCGCCACCAGCGGCCACGGGTTGAGGCGGCCGAGGTAGAGGCGTCGGTCGAACTCGCGGCCGATCCCGAACAGGTCCCAGGGCGCCCGGAGCGCCGCCTCCAGGCCGCCCCCGGGGCCGTAGTTGGCGGTCATGTTGAACGTGAACGCCGCCTCCAGCCCCGCCGGCGCGTCGATCCCCAGGATCGGCCACAGCGGGTGGCCCGCGACGAGGTGGTTCTTGACCAGCCAGGGCAGCGCGAACACCGCCGGGAGCAGCGCCGCCGCGACCCACGCGCCGAGCGCCCGCCCAGGCCCCGCGCGGTCGCCGCGGAGGAGCGCGACGAGCACGATCGCGTACAACGGCCCCAGGTAGACCGGCGCCGTGTACTTGATCGAGAGCGCCGCGCCGCCGACCAGCGCCAGGGCCCAGGGGTGGCCGCCGGGCCGGTCGGGGGCCCGCGCCCAGTCCAGCGCCAGCCACGCGCCGACGCCCACGAACGGGGCCAGCGTCAGGTCGGTGTTGAACGTCGGCGCCACCCGGAGCGCCGTCGCCGCGCCGCACGCGATGAGCAGGTAGGGGCCGCCCGCGAGCCGCCCGAAGAGGCGCTGCGCCAGCCGCTCGCCGAGGACGAGGCCGCCCAGCCCCATCCCGAAGGCGAGGGGGCGGAGGGCGTCGACGCCGGCGAAGCTCGCCGCCAGCGCCCCCAGCGCGTGCATCCCCTGGGCGAACCCGCTCAGCGCGTCGTCGGCGTCCCCGGGGAAGGCGCCGGTGGTCAGCAGGTGCTCGACGAAGCGGCGGTGGTACTGGCCCTCGTCCGCCGCGATGAGGGGGCCGCCGATCGCGATCACGCCGGGCGCGACGAGCGCGGCGGCGGCGATCCACCAGCCCGAGAACGGGCGGCCCCGGTCCTCGATGGCGGGGGGGCGCTCGCGGGGGACGACGACCAGGGGGACGAGGCCGCTGGCCACGATCGCGCGGCCCGCGCCGGGCCCCATCCAGCCGAAGCTCCCGAGGACGACGGCGGCCGTCTGGAGGACGACGAGGCCGAGGACGGTGTCGATGATCCAGCGCGCGATCCGGTCCTCCGCGGCGACCGTCGGCAGCAGCGCCCGCCGGATGGGGCGGCCCCAGCCCCACGCCGACAGGAGCACGGCGCCGGCGGCGAGGACGCCGGGGCCGGTGGTCGTCAGCCACCCCCCCATCAGCCACAGCGGGCGGGCGTCGCGGGCGGCGAAGAACGCGATGGCGAAGAACCACGCGAGGCAGAAGACGATGGCGGCGCCGCGGCGGCGGCTCATCGCGGGCCTCCGTGGGGCACGAACCGGACCGCGTCGGCCACGCACACGCCCGCGGCGGCGGCGAAGATCACGGTCACGACGCGGTCGGCGGGGCGGGCTTCGGGGCGCGGGGGCAGGACGGCGAGATCCTGCCAGCCCTCGCCCGCCGGGGGCGGCGTCGGGCCCCCGTCGAGGCCGACGACGCAGGACGTCGCCCCGGCGGACCGCCACGTCTGGACGGTGCCCCCGCCGGGGCCGGGGTCGAACGCGATGGTCCGGGCGCCGCCGGCGGGGACCACCCCACCGCTCCCCCCGTGGCCGCCCGCGACCCGCTGCAGCGGTGCCCCCCACGACGCGCCGCCGTCCTCCTCGAACACGCGCACGGCGGCGTCCCAGGTGACCAGCCGCGCGTCGCCGGGGGACGGCTGCTGGCGCGTCGTGAACCGGCCCGCGCCGCTCCCCCGGAGCTCCGTCAGCGCGGCGCCCGTCTCGATGGCGGCGTGGAGCCCCGTGGGGAGGTGCACCGCGTGGACACCGCCGCCGCGGCGGGCCACCAGCATCCAGTCGTCGAAGGCCGCCGGGGCGCCCGCGGCGGCGGCGACGTCGCTCGTCCAGGAGCGCCCCCCGTCGGTCGAGAGGACGCGCAGCGCGGTGGCGTTCAGCCAGCCCAGCCAGGGGCCCGCGAACACCGGATCCCGGGGCCGCCGGACGCCCACGGGGGCGGCGTGGGGGTGGCGTCGCTCGAGGTCGTGGAGGCGGAGGGTCTCGTCGCCGATCGGGCCCTCCACGATCGCCAGCCAGCGACCGCGGACGGCCACCGGCTGCTCGACGTCGGACGGCCGCGCGGGGACCTGGACGCGGGCGCCGCCGGTCCAGTCGCCGACCTCCACCCGATCGGCCCGGGGGAGCGCCACGCGGACGCCGTCGGACGCGGGACGGCCCCGCAGCGGGCGGTCGCCGATGAACCGCCCCGCCGCCACCTCGAACGGGCGCCACGCGCCGAGCCGGGAGGCGTTCGCGAGCCGCCGCGCGGGGGGGCCGCCGCCGGGGACGAGCCCCCCGAGATCGGGCCCGTCTGACGCCGCGGCGCGCGTCGACACCAGGCCGGTCGCCGGCCCCCCGCTGAGCGCGGCCCCCGTGGTCGCCGGGGTCACCGTGCCCGGCCGGGCCCCCTCGCGCGTCAGCCGGACCGCGGCCGATCGCCCCGACGGGGTCCGCCACGTGTCCAGCGCGCCCTCGCCGCGGCACCCCACGTGGCCGTCGGCGAGCTGGGCGGGGAACACGCGATCGCCGCAAGCGTCCGCGGCCGGCCAGGCGGGGAAGTCGCCCCGCCCGGGGAGGCCGCCGAGCGTCCCGGCGGCCGGCGGGAGGGAGGTGCCGTCCGGCCGCCCCACCGTCAGGGTGAAGGTCCGGCCCACGGCCGACGGCGCGTGCACGCGGACGAGGTCGCCGTCGCGCGTGACCGTCGCGTCCGGGGGGAGGGCGGGAGACCACGCCAGGGTCCCTTCGTCGGGGACCCGCCGCACCAGCAGCGTGTCCCACGTCCCGGCGACGTCGAGCCGCGCGGGATCGTCCGACGGCTCTCCCTGCAGGGCCCCGGCCGGGGACGTCGGGGCCGGCGGGAGCTCGAGCGTCGTGGTCGGGGCGGTCGCGGCGATCCCCAGCCGCACGTCCCGCGGCGCCAGCTCGCGGACCTCACCGTCGACGCAGCCCGTCAGCCCCGTCAGCAGCGGAAGAAGAAGGAGCAGCCTCCCCACGCGGGGAGCGTACCGCGGGTCAGCCGCCGCAGTCGTAGACGACCGTGATGAGGCCGGTCGCGGTGTCGCCCACGCAGTCCGTGGCGGTCACCTGGACCTGGACCTGGTGCGTGGCCACCGACGACGTGCAGCTCCCCGGCGGGCCCGGGAGGGTGAGCTCGTTCTCCCACCCCTCGTCCGTCGACAGACCCGTGTTGTCAGGACCCTGGAGGATCTCCCACGTGATGTGGACGTTGTCGCCGTCGGGGTCGGTCGTGCCGAGGGCGTCCATCGGGACCGTCACCGCGCCGCAGTTCGGGCACGAGGTGCAGTTGCCGTACGCGTCCGTCGTGCAGGTCGGCGACGGCGACGAGTAGTACGCGTCCGGCGAGGTCGCCACCACCGGCGGCTCGTTCGCCGTCGTGATGTCCACGTCCACCTCGAGGAACACCGGCGTGCTGTAGCCCTCGCCGTCGTTGACGACGAGCTGGACCGTGTACTCGCCCTCGACGTCGGCGTAGAAGCGGGCCTCCTCCGCCTGCGGATCGTCGAACGCCTCCTGCCCCAGCGGGGTCGTGCTGCCGGGGGGAACGACGAGGAGGTCCCAGTTGAAGAAGAGCTCGTCGTCCTCGGGGTCCGTGGAGCCGGCGCCCGACAGGATGATGTAGTCGCACGACGCCGCGCTGACCACGTCGGCCACCGCCGTCGGCCCCTGGTTCGTCGACCCCGCCGCCACGAACGCGAAGTCCGGCTCGGACTCCTGGAGCCCGTTGTCCACCACCAGCGCGATCGCGTACGTGCCCGGCGCGTCGGGCTCGAAGCAGGCCTCGGCGTCGGTCGCGACGAGGTCCGCCGTGGTCAGTCCGGACGCCTCCGGGGCGCTCACGATCGACCAGTCGAACGTCAGCTCGGCGCCGCCGGGGTCGTGGGAGTTGCTGCCGTCGAGGCAGGCCTCGTCCCCCTCCAGTCCGGTCACGTTCGGGCCGGCGTCGGCCACCGGCGGCTCGAGCGCCGAGTTCGCCTCGTAGATGACGTGGTCCGTGTCCGACTGCGCGCCGCTGGGGTCCTCGACCACGAGGGCGAAGATGTAGACGCCCTCGACGTCGAGGTTGACCGTCACCACGCCGGCGTTCCGGTCCTCGTTGGCGCTGAACGGGTTGGCCCCGATCTCGCTCGCCTCGGGGGCCGTGTCCACCGACCAGATGTAGATGATCTCGTCCCCGTCGGGGTCGTACGACGCCGTCCCGTCGAGCGTCAGGGGAGCGCCGATGGCCGCCTCGCCGCCGTCGCCGGCGCGGGCCACGGGGGCCGTGTTGTTGAGCGCCGTGACGACGTTCTGGAGTGGCCCCACCGGCGCCGGGCAGTGGGTGATGAGGGGGGCGAGCGCGAGGAGCGCGGCGGCGGCGAGCAGGGTGCGTCCAGAGGTCTTCATCGTCGCGCTCCGCCTAGTAGCCGTAGCAGGTGTAGGTGATGGTCACCGTGTCGTCGTCCGCCGCCCGGCAGTCGAACACCGTCAGCGCCATCGTGACGACCGCCGTCGAGGTCCCGCCGTAGCTCACCGGGAGCGACGGGAGGTCGACCTCCAGCGTGTTCGACTCGACGCCGAGGATGTCCGCCTCGCCGCTCTGGAGGTCCCACTGGAAGTTCAGCGGGTCCCCGTCCGGGTCGTAGCTGCCGGTGGCGTCGAGCACCACGCTCCGGGTGCCGCAGGGGTTGCAGCTGCCGCCGCCGTAGGGGTCGCTGCTGCACGCCGCCGACGCCTCGATGAGCACGTCGTCGCCGGCGAACGCCTCCGGCGCCCCGTTGGGGAGCGACGGCACCGCCTGGACGGCCACGTAGTCGGGCTCGGACTGGACCTGCCCGTCGCTGACGCGGAGCTCCAGGGTGTAGATGCCGGGGACGTCCCAGTTGAACGCCGGGGCCACCGTGTACTGCCCGTCGAGGAACGCGTCGCTGACGCCGGACCCGTTGGGGACCGACGTGAAGTGCCACTCGAACTCGACGCTGGAGCCCTCGGGATCGAAGGACGCCGACCCGTCGAGGTTCACCTCGGTGGGGGCGCAGGGGGTCAGGATCTGGGACTGCCCGGCGTCCGCGATCGGCGCCTGGTTGCCGTTGCTCGCCTGGACCGTCACGTAGTCCGGCAGCGACGTGCAGAGCCCGTCGTCGACCCGCAGCTGGAGGATGTACGTCCCGGGGACGTCGGGGATGATCACCGGGCTCGCGGTGCCCTGGTAGAAGATGTCGCCGTCGTCGAGCAGCGAGTCCGAGGGCGTCAGGCTCAGGTGCCACAGGTAGACCAGCGACTGGCCCTCTCCGTCGTCGTCGTCGTCGCCTTCCTCGTCGTCGATGTCGGGATCGGACGAGGCGGAGCCGTCCAGCGTCACGGGGACGCCCGTCTGGGCGACGAGGTCGGCGCCCGCGTCCGCGTCGGGGCAGGTGTTCCGGCCGCCGACGCTGATGACGACGTGGGCGAAGTCGCTGACCCGCTCGCCGTCGCTGACCTGCAGGGTGATGCCGTAGAGCCCCTGGACGTCGGGGATGAGGCGGACGACCGAGGTGCTGTCGCCGGCCCCTTCGGGGGCCCCGTCGTCGTCGTCGTCGTCGTCGTCGCCGGCGCTGTCGTCGTCGTCACCCAGCGGCGCGTCCGGCGCCTGGAGGCTCTCGTCGATCAGGAGCGACCCGGCGGGCTGGCTGTCGATGGCCCAGAAGTAGGACAGCTCGAGGCCGAGGCCGTCGGTGTCGTCGCCCAGCCGGGAGTCCTCGCCGGACAGGTCGATCGCCTCCCCGAGCTGGATCTCGGGGAGCTCCGCGAGGACCGTGATGACGGCGACGGGGTCGCCGGGCTGGGTCGGCGTGACCGGCGAGACGACGCACTGCACGAACGACGTCGCCACGAGCACGAGCGCGGCGGCGAGGCCGGCGGTCCGAAGGCGACGGGGGGGGGCGGCTCCGCTCATCGAAATCGCTGCTCCTTCGCGCGAGCGCCCGCGCGTGGGTAGACCGTTCATGGGTCCGGCCGGTCGCTTGTCTATCACAGGGGCGTCGCGCACAGCAACGCTCCTGAGGCTTGCCAAGTGGTCCCGGATGGTCACAATACCGGCGCCCCGGCGCCGGCCGACCGGGCACGCGGAGACACCCCATGGGACTGAAGGACCTGTTCGGCGGCTTCTCGGCCGCCGCTCGCGAGCAGCGGCAGTTCGACAAGATGGTCGGCAAGCTCGTCTCGCGGAACTACCAGCACGAAGACCGGATGTTCGTCATCGAGGCGCTCGCCCAGCTGGACACGCCGCAAGCGACGGCGGCGCTCTTCCGGCGCTTCGACATGGTCTCGGACAAGAAGCGCGAGGACGTCGCCGAGAAGGAGTACGTCGTCGACCTCCTGGCGGCCAAGGGGGGCGCGATCCTCCCGTTCGTGCAGGAGCACAACGACCGGTCGATCAACATCACGCTGCCGATGTTCGCGCTGATGCGCGTGGTCGCCGACGAGGTGGTGGTGACCGAGCTGCTCCGCGTCCTGAGCGCGGAGCAGGCGCGGCTGGCCGCGTTCAAGCCCCAGAAGAAGCTCCGGGTCATCGGCCTGCTCGCCGACTACCCCGAGGACGAACGGCTGACGGCGGCGCTGATCCCGAGCGTCGCCGACTTCGACGCGGACGTCCGCTACGAGTCGGTCCGGCTCCTCGGCCAGGTCGGCGACGACTCCGCCCGCGACGTCCTCCTCGACCGCTTCGCCGACCCCGAGGAGGACAGCCGCCGCGTCCACGACGCCATCCTCGAGGCGCTGCACGCCCGGGGGTGGAAGGTCACCGACCGGAAGGACGACCTCGGCGAGCTCGGGGAGAAGTACCGGATCGGGCCGAAGGGGAGCCTCGTCGTCGCCGACTGAGCGGGCCGGTCAGGCCACCTGGCGGCTCCCCAGGTACCACCTCGCGACCTCCAGCCCGAGCCGCGCCCGGGGGACGAGCATCCCCGTCTGGTGCGCCCGGACGGCCTGCCGGGCGAGGTAGCGGGGGCGCAGGTAGAAGCCGCCGTAGAGCTTCCGGAGCGTCCGCGCGAGGTCGTCCTCGGTCCACCCTGGGGGCATCAGCGTGGCGCGGCGCTCCTCCGCGTCGACCGGGTTGGTCACCCGGGTCCGCCGGTACCAGCCGCGGGCCTTCGCCTCGTCGTACAGCTCGGTCCCGGGGAACGGGGACAGCGTCGAGAACTGGATGAAGTCCACGCCGGCGCGGCGGGCGAAGCGGAGGGTCTCGAGGCTGGTCTCGGGGGTCTCGCCGGGGATGCCGACGAGGACGTAGGCGACCGTCTCGATCCCGGCGTCCCGGCAGGCGGCGATCGCGTCCGCGGCCCGCTCCACGGTCTGGTCCTTCTTGAGGACGTCGAGGCTCTCCTGGTTGCCCGACTCGACCCCGAAGGCGACCGTCTTGCAGCCCGCCCGGGCCATCAGCTTCGCGAGCTCGGGGGTGACGCCGTCGACCCGCGCCTCGCACTTCCAGTGCAGCCCCACGTCGCGCCGGATCAGGTCCTCGCAGATGTCGACGACGCGGCTCCGGCGGAGGGTGAAGTTGTCGTCGAAGAGGCAGACGGAGCCGACGCCGAAGTCCCGGACCAGCGCCTCCATCTCGTCCACCACGTCGCCCGCGCTCCGGGCCCGCCACGGGCTGCCGCTGACCGTCTTGTCGCAGAACGTGCAGCGGAAGGGGCAGCCGCGGCTGCTGATCATCGTCGTGAACCCGGGGCGGGTCTGGAAGACGTAGCGGTAGCGGGCGTGGGGGACGAGGTGGCGGGCGGGGCGGGGGAGGGCGTCGAGGTCCTGGGGGACGGGGGCGGGGACGAAGGGGCGGTCGCGGCCGGTCCGGAGGCGGACCCCGGGGGGCGGGTCGTCCCAGCCGCCGTTCATCAGCGCGACCGCGGGGGCCTCGCCTTCGCCGCACACCAGCGCGTCCAGCTCGGGGATCTCGTCGAACACGCGGTCGCCGAAGCGGGTCGCGTGGACGCCGCCGAGGATCAGCTTGTCGCACAGGGGGCGGACCAGGGCGGCGTCGCGCGCGATCCGGTCGCGCATTGGCGTCATCCCCGACAGCCCGATCACCGGCGCCCCGAGCATCCGGACGCGCTCCAGGAACTCCGCCTGCCCGAGCCCCTCGCCGGGGGCGTCGACGACCGCTGTGCGGTGCCCCGCCCGCTCCAGCGCCGCGGCGACGTACAGCATCCCCAGCGGCGGCAGGGGCATCGCCGTCCGCGCCTCGGGGCCTCGCACCAGCGCCACGTCCACGCGCATCACCAGGTCAACTCCAGGATGCGCTCCTTGACGATGGGGACGTCGCGGGACAGCGGATCGGCCAGCTCCAGGTACCGGCCGTAGTGCTCGGCCGCCTTGGCGCGGTCGCGCTCGGCGCCGCCGTAGTAGAGGTGTCCGAGCCCGAGGTGTGCCATCGGGTTCTCAGCTTTGCACCGCAAGCTGGCGTCGTACAGGTCGATGGCGGTGACCTCGTCCCCCCGCTTGGACCGCAGCAGGGCCAGGTTGTTCAGCGCCGGCGTGTAGCACTCGGAGCGGCGGATCGTCTCCCGCAGCGTCGCCTCGGCGTCGTCCCACGCCCCCAGCCGGCCCTGCGTCATGCCCAGCGAGCCGCGCGCCTCGACGTTGGCGGGGCGCGCCCGGATCGCCTCCCCGTACGCGATCGCCGCCTCGTCCAGCCGCCCCTCGCCGGCGAAGAGGTCGCCGAGGTTCCGCCACCCGTCCGAGGCGTCCGGGTTGACCGTCACGGCGTGGGTCCACAGCCCCTCCTCGGAGCGCCACAGCAGGTCGTAGGAGACGTGGAGGACGGCGTAGGCGCCGGCGACGATCCCGAGGGCGGCGGCGGTCGCGCGGGTCGGGAGCCGGTCCGGCAGCACCGTCCCGAACAGCCAGGCGACGACGAACGCGTAGCCGACGCTGGGGAGGTAGGTGCGGTGCTCGACCATCGTCTCCTTCAGCGCGAAGACCGACGACGTCGGGGCGAGGGTGACGACGATGGTGAGGACGCCGAACGCGACGGCGGGGGCGTCGGCGCGGCGCCGGATCGCCCAGACGGTGGCGGCGACGAGCGCGACGGCGATGACCCACGTCCGGGGCGTGCCGGGGACGGCGACCTCGGGCAGGTCGTGGAAGATGGACTGCGGGTAGGGGACCACCCAGAGCCGGACGTAGTGGCCGACCGCCTCGATCTGGGTCAGCAGGTTGACGTCCCAGGGGCGGATCCAGGTGGGCGAGGCGACGTACCCGTAGGCCGCCGTCCGGAGGGCGAGGAGGAACGCGGGGATGGCGAAGAACGGGAACAGCCGCCCCCGGAGCGCCCGCGCCGCGCCCGCCCACGACCGCTGCGCCACGGTCCCCTCGAGCACGAAGAGGACCGCGGGGACCATCGCCGCGATCTCCTTCGTCAGGCAGCCCAGCACGAACGCGACCCACGCGGCCGTGTAGAAACGTCCCGCGCGCACGACGTCGGCCCGATCCGCGCTCGCCCCGGCCTCCTTCAGGGCCCGCCACCGGGGGGCCAGCGCGGCCGCCGCGACGACGAGGAGGACCCCCGCCCCGCCCAGCGCCAGCGTCGTCGCCCGCCCCGGCTCGACGACGCCCGCGGACGCCAGCGCCGCGGCCGGGATCCCGGCGACGACCCCGGCGCCGACGACGCCCCCCACGGCGAGGTTCGCCCGCCGCCACCACGACGCCTCCCACGCCGTCGTCGCCTCGGACCGCCGCACCGTCTCGAGGTAGCCGACGTAGGCCCGGACCGAGGCCAGCACGAACGTCGTCGCGAGGCTGGAGGAGCGCCCCGACACGTAGGTGACCGACTCGATCGCGAGGGGGTGGACGGCGAAGAGGATCGTCCCCGCGGCCACGAACAGCCGCGGGTCCCGGGCGTCCCGCCCCAGCCGGTCGAGCAGCGACAACACCAGCGCGACGTTGACGCCGTGGATGACGACGTTGACGAACCGGAAGCCCCCGGGCCGGTCGATCCCCCACGCCCAGAGGTCCCCCGCGAACGTGTACAGGAGGAGCACCCGGAAGGGGTTGTAGGCGACCATCTCGCCGACGTCGCCGGGGTGCCGGAGGACGCGGTTGAGGACGATCTCGACCTTGTCGTCGTACTCCCAGGGGACCCCCAGGAAGGGCAGGAAGAGCGCCCCCACGGCGACGAGCGACCCGGCCAGGAGGCGCTTCCGGAAGGTCGCGTCAGCCATCGTCGTCGGCGTTCGCGGCGGCGGTCTCGGCCTCGAGATCGCCGAGCCGCTTCTCCAGCCGGGCGAGCCCCTGGGCCAGGTTCTTCTGCTGGTTGGCGAGGCGGCTGACCTTCGTCGAGATGTCGAGCAGGACGAGGACGAGGAAGAGCAGGGCGAGCGTCAGGACGGCGGACTCGGGGGACGTCCCCAGCAGCGACCCGAGCCCCGTCCGGCCGCCCTCCCAGACCGACAGGATCAGCGCGCCGCCCGCGCCGAGGACCCACAGCCAGGAAAACTCCTCGCGGAGGCGACGTCGCCGGACGAGCTCGATGACGGCCAGCGCCAGCGCGATCGACGCGACCAGCGGGAGGACCTTCAGACGTCCTCCGGGCCGGACAGGGCGGTCAGGGCGAGCGACAGCAGCAGCTTGTAGACGTAGTACAGCGGCCTCATCCCGCGGTGCATCGACTTCCCCGGGGGGCCGCCGAGCATGGTCACGGGGACCTCGCGGAAGCGGAACCCGGCGTAGTGGACGCGGAGGAGCATGTCGGCGTCGGGGTAGTCCCAGGGGTAGAAGTCCTGCTGGTAGAAGCGGAGGACGTCGCGGTCCATCGCCTGGAGGCCGGAGGTGGGGTCGGTCACGCGGGTCCGCACCAGCCACCCCGTCAGCCGCCCGAAGAGCCGGATGCCGACCAGCCTCAGCGGCGGGATCCGGTAGTCCGCCCGGCCCAGGAAGCGGGAGCCGACGACGAGGTTGGTCTCCGGGTCGTCCAGCGCCCGCAGCAGCGTGGCGAGCTCCTCGGGGGGGTGCTGCCCGTCGCCGTCCATCTGGACGAGCCGCTCGTAGCCCTGCTCCAGCGCGTACTTGTAGCCGGTCTGCAGGGCCGCGCCGTAGCCGAGGTTGTAGGGGTGGCGGAGGACGCCGGCGCCCGCCTCCTCGGCTACGTCCCCGGTCCCGTCGGAGCTGCCGTCGTCGACCACGAGGACGTCCGCCTCGGGGTACAGCTCGCGGAGGCGGTGGACGAGCCCGGCGATGCGGGGGGCCTCGTCGAGGCACGGGATGAGGACGACGGTCCGCTCCCCGACGAGGCGCAGGCGGCGCGGCGCGGCGTCCTTCCGGGGGGCGTGCTGGGGCGTCGGGGCGGGCATGACGGGGCGGACCCGTAGGGTCCGAGGACAAGGTTGCCGCTCGGCCCCACGGTGTCAAATCCGCGGCTATCCTGCGACGCCGTGTCGCTCCACGTGGTCCACGTCGTGCCCTACTTCTACCCGGCGTGGGCGTACGGCGGCATCCCCCGGCTGGCGTACGGGCTGGCCCGGGCGCTGCAGGAGCGGGACCACCGGGTGACGGTGGTGACGACCGACGCGGGGGACCGGACGTCGCGCCTGCCTGCGGGCCGGCACGACGTCCACGGGGTCGCCGTCCACCGCCTCCGGAACGCGTCCAACCGGCTCGCCTACGACCAGCAGCTCTTCCTCCCCCTCGGGCTCAAGAAGGCGGTCGCCGAGGCGCTGGCGGACGCGGACGTCGTCCACCTCCACGGCTTCTGGCACCTCCTCAACAACGCCGCCGTGGCCGAGGCGCGGCGCCGCGATCTCCCCGTCGTGATGACGCCGAACGGGACGCTCCTGCCGCTGGAGCGGAAGCAGAAGGCGAAGGAGGTCTGGCACGCGGTGTTCGGCCGGCCGGTGATGGACGCGGTGGACCGCTGGATCGCCGTCAGCCGGGCCGAGCTCAACCAGTTCGCCCGCGCCGGGGTGGCGTCGGAGGACGTCCACCTCGTCTACAACGGGCTGGAGCTGGGGGAGTTCGAGGAGCTGCCGGAGCGGGGGACGTTCCGGGCCGCGCGGGGCCTCCGGGACCGGCCCATCGTGCTGTACCTGGGGAAGCTGACGCCCCGGAAGGGGGTCGACCACCTCCTCGCCGCGGCGGCCCGGCTGCCCCAGGACGTGGTCCTCGTGGTGGCGGGGAACGACATGGGGGTCCGGGAGGCGCTGGAGGCGCAGGCGACGGAGCTGGAGCTGGGGGACCGGGTGCTCTTCACGGGGCTGCTGACCGGGCCGGAGCGGCTCGCCGCGCTGGCCGACGCGGACCTCCTCGTCTACCCCTCGACGGACGAGATCTTCGGCCTCGTCCCCTTCGAGGGGCTGCTCTGCGGGACGCCCGCGGTGGTCAGCGACGACTGCGGCTGCGGTCAGCTCGTGGCCCAGGCCCGGGCCGGGGTGCTGGTCCGGTACGGGGACCACGCGGGGCTGGCGCGGAAGGTCCACGAGCTCCTCGGCGACGAGGGCCGCCGGGGCCGGATGGTGGCGCGGGGGAAGGCGTTCATCGAGAAGCACTTCGCGTGGCCCACGATCGCCGCCCAGACCGAAGCCGTGTACCGCGCCGCCTTGCGCGATCGCGCCTAGGACGTATCATCCCCCGCGATGCGTCGGCTCCCCCTCGTCCTCCTCTTCGCCGCGGCCACGCTCCTCGTGGGGTGCGAGACCTACACCTGCGAGGGGGCCTGCAGCCAGTTCTACGGCGCGGACGGCTGCAACCAGCCGCCCGTCAACCCCACGACGACCGACCAGGACAAGGCGATCAGCGACTGCGTGACCCAGTGCTCGACGGCGCTGTACACGACCACCGAGGAGCGGAGCGACCTGGACGACGGCAACCGCTACGGGATGGAGGGGCAGAGCGACGCGCTCGCGTTCATCAACTGCGTCGCCGAGCAGGACTACAGCGAGGAGGCGTTCAACGCCACCTGCGAGGATCTCCAGCACCAGTGTCCGTACTTCCGCTGGTAGCCCGCGCCGCGGCGCTGTCCGCCGTCCTGCTGCTGCTGTCCGGGTGCGAGCCGGACTGCCGCAACGCCTGCCGTCACCTGCTCGACGACTGCGGCGTGGAGCGGACCGACTGGGGCATCGAGGACTGCACGTCGGGCTGCCAGGCGTACCTCGACCACTACGAGGACGACTGGCAGAAGGAGCAGTCGCGGGCCGGGGTCCGGTGCGTGGCCAACAGCTCCTGCGACGAGCTGCGCGGCGGGGTCGCGTGCTACGACGAAGCCACCTACGTCTGGTAGCGATCGCGGTCGCCCTGAGCGGCTGCGGGGTCTTCTCCGCCGAGCCGGGCGCCAACACCGACGCCGAGACCGTGGCGCTCCCCCTCATCCTCGACGCCGCCGAGGCCGACGATCCGGAGGCGGCGTTCGCGGCGCTGATCGCCGAGCACCCGAGGTCGCCGATGGCGCACCGGGGCCACCAGGACGCGCTCCGGGGATCGATGGACGGGGATGCGTTCACGGCCCGCTACCGGGAGGCCGCCGAGGCCGCCGGCGAGGACTCGCTGGCCTGGTACCTGTACGGGCGGGCGGTGATCTCGCAGGAGCAGGAGGCGCGGCGGGCGCTCGACCGGGCGGTCGAGCTGGACCCCACCAACGCGTGGGCGGTGGCGGGGTTGGTCTACCTGTCGTACGCGAAGGGGGACGTGTTCGCGGCCGTGCAGCGGTACGAGGACGGCGTCGCCAAGGCGCCCCGATCGGCGCTGATGCGGCGGCTGCTGGGGAACCAGTACCTCGAGCTGAAGCTCTACGTGCACGCGCACCGGCACCTGGAGATCGCGCACCGGCTGGCTCCGGACGACCTGGAGATCCGGGCGGCGCTGGGCAAGGCGCTGCTCGCGATGCAGGACGAGGAGGGGGCGCGGGCGCTGCTGGAGGGGGTGCGCGTCGAGGAGCCGCGCCTGGTCCATGTCGCGCCGTCGCTGGCGGCGATCCACCTCCGGCGCGGGTGCCCGGTGGAGGCCGACGAGCTGTACCGGGAGGCGCTGAGCCGGGGCCTGGCGCCCGACGACGAGCTGGCCTCGGAGATCCGGAGCGGCCTCGTCCTCCGGGACCTCGGCCGGGACGACTGCGCCTATGCTGAGCGCGGACCACGGGCGAGGACGCGATGACGGAGTCCCTGCGGCCCGACCCCGCGCCGGAGTCGGGCGCCATCCAGGCCGAGCTGTCGCGGGATCTCGGGCTCGTGTCGGTCCTCGCGATCGGCATCGGGACCATGGTCGCCGCGGGCATCTTCACGCTCTCGGGCCTCGCCGTCGGCTACGTCGGCTCCGCCGCCATCGTCTCCTTCCTGCTCGCCGCGCTGGTCGCCACCTTCACCGCGCTGACCTACTGCGAGTTCGCCTCGATCTACCCGGAGTCGGGGGAGGGCTACCTGTACGCGCGCCGGACGTTCTCGCCGCCCGTCGCGTACCTCGTCGGCTGGTGCCTGCTGCTCGGCTACTGCTCGTCCTGCGGGTTCTACATCGCCAGCCTGTCGAGCTACTTCAACGAGTTCATCTGGCACCCGCCGGTCGAGTGGGGGGCCGGCATCGTGGGGCTCGTCGCGCTCGCGTTGCTCAACGTCAAGGGGACGAAGGAGAGCGGGAGCTTCCAGATCGTCGTGACGCTGGGCAAGGTCGTGCTGCTCCTGTGGTTCGTCCTCGGCGGCCTCGGGCACGTCGACGGGGCGGAGGTCGTCGCCCGCTTCAGCCAGGACTACCTGATGATCGGGAGCACGGCGGCGCTCGTGTTCATCACGTTCTTCGGGTTCTCGGCCATCGCCGCGACGGCCGGCGAGGTCCGGGATCCCACCCGGACGATCCCGCGCGCCATCTTCATCTCGATGGGCGTCGTGACGCTCCTGTACTCGCTGGTCGTGCTCGTCGTGGTGGCCGCGAACCTGACCGAGTACGACGAGGCCGCCATGGGCGAGGCGGCCAACCTGTTCCTCGGCCCCATCGGCGGCACCGTGATCGTCGCCGGGGCGCTCTTCTCCATGATCTCCGCGTCGAACGCGTCGATCATGGCCGGATCCCGCGTCGCCCTGTCGATGAGCCGGCTGGGCCACCTCCCCGAGGAGGTCGGCGCGATCAACGCCGACACGCGGACGCCGGTGATCGCCGTGCTGCTCGTCAGCGGCGCGATCGGGACGTTCGCGATCAGCCTGCCCCTGGAGGAGCTCGCACACTTCGCCGACGTCGTGCTCCTGACGGTCCTGATCCTCGTCAACGTCGCCCTGATCCTCCACCGCCGCATGTACCCGGCGCTGGAGCGCCCCTTCCGCGTCCCCTTCGTCCCCCTGCTGCCGGCCCTCGGGGTCGTCGCCAACCTCTACCTGCTGACGCAGATCAGCCACGTCCGGCCGCTCCTGCTCGCCGTCGGGGCGGTCTTCGTGGGGCTGGTCGGCTTCCTCGCGTGGAAGGGCCGGCAGGACGTCGGCGAGGTCCTCCCGGGCGCGCCGTCCCGCATCGCGCTGGAGCGGTCGTCGGCCCCCGCCGCCGGGTTCCGGGTGCTCGTGCCGATCGCCAACCCCGCGACGGTCGATCGGCTCATCGAGCTCGCCGCGGACATCGCCCACGAGCGGGACGGCCAGATCGTCGTGCTGCGCGTCGTCGAGGTGCCCGAACAGCTCCCGCCGACGATGGAGGACCAGTCCCTGGAGCGGGAGGCGCCCCTGCTCGAGCGGGCGCGCCAGGTCGCGCTGGCGCGGGGCGTGGGCGTCACGACCCTGGTGCGGATCGGGCACAGCGCCAGCCGCGCGATCCTGGAGACCGCCGCGGAGCGGAGCTGCGACGTCGTCCTCCTCGGCTGGAAGGGCTACACGTCGACGGCCCGCCGCATCCTCGGCGAGGTCACCGACGACGTGCTCCGCCTCGCCCGCTGCGACGTCATCCTCGTCCGGTTCGTCGGCGACGCCCCCCCCGAGCGGCTGCTCCTGTCGACCCGGGGCAGCGCCCACGACGTCCGGATCGAGCGGTACGCCGGCGGCATCGCCCGGGCGCGGGGAGGATCGATCACGATCGCCGCGGTCGTCCCCGAGACCGCTCCCCCCGAGAAGATCCAGTCCGAGGAGAACCGGCTGGCCGAGGAGACGAGGCGGCTGCGGGGGGTCGGGGCGGAGGAGGCGCCGGCCGGCGAGGCGCCGCCGGTGCCCGTGGAGGCGCGCGTCATCCGGCACCGCTCCGTCAGCGGCGGCATCCTCGATGCCTCGCTCGACCACGACGCCATCGTGCTCGGCGCGACCGGCCAGGGCTTCGGCCGCGTGGTGCTGCTGGGGAGCGTGCCCGAGGAGGTCGCCCGCAACGCCGAGCGGACCGTCATCATGGTCAAGCACTACCAGCCGGTCCGCGCCCTCCTCGGCCGCGTCATGTCCGAGTGAGGTCGCCGCCCCTCGCGTAGGCGCGGATCCCCGCGACGCCCCCGGCGCCGCGGCGGCGGGCCTCGTCGAGGTCCGCGGGGCCGACGCCGCCGAGGGCGAAGACGGGACCGGGGAAGGCGGCAGCGAGCTCCTCGAACCGGTCCCAGCCGAGGGGCGCGCCCTTGCCGGGGGAGGCGAGGACGGGCGACAGGGTGACGAAGTCGACGGCGGCGTCGCGGGCGGCGGCCAGCTCGACGGCGTCGTGGCAGCTCCGACCGACGAGGAGGTCCGGCGCGTCGGGGGGCGGCGCCGCGGCGGGGACGTGGACGCCGTCGGCGCCGACGGCGCGGGCCAGCGCCTCGTCCCCCCCCCCGATCAGCAGCAGGTGTCCGGCCGCCGCGGTGGCCTCCCGCAGCCGCTCCGCCTCCCGTGCGCGCTCGTCCGGGGGGAGAGCCTTGTCGCGGAGCTGGACGGCGAGGGTGCCGGGGGCGAACTCGCCCAGGCGCGGGACGACATCGCCGGCGGCGCGGTCGGTGATCGCGTAATGGACGAAGGCGACGCGGCGGCGCACGCGCTACTCGCCCGCGAAGACGATCCCCTGCTCGGGCGACGACGCGGTCGCGTACAGCTTCCGCGGGATCCGCCCCGCCTCGTACGCGAGCCGCCCCGCCTCGGTCGCCTGGCGCATGGCCCGGGCCATCTTGACGGGGTCGTCCGCCTTGGCGATGGCGGTGTTCATCAGCACCGCGGTCACGCCCAGCTCCATCGCGACGGCCGCGTCCGACGCCGTCCCCACGCCCGCGTCCACGATGACGGGGACGTCGACGGTCTCGAGGATGATGCGGAGGTTGGTGCTGTTGCGGATGCCCATCCCGGACCCGATCGGCGCGGCGAGGGGCATGACGACGGGGCAGCCGAGCTCGACCAGCTTGCGGCACACGATGGGGTCGTCGATGCAGTACGGCATGACCGTGAAGCCGTCGTCGATCAGCGTCTTCGCGGCGGCCAGCGTCGCCTCGTTGTCGGGGAACAGCGTCTTCGGGTCGCCGATGACCTCGAGCTTGATCAGGTCGGTCCCCAGCGCCTCGCGGGCGAGCCGCGCCGTCAGGATCGCGTCCTCCGCGGTGAAGCAGCCGGCGGTGTTGGGGAGCAGCCGGTAGCGGGCGGTGTCGATGTGGTCGAGGAGGCCCTCGCCGGGGGGCGCGTCGAGGTTGATCCGGCGCAGCGCGACCGTGATCAGCTCGGCGCCGGACGCGTCCAGCGCGGCCTTCATGACGTCGAAGGTGGGGTACTTGCCGGTCCCGACGATGAGGCGGGAGGTGAAGTGGTGGTCGCCGATGGAGAAGGACATGGGGGCTCCGCGGTCCGAAGGGAGCGGAACCCTACCCCCCTCCGACGGCGGTCACAATGTCCACCCGATCCCCCTCGGTCAGCGTCCGCGTCGCGTGCTCGGCCTTGGGGACGACGTCGAGGTTGACGGCGACGGCGATCGACTCGGTGTCGGGGTCGCGGCCGAGGTGGCGCAGGAGGGCGACGACGTCGAGCTCGTCGGGGACCTCGACGGGCTCCCCGTTCAGGGTCAGCGTCACCGCCGGACGGGGCGGCGGGCGCCGGTGGTGGAGCGCGAGGTCGGCTCCTCGGGGGCGCCGCTGAAGAGGTCCGGATCGCCCGACGCGTCGATGGCCGCCTCGCGGGTGATGTCGCCCTTCTGCGCCAGCTCGAGGAGGTGGTCCCCGAGCGTCCGCATGCCGGCGCCCCGGCTCGCCTGCATGAGCGACGGGATCTGGAACACCTTGTTCTCGCGGATGAGGTTCCGGATGCCGTACGTCACCAGCATGATCTCGCAGGCGCAGACCCGCCCCTTGCCCCGCGCCTTCTTCAGCAGCGTCTGCGAGACGACCGCCTGGAGCGAGCCCGACAGCATCGTCCGGACCTGGGCCTGCTGCTCGCTGGGGAAGACGTCGATGATCCGGTCGATCGTGTCCTTCGCCCCCTTGGTGTGGAGCGTGCCGAAGACCAGGTGGCCGGTCTCCGCGGCGGTCAGCGCCAGCTGGATCGTCTCCAGGTCGCGCATCTCGCCGATGAGGATGACGTCGGGGTCCTCGCGGAGCGCGGCGCGCAGCGCGTTGTTGAAGGACTTCGTCTGCGCCCCCAGCTCGCGCTGGTTGATGATGCACTTGTCGGGGTGGTGGACGAACTCGACGGGGTCCTCGATGGTGAGGATGTGCTCCCGCCGCGTCTTGTTGATGTGGTTGAGGATGGCCGCCAGGGTCGTCGACTTGCCCGACCCCGTGGGGCCCGTCACGAGGACGAGGCCGCGCTTGTAGTCGGCGATGTCGCGGACCGCCTGGGGGAGGTTGAGCTTCTCCAGGGGGATGACGTTGTCGGGGATGGTCCGGAACACGGCGGCGATGCCGCGGCCCTGGTAGAAGACGTTGACGCGGAAGCGGGCGACGCCCTCCAGGCCGACCGAGAAGTCGGCCTCCAGGGTCTCCTCGAAGTGGGACTTCTGCCGCTCGTTCATGATGGAGAAGAGCAAGCGCTTGCAGTCGTCGGGACCGATGGGGGGCGCCTGGATGCGGTGGATCTCGCCGTGCAGCCGCAGCGCGGGGACCTCGCCCGCCGCGATGTGGAGGTCCGAGGCGCCCTGCTTGACGGCGTACATGAGGAGCTCGTGGATGTGCATCGGCCTCCATTGTAGCGGGACGGTCCCGTGACCCCCGAGGTGCTGTACCGGGACCGGTGGCTCGCGGTGGTCCACAAGCCGCCGGGGATGCCCGTCCAGTCGACCCGGCGGGGGGCCGAGGGGACGCTCGAGCCGTGGCTCCGGGCGCTGGACGGCGTGACCTACGTGGCCTTCCACCACCGACTCGACGCGGCCGCCCGGGGGCTGCTCGTGGTGGGGCTGCACGAGCACGCCAACCGGGGGCTCGCGAAGGCGTTCCGCGAGCGGCTCGCGGTCCGGAAGTACCGGGTGCTCGTCCACGGCGAGCCGGCCGCGGACGAGGGGGAGTGGCGGCACGTCGAGGGGCGCCGGGGGAAGGAGCGGGTGGCGCTCCCGGACGGCCCCGGGAAGCCGATGGTGAGCCGCTGGCGGAAGCTGGCGCAGCGGGGGGCGCGGGCGCTGTTGGAGGTTCGGCTGGAGACCGGCCGGACGCACCAGATCCGGCTCCAGGCGGCGGCCGAGGGGATGCCCGTGGTCGGGGACGTGGTGTACGGGTTCGGCGAGCGCGGCGGCCTCCGGCTGCAGGCCTACGCGCTGGAGCTGGACCACCCCGTCACGGGGGAGCGGCTGGCGTTCGAGCTGCCCGAGCCGGAGGGCTGGTGACCGGCCCCCGGCGGCGCCGCGCGGCGGTTGCGCTCGCGGCCGCGGGTGCCATCTTGGTGCTCGCCATGCTGCCCACCCTGCTCCGCGAGCTGACGAACTCGATGCTGTTCTACCCGGCGCGGGGGCAGGACCGGACGCCGGCCGCGGTCGGCCTCGCCTACGAGGACGTGTGGCTGACGGCGGACGACGGGACGCGGACGCAGGCGTGGTGGGTGCCGTACGGGGGGCCGGCGCCGCGAGAAGCCGCGGTGGTCTCGTGGCACGGCAACGCGGGCACGATGGCGGATCGCCTGGAGCACACGCGGCTGCTCCACGACCTCGGCGTGAGCGTGCTGACGGCGGAGTACCGCGGCTACGGCGACAGCGAGGGGCGGCCGTCGGAGGAGGGGCTGGCGGCGGACGCGCGGGCGGCGCTGGCGGAGCTGCGGCGGCGGGCGGAGCCGCGGGGGGAGCGGGTGGTCGCCCACGGCCGGAGCCTGGGCGGGGCGGTGGCGATCCGGGCGGCGTCGGACGTCCCCGTGGACGGGCTGATCGTGGAGTCGACGTTCACGAGCCTGGCCGAGATGGCGGCGGCGACGAACCTCCCCCTGGCCCGGCGGCTGGTCGCGTACACCTTCGACAGCGAGGTCCGGATGGCGGGGATCGAGGCCCCCGTGCTCGTGGTGCACGGCGATCGGGACGAGCTGATCCCGCTGTCGATGGGCCGCCGCCTCCACGCCGCGGCGGGCGGCGTCGCGGACCTCCTCGTCGTCCCCGGGGGGACGCACAACGACACCTGGTACCGCGGCGGCGAGACGTACTGGAGGACGCTGGCGGCGTTCCTCGGGCCGGATCCCGCCCCTTGACCGCGCCGCCTCCGGCGCGATGATCGACGCCCTGGAGGCCTCATGCCCAAGCCCGTCCTTCACGCCCTCCTCGCCATCGCCGGCGCCGTCCTGATCGTGGGCTGTCCGCCCCTGCGGGGGAGCAGCCGCGGCGACGACGACGACGACTCGACCGACGACGACGACGCCGGCGGCGACGACGACGACGACGCGGCGGACGACGACGACTTCTCCGACGACGACGACCTGTCCGACGACGACGACTTCTCCGACGACGACGACTTCTCCGATGATGACGACGACGTCAGCGAGGCGATCACCTGCGATCTCGAGATCCTGTACTCGATGCGGTACTGGATCGACATCGACAACGGCCAGCTGAACTGCGAGCAGCAGATCAGCGGCTCGGGGCTGCTCTTCCAGGGATCGGGGGTCGTCAGCGACTGTCCGCTCTGTTCGGCGTCGTTCGAGATCGGCTCGGCGTCGTGGGACGACGTCACCGACCCGGCGGCCGACCCGGACCACTGCGACCCCGCCGAGCTGGTCGCCGAGGGGTTCGACTTCGGCGAGAACTTCATCACCCCGCCGCCGGACGGGAACGGGGACTTCGCGCAGGGCGTCTTCGTCTCGGCGGGCGACCACGGGGGGGCGGGGACCGACTACGCCCAGAACGGCGGCCTCAACCAGCCGGAGCTGACCACCCAGTACGACGAGTTCGGGCTGGTCTACGCGGGGATCATCTTCTGGGACTCGACGATCGCGGGCAGCGCCGCCGAGGGTCTCGCCGACGCGCCCCTGTTCTACGGCGAGGGGAGCTCGAGCCAGTACCAGCCGACGATGATCACGTACTTCAACCCCGAGGAGAACGGGGACGCGGACCCCAGCTCCCCCACCGGCCTCGCCGGCGACTACGGCGCGGGGAGCACGTTCCTCTACAACACCGGGCCGTCGGACTTCGCCAACGCGGTGAGCTTCGCGGCGACCTTCACGGTGGACTGCCCCTAGCCGGGCACCCTCAGACCGCCGGCAGCAGCGCCGCCATGATGCGGTCCCCGGCCACGAACGCGAGCAGCGCGCCGGCGCACAGGTAGGGGCCGAACGGGAGCATCGGGGGCTTGCCGCGGCGGACGATCGAGACCGTGATCCCGACCACCGCGCCGATCACCGAGCCCCCGAAGATCGTCAGGAAGATCGCGGGGTGGAGCCCCATCCACGCGCCGATCCCCGCGATCAGCTTGACGTCCCCCATCCCCATCGCCTCGCGCCGGAACATCACGCCGCCCAGCCAGCGGATCGCCAGCATCACGCCCGCCCCGGCGATCGCGCCGAACACCGACTGCACGAATCCGACCTCCCCCAGCCCCGCCGCGTCCAGCATCGCCACCGCGGCGATGCCCAGAGGGATCAGGGGGAGGGAGATCTCGTCGGGGATGATGAAGTGGTCCGCGTCCACCAGCGACATCGCCAGCAGCGCCGAGAAGAACACCTCCCACGCGACCAGCGGGAGCAGCGCCGCGGCGGGGTCCGCGAGCGCCGCCGGATCGGGGACCTGCACCACGAACACGAGCCCCCACAGGGCCGCGCAGCCGGCCTCCACCAGGGGGTAGCGGGCCGAGATCGGCTCCCCGCAGTCCCGGCACCTCGCCCGCAGCCAGAGCCACGCCAGCACCGGGACGTTGTCCCACGGCCGGATCGGGTGGCGGCAGTGGGGGCACGCCGACGGCGGGTGGGACACGCTCCGCCCCTCCGGCAGCCGCGCCGCGACGACGTTGAGGAAGCTGCCCACGCAGGCGCCGACGAAGACCGCGGCTGCCAGCAGCGTCCACCACTCCCGGGGCGTCGGGACGTACGCGTCAGGCAAGCGCCGCCGCCAGCGTGCCGACGACCTCGGCCTGCTGGGCCTCCGTCAGCTCCGGGTAGATAGGCAGCGCCAGCACCTCCTCGGTCGCCCGCTCGGCGTGCGGGATCGACCCCGGCGCGTACTCCAGGCCGGCGTAGCACTCCTGCAGGTGCAGGCACAGCGGGTAGTAGATCGCGTGGCCGACGCCGCGCTCCTTGAAGAGGGCGGCGACGTCGTCCCGGTTGGGCACGCGGACCACGCACTGGTGGAACACCGCGACCGCCTCGTCGGGGACCTCCTGGAAGGTGACGCGGTCCCCCAGCCCGGCCTCCGCGACCAGCGCCCGGTAGCGTCCCACCCGCTCCCGCCGCGCCTCGCACCAGTCCGCGAGGTGGCGCAGCTTCACGCGCAGGATCGCGGCCTGGAGCGCGTCCAGCCGCGAGTTGCAGCCCACGATCGCGTGCATGTACTTCCGCGGGAAGTTGCCGTGCTTCGCCAGCCGGCCGACCGTCGTCGCGAGGTCGTCCCGCATCGTCGTCACCATCCCCCCGTCGCCCCACGCGCCCAGGTTCTTGGACGGGAAGAAGCTGAAGCAGCCGGCGTCCCCCAGCGTCCCCGTCTGCGCCCCCCGCCAGGTCGCGCCGATGGACTGGGCCGCGTCCTCCACCACGAACAGCCCGTACCGCTGCGCGAGCGCGCCGATCGCCGTCATGTCCGCGGAGACGCCGAAGAGGTGGACCGGGATGATCCCGACGGTCTTGTCGGTGACCGCCGCCTCGATCGCGGCGGGGTCGATGTTGAACGTCCCCGGCTCGATGTCGACGAACACCGGCGTCGCGCCGAGCCGCGAGACCGCCCCGGCGGTGGCGAAGAAGGTGAACGGCGTCGTGATCACCTCGTCGCCGGGGCCGACGCCGAGCCCCCACAGGGCCAGCAGCAGCGCGTCGGAGCCGCTCGCGCAGCCGATCGCGTGGCTCGCCCCGAGGAACGCGCGCGCCTCCTCCTGGAACGCCTTCACCTCGGGTCCGTTGATGAAGTACTGCGACTCCGCCACCCCCGCGATCGCCGCGTCGATCTCGTCCTTCAGCGAGGCGTACTGCCCCTTCAAGTCCAGCAACGGAACCGCCATCTCAGCCTCGTCTCCTCACGCGAACGCCACGCCCGCCAGCCACAGCCCGTAGCCGACGACGGCGGCGCCGCCGAACCGCAGCACCACCCCCCAGTCGACCGGCGCCTGCGCGGAGCTCGGCACCCCCCGCACGATCGCCAGCGCCGCCCCGCCGATCCAGAGCACCCACCCCACCCCCATCACGAGGACCCAGAGCAGCGCCGGGTCTTCCCGCTCCGCCAGCGCCGCCGCCGCGATCGCCTCGCGCTCCGCCGCCGGCAGCTGCGGGTCGGGCCAGGCCCCCCGCGGGTCGTCGATCATCAGGGGGACGAGCCGCTCCTCCGCCTCGGCGACGAGGTCGGCGCGCGGCTGCCACGTCGAGCGGATCGCGAGCAGCCCGCCGCGCAGCTCCTCGAGGCAGAAGCGGGCCAGCCGCGGCTCCGTCTCCGCGACGCCGTCGGCGAGCCCCAGGATCCGCCCGCCCGCCTTGCCGGGCAGCGGGCTCAGCGGCAGGTAGAGGTGGATCGCCCGCCCGTACCGGACGCAGGCCTCGTGCACGTCCCCGGCCTCGGCGAACCGCTCCCCGGCCCGGAACTCGGACGTCCCCTGCCACGACAGCCGGACCACCACCACGAGCAGGCAGGCCGCCGCCAGGATCGCGATCCGCCGCCCGCCGCCCGCCACCTACTTGAAGTCCCGGCGCTGGAAGACGGCCGCGGCGACGACCAGCAGGAGCCCCGCCCAGAGCGCCCCGTAGCCCGTCGCGTAGGCCACGTACTCCCACTCCCAGGCCCGGCCGTAGGCCGCCTCGGCGCGGAGGTTGAACGTCTGGAGGTCGGGGAGGATCCGGTAGACCACCGCGGCGAACTGCTGGAACGCCTCGTTGTCGCCCTGCTCCGCGAACTCCTTCAGGGGCGCCGTCAGCCGCCCGATGACGCACAGCCCGATCGTGAAGAGCGCCGACAGCGTGGGCGTGCTGAAGCAGCTGAAGACGATCGCGATCGCCGTCACCACCAGCAGCTCCACCCACGTCAGCCAGATCGCCGGGATCGACTCGATCGCGCCGCTGCTCCCCGTCAGCATCAGCATCAGCGCGAAGCCGACCCCCATCGCGAACACCTCCAGGGCCAGCGTCCCCGCCAGCCCGAGGTACTTGCCCGCGACGAACTGCCACCGCGCGATCGGCTTGCTCGCGATCGTGTAGATGGTCTTCCGCTCGATCTCCTTGTAGACCAGCCCGATCCCGACGAAGACGGCGATCAGCATCCCGAACGCGTTGATCGCAGTGAGGCCGAGGTCGCGGAGGATCTTCTCGTACTCGCCCACGGCGAGCTCCGCGACGAGCACCGACGCGCCGATCATGAGCAAGGCGAAGAAGAGCAGCGTGTACAGGATCTTGTCCCGCACGGCCTCCCGGAAGGTGTTCAGCGCGATGGCCCAGACCTTCACGTCGGCTTCTCCCGCGTCTGCCGGTCGACCGCGGTCATCTCGTCGACGAAGAGCTGCTCCAGGCTCTGTCGCTGGGGCGTGAGCCGGACGACCGACGCGCCCCGCTCCAGGGCGGCCCTCACGAGGGCGTCGGCGGCGGCCTGGTCCTCGGCGAGGTGGGTCGTCCGATCGCCGTCCTCCTCGAGCTGGACCTCCACGCCGTGCAGCGACTCGCCGACGAGGTCCGAGGGGCGGGCGAGCTGCTGGAGCGTGCCGCGGGCGAGGATCGCGACGCGGTCGCAGACCTCCTCCACGTCGGACAGGATGTGCGACGACAGCAGGACCGTCGTCCCCTTCGCCTTCAGCGACTCGATGACCTCCCGGATCAGCCGGCGCCCCATCGGGTCCAGCCCGGAACTCGGCTCGTCCAGGACCACCAGCTCGGGCTCGCCGATCAGCGCCTGCGCGAGGCCGACCCGCTGGAGCATCCCCTTGCTGAACTTGCGGAGCTGGACGTCGCGCGCCCGCTCCATGTGGACGAGCGGCAGGAGCTCGCCGATCCGCCGGACGCGGGTGGCCCGGTCCAGCCCCAGGAGCTGGCCGTAGAAGTGGAGGAACTCCGACGCCGTCAGGTAGTCGTAGAAGTAGGGCCGCTCGGGGAGGTAGCCGACGCGGCGGCGGGCCTCCAGGCTGCCGATGGGGTGGCCGAAGATCGAGGCCGTCCCCGCGGTCGGGAAGTTCAGCCCCATCAGCAGCTTGATCGTGGTCGTCTTGCCGGCGCCGTTGGGGCCGATGAGGCCGAAGGTCTCGCCCCGCTTCACGTCGAGGTCGAGGGTCTCCAACCCGACGAACTTGTTGCGGAAGAAGCCGGTGACGTAGACCTTGCGGAGGCCTCGGGCGGAGATCGCGACGTCGTTCACGTCAGCGCGCCTCCCGGCCGTCGCGGTAGCGGAGGATCCGGGCGGGGACCCCGGCGACGACGGCGAGATCGGGGACGTCGTCCGCCACCACCGCGCCCGCGCCCACCTGGACGCCCTTGCCGACGGTCACCCCGGGGAGGATCACGCAGCCGACGCCGAGGTCGGTCCCGTCGCCGACGGAGACGGGACGGAACCGGATGGCCCCGTCCATGATCGGCCGCCCCGGCCCCGGATCCTCGTGGTTCGACGTGATGATCCGGACCCCCGGCCCGATCCCCACGGCCTCGCCGATGGTCAGCCCCCCGGCGGAGTGGAAGAAGCACTGCTGCCCGACCCAGGTGTCCCGCCCGATCCGCATGCCGGGGCCCTTGTAGTACCCCTTCAGGATCGCGTGGTGGCCGACGTAGACGTTGTCGCCGAGCGAGATCGTCTCGGGGTGGAAGACCAGCGCCCCCGCCTCGAAGACCACGCCGGTGCCGAGGCTGCGGAAGTCCTCGATCGAAAACTCCCCCGATCCGTGCGACGCAAACGCCTTCATGCGGCGCGAATCCTACTCGATCGCGGCTCGGAGGGCTGCCGCCACGGCGTCGAGATCGGCGTCGGACAGCCCCGTGGGGACGGGGAGGGCGACGGCGCGGGCGGCGACGTCGTCGGTGCCGGGGAGGGGACGGCGGCAGCCGGGGACGTCGCGGTAGGCCGGTTCGAGGTGCAGCGCGGTCGCGCCCGTGGACGCCTCGACGCCGGCTGCGCGCATCGACGCGAGGACCTCGGGGACGGACCGTCCGGCGGGGACGCGGACGACGTAGGACTGCCACGTCGGGGTGGCGCCGTCCGGAACGCGGGGGAGGGCGAGGCCGAGCTCCCCGGCCAGGGGACGGAGGCGCTGTTCGTACCCCGCCGCGATCCGCCGCCGGTCCGCCAGCAGGTCGTCGAGCCGCCCCATCTGGACCACCCCCACCGCCGCGTGGATCTCCGACAGCCGCCAGTTGTAGCCGGCCGCCGAGAAGCCCCGCGTCCCGTCCTCGAACCGCGTCATGCCGTGGTTCCGGAGCAGCCTCATTCGCTCCGCCAGCGCGTCGTCGTCCGTCGAGACCGCGCCCCCCTCGCCGGTGGTGATGATCTTCCGGGGGTGGAAGCTGAAGCAGCCGGCCGCCCCCAGCGTCCCCGCGTCCGCCCCGTCCAGCGCCGCCCCGAGCGCGCAGGCCGCGTCCTCCAGCACCGCGATCCGGTCCTGCAGCCCCCCGATCGGGGCGGGGAGCCCGAACTGGTGGACCGGCATGACGAGGTCGACGTCCGGCAGCACCCGCTCCAGGTCGTCGGGGTCGAGGTTGAACGTCGACGGATCCACGTCCACGAGCACCGGCGCCATCCCCGCCAGGAGCACCGCGTTGATCGTCGCGGGGAACGTGTAGGCGGGCACCGCGACGCGCGTCGGCGTCGGCTCCAGCGCGGCCAGCCCGAGCTGCAGCGCCGTCGTCCCCGAACTGCACGCGACCACGTGCTTCGTCCCGATCACGCCCGCGAGCAGCCCCTCGAACTCCGCCACCCGCGGCCCCTGGACCAGCCACCCGCTCTCCAGCACGGCGGCGACCGCGGCGGCCTCCTCGGCCCCGAGGAGCGGCTTGGCGAGCCGGATCAAGCGGCGCTCTCCAGGGCGCGGTACCAGTCGATCGTGCGCCGCAGCCCCTCGCGGAGGTCGACCTGGGGCTCGTACCCGAGGAGGCGCCGGGCCTTGTCGATGTCGGGCACGCGGAGCTCGACGTCGGGCCCCTCCCGCTCGATGTGGGTGACCGGCGAGTCGCTCCCCGCGGCGCGGACGACCTCGTGGGCGAGCTGCGCGACGGTGAGGCTCGCCCGGGGGTTGCCGACGTTGAACGACTGGCCCACGGCGGCGCTCTTGACCAGGGAGCGGCACAGCGCGTCGACCATGTCGTCCACGTAGCACCACGCCCGGACCTGGGTCCCGTCGCCGTAGATCGTCAGCGGGGCCCCCTCCACGGCGCGCCGGATGAAGTGGTGGATCGCCCCCTCGCCGACCTGCCGCGGCCCGTACACGTTGAACGGCCGGAGGCAGACCACGGGGAGCCCGTACTCGGCGTGGTAGGCGTGCGCCATGTGCTCGGTCGCGAGCTTCGACGCGGCGTAGGTCCAGCGCGACTCGCCCGGCGGCGCCACCGTCGTCGCGTCCTCCTCGCTGACCTTCCAGGCGTGCTGCCCGAAGACCTCGGAGGTGGAGAAGTCGACGAACCGCTTGATCCGTCCCGCCGCGACGGCCGCCTCGAGCACGTTCCAGGTCCCGATCACGTTGACCGACATCGTCCGCGTGGGGTGCGTCCCGACGCTGTCGATCCCGGCCACGGCGGCGCAATGGACGACCATCGTGGCGCCCTCGATGGCCCGGTCGACGTCTCCCCGCTCCAGCACCGACCCCTCGACCACGGTGACGTGGGGGTGGTCGGCGAGCCCGGGGTGGTAGCGGAGCGCGTTCCGCCCGAACGTGTCGAGGATGACGATCCGATTGTCGTCCGCGATCCGGCGGATCAGCGTGCTGCCGATGAACCCGGCGCCGCCGGTGACGAGGAGGTGTTCGCCCTGAGGCTGCTGCATGCCGCGCAGCCTAACCGCTCTCTAGCCGGGCTGCGCGTACGCTCCGGAGGTGCTGCGGGCCCGCATCGCCTCGAGGAAGCCGTCCCACCGCTTCTCGTCGTCGGCCGACAGGAAGTGGAGGATGCGGATGCCGAACCCGGCCTTCCGCTCCGGCGTGTCCTCGGGCTCGGACCAGGTGACCTTGCCCGCGATCTTCAGCGAGGGGCGCCCCTCGTCGAGGATCTCGAGCCGGACGAGGCGGTTCATCTCCGGCGGGTCGCGGGTCAGGACGTGCAGCCCGCCCACGCTGATGTCGGACAGCAGCCCCACCGAGTCGCGGCGGCCGGCGCCGTAGAAGTTCACCGTCAGCCGGTCCGTCTTGTAGCGGGCCTGGCGCATCTGGTGGGCCTTGACCTTGGGGTGCGAGCCCGTCCCCGAGACCGCGGGGATGCCGACCTTGCTCCCCGGCCGCGACGCCGCCTTGAGCCGGGCCGCCGTCCGCGCCCGCGCCTGCGCCGTCAGCCGCTCCACCTCCTGGGCGACGGGCACCGAGAAGGTCCCCGACGTGGGATCCGGCTCGTCCTCGAGGTCCGAGAGCGAGTCCAGCAGCGCGATCCCCAGCCCCGGCTGCGGCCCCTCCCGGCTCCCCGCGCCGATCGACCGCATGACGATGCCGCGGGCGGTGACCGTCTCCTCCGTCCAGGGGTGGCGGAACCGGAGCTGCACGCGGCTCCCCGGCTCGACCGGACGCTTGGACGCAAAGTAGCCACCATTGTTGGAGATGTTGACGAGCGTGCCTTCGTGGATGCGCGACCCGACCCGCAGGTACGCCGAGATCAAGCAGGGTTCACGCATGAACCGTCGTCGATCGCCGTCCACCGCCACGGCGCGCCCTCCAACCAGCCCCCTGGTTCGTCCTTGCGAAAGGGGTGCAAAAACACCCCTAGGATATCCAAAGCAAGCGCGAAACGGGAGCCCGATTTGAGCGAATCAGGTGTCCGCCGCCCCATTGGAGCCAAGCTTCCATCGCTTGCGATAGAGCTGCACGACCTCGGTCTCTCCGGTGTGCTCGAGGTAGGCGACGACCTTGTCGTGGGGCATCGCGCCGGCGCTGCGCCAGTTGCACTCCGCGCAGTAGGGGCCGCTCTCGGCGTACCGGTCCAGCGCGTGGGCGACCCGCCAGCCGTGGTTGGTGGGGCCGTTCCAGATCTCCTCGAAGGGCTGCTCCGTGATGTTGCCGAGGCAGTTGTCGAGGTGCTGGTCGAGGCAGCAGGTCGTGACGTCGCCGTTGACGTAGACCATCGGCGTGTTCCAGAGCCCCGAGCAGGGGCGGCGATCGTCGCCGTGGGTCGCCATCAGAAGCTGTCCTCCACGAAGTTGCCGGCCTCGTCCATCCCGAGCACGCCGAGCCGGTCGAGGACGATCCGGTGGAGCCGGTCGGCCGCCGCCTGGTCTGCCTGGTGCAGCCGCCGGTAGTAGACGTTGTCCACCGTCCGGTCGGGCCAGTCGTAGAAGATCGTCCACTCGACGCCGAGCCGCTCGAAGGTCGTCCGCCAGTAGTCGAGGTACCACCCCGCCTCGTGCTGGTTCTCGGGCATGACGATGAACGCGTTGGTCACGTAGGGCCACTTCAGGCCCCGCGCCTCCCGCTGCTCGATCAGGCGGACGATGTTCCGGTAGACGCGGGCGCCGTAGTCGAACTTCTTGATCTGCTCGTAGACGGCGGGGGTGAAGGCGTCGACGGAGAAGTGGACGAAGCGGAACGTGTCGTCCGCCATCGTGTCCAGGTTCGCGCACTCCAGGAGCGTCTCGATCCGCTCGTCCGACAGCAGCGAGCCGTTGGTGTGGAGCTTGAAGTGGCGGAAGAGCCGGTTCCCCTCGTTCTGCTCGAAGGCGTAGCGGACGAACCGGTCGAACTCGGGGTGCAGCGTCGGCTCCCCGAGCCAGTGGGGGCACAGCGAGACCTCGTCCGTGTAGTGCTCCAGCGCGTCGATCGACGCCTTCCAGACGTCCCACTTCATGAACGAGTTGGGCTGGAGGTTGTGGACCTTGGGGTTGTCCGCCTGGCCGCACATCCGGCACTTGATGTTGCAGAGGTCCGTCAGCTCGAGGTTGAGGTTGATCGGCTGCCCGGTGCCCGTCACTGCAGGTACTCCCGGATGTAGTCGTTCCGCGAGATGATCGAGTAGGTGCAGTTCCGACACAGGTCCGTCATCTCCTTGTCGACCATGTTCCGGCGGAGGTCGCCGAAGAAGGTGCCGTCGCCGCCGTTCCAGACGTCGGTCAGGCCGTCGCGGACGTCGTCGCCGACCCCCGGGATCACGCAGCAGGGGGAGGTCTTCCCGTCGGGGTGGACGACGAGGTAGTACCAGGGGTTGAGGCAGGGGGCGTTCGCGGCGTCGCGGGGGCCCTCCTGGGCGAACTCGAACGTCATGTTCCCGCGGTCCATCGTCGACGGGCGGAGGAAGTGCTCGAGCGTCGTGATGATGCCGAGCTCCTCCGCGACGGCCATCCCCTCCTCCACGTACTCCGGGATCTCCGCCCGCTCGTCGTCGTTCAGCTTCAGGGCGTGCTGCTCGGGGCGGTAGGCGATGATGTAGTCGAAGTTGACCCGGTACGCGCCGACGGCGTGGGCGAACCGGACCATGTCCGCGAACATCCGGTGGTTCTTGTTCGTGACGACCGCGTGGATCAGCATCCGCGGCGCGTCCTGGGGGCCGCGGCCGAACCGGAAGTGCTTGCGGCCGTGGATCCGGCACATCGCCTTGGCGACCTGGTCGAAGACGCCCTTGCGGCCCCGGAGGTAGTCGGCGACGGCCGCATCGGGGGCGTCCAGGGAGAGGTGGATTTCGTCCCACTCCGTCTCGATCACCTGGTCGATCATCGCGTCGTCGAAGAGCGTCCCGTTCGTCGCGATGTGGCCCTCCATGCCGTGCGCCTTGATGCGGCGCATCAGCTCGGGGGTGACGTCCTTCCGGACCATCGGCTCGCCGCCGCCGAGGATGAAGACGCGGCGGACGCCCATCGCGGCGGCGTCGTCGAGGATCTTCCAGTACTGGTCGGCCGTCAGCTCGCCCGTCTGCTTCCCCTTGCGGTACGTCGTGTCGCAGAAGACGCAGTCGATGTTGCACGTCATCGTGGGGTACAGCTCCATCGTGTACGGGCCGCGGAGCTCCCCGCCGTCGGAGTGGCGGATCCGGCCCGCGATCACCTGCCCCTCGTCAAGGCCGATCTCGTCGCTGTACAGCGTCTGCGTCACGGAGCGGAAGGTAGCACGCAGATCGAGGGGTCGCCTTGAATGCCGCGGGCGCGTCGGGCGTCGGATCGGGGGACTGCTCTGGTATCGTGGGGCGGCCCCAGGAGCTGCTGTTGCGTACCTTTCTGCTGTTGCTCGTCCTGATCCTGGCGGTTCCCGCGTCTGCCGGAGCCACCACTCCCCCTTCGTCCGACGGCCTCGACGGCGTCCCCATGGCCGGTCTGCGTGACGCCATGCGGCGCTGGGACGGCCTCGCCCAGGCGTGGTTCCGGCTCCGCGCGGGCGACGCCGACGGCGCCCGGACCGACGCCCGGAGACTGCTCCGGGAGCGGCCGCGCGATCCCGACGCCCTCCACCTGCTCGGGATCGCGGCGGCGGCGTCCGGACGCTCCCTCCAGGCCGAGGGGGCGCTGCGGCGGAGCCTCCGCCAGCGGCCCGACGCGTGGGTCGGCATCCAGCTCGTCAACCTCTACCTCGACAGCGGCCGCGTGGCCCAGGCGGAGAAGATCGTCGCCGAGCTGGAGCGGACGCTGGCCGCCGAGGTCCCGGTGCGCCGGGCGCGCGTGTACGTGCTGATCGCCAAGGGGGACCTCGCCGGGGCGCGCACCGCGCTGGAGGCGTTGGAGGGGGCGCGGCCGTCGGCGGAGTCGGCCCACCAGCTGGCGCTCCTCTGCGCCGAGCTGGGGGACGCGCGGGGGGCGCTGGCGGCGTCCCGGCGGGCCGTGGAGCGGGCCCCCGAGGTGGGGGCCTACCGGCGGGACCTCTTCGAGCGGCTGACCGCCGCGGGGGACTGGGACGGGCTCGTGGCGGCGTCCTCGGAGGCGGGCGCGAGCACCGCGGGGGGCGGGCTCGACTCGTGGTACCGCGGCGTGGCGCTGGCCCGCCTGGGGAAGACCGAGGAGGCGACGCGGGCGCTGGCGCAGGTCGTCCAGCACGGTCAGCCGGACCGCGCGGCGCTGACCGCGGCGGCGGGGCAGCTCCTCGCGCTGGGCGCGTACGAGGACGCCGAGGCGGCGGCGCGGGCGGCGCTCAAGGCGTCGGACGGCGACCCGGCGCTGCACCACCTCCTGGCGATGACGCTGTCCCGCCAGGCGCGCGAGTCCGAGGGGCTGGCGCACTACCGGATGGCCGCCGAGGCGCGCCCCGACGACCCGACGTGGCGGTTCGATCTGCTCGTCTCGATGTGCACCCTGGATCGCGCCGACGAGCTCGCCGACGGGCTGACGCGCGCGCTCCGCGACTTCCCCGAGGACGCCCGCTTCGGCGCCCTCGCCGGCCGGTGTCGGGTCGAGCAGCCCTCCTCCTAGCCGTCGTCGCCGGCGGGGCGGTCTCGGCCGTCCTCGCCTCGACCTGCGGGGGAGGGGACGCCGATCCCGACGCGACGCCCGCGCCGTTCGTCGCCACGCCGTCCGAGCGGTTCGTCGTCCTCGGCTTCGACGGCGTCGATCCCGACCTCGTCCGCGCCCGCTGGGCCAAGGGGGAGCTCCCCCACCTGAAGGCGCTGGCCGACGAGGGGACGTTCGCGGAGCTCCGGTCGACGACCCCGCCCCAGTCGCCCGTCGCGTGGACGACGTTCGCCACGGGGACGCTCCCGGGCAAGCACGGCGTCTACGACTTCCTCGCCCGCGATCCGCGGACGTACCTCCCGAAGATGGGGTTCGTCGAGTACCTCCCCCCGCGGTTCGACGTCTACGGGGAGCCGGAGGGGTCGATCGGGGGGCGGAACCTGCGGCGCGGGGAGCCGTTCTGGAAGCTCGCGAGCGACGCGGGGGTGGGCGTCCGCATCGTCAACGTCCCCTACTCGTGGCCGCCCGACGAGGTCACGAACGGCGGCGTCGCGTCGGGGCTGGGGCTGCCCGACCTGCGCCCCACGAACTCGACCTCGACGATCTTCTCGACGGACTTCGCGGGGGGGAAGCCGCCGTCGCTGGGGGGCGTCCGGGCCGAGCCGCTGACGATGACGAACGGCGCCGCCGCGGGCCGGATCGAGGGGCCCGTGCGGTCGACGTCGGGCGCCCGCGGCAGCCTCGCGGTGGGCTTCCGGCTGGTCGACGGCAAGCCCGGCGTGCTGGAGATCGCGACGTCCACGGTGGCCTTCGAGGTGCCCACGGGGGCGTGGTCGGACTGGCTCGTGGTCGACCTCCCCGCCGGCCCCACGACGATCGCCAAGGGCCAGGTCCGGTTCCGCGTGATCGAGGCGAACGCAGACCGCGTCCACGTCTACATGACGCCGGTCGGCGCCGACCCCGCCGAGCCCTGGGTGCCGCTGTCCCACCCGCCCTCGCTCGCCGAGGAGCTGGCGGCGGTCGCCGGCCGCTACAAGACGGTCGGCTGGGAGGAGGACACGCAGGCCCTGAACACCGAGCAGGTCCCCGAAGACGTGTTCCTCGAGGAGGTGGCCGAGGTGATGGAGCAGCGCCGGACGATGGCGCTGGCGGCGCTCGACGCCGGCCCGCCGCCGCTCTTCGTCTCGGTGTGGACGGGGACCGACCGCGTGGCGCACATGCTGTGGCGGCTGACGGACCCCACCCACCCCCGCTACGACGCGGCGCTGGCGGCGAAGCACGGCGACGCGATCGACCGCGTGTACGACGGCATGGACGCGATCGTGGGGGAGGTCCGGGCGAAGCTGCCGCCCGACACGACGCTGGTGCTCATGAGCGACCACGGCTTCGGGGGCTTCGCCCGCCAGTTCCACGTCAACCGCTGGCTCGCGGACGAGGGCTACTACGTCCCCGGCGACTGGAGCGCGACGCGGGCGTACGCGGTCGGGACCGGCCAGATCTACGTCAACCTCCAGGGGCGGGAGCAGCAGGGCGTCGTCGGCTTCGGCGCCGAGTACGACGCCCTGGTCGCCGAGATCGCGACGAAGCTGAAGGCCCTCACGGACCCCCAGACCGGCGCGCAGGTCTTCGTCGACGTCCACGAGGGGCGGACGCTGCACCCCGGCGGGGTGGCGCCGCCGGACCTGCAGCTGGCGTTCGCGGACGGCTACCAGACGTCGTGGGCGACCAAGCTGGGGGGCATGGGCCCGACGCAGTTCGAGGACAACGACAAGAAATGGTCGGGCGATCACGCGGCGAGCTCGGCGACGGACACGCACGGAGTCCTCTTCGTGAGCCGGCCGGTCTCCCTCGAGGATCCGGGAATCGAAGACCTCGCCCCGACGTTCCTGAAGGGTCTCGGGGTCCCCCTGCCTTCGGATCTCGACGGTTCTCCCCTCTGGTAGGGCTTGCAATCCCGCGCGGATTGTTGATATCACCCGCCCCGCGTACGAGAGGCACGCCCGCTTGGCCCCGGGCGAACGGCAGCGGCTCGACGCCAGCACCCACACGGAGAGGGAAGAAGATGCAGAAGTTCACGAAGCTGGTCGCGACCGTGCTGGTCGCTGGGAGCATGGTCGTCATCGGCGCCCCGAGCGACGCCAACGCGGTCTCACTCAACCTGATCAACACCTGGGAGATGGGCGACGTCGTCACGTTCGGCAGCGGCCGCGGCATCAACCCGGGCAGCGACGGCACCGCGCTCGGGCAGGGCCCGGCGTGGGGCAAGGGCGGCCTCCCGCAGCCCGGGATCAACATCCACTTCGGCGTCGGCTTCGGCCGCGGCGACCAGATCGTCCCCTACCTCGGGTTCGGGATGTACCGCCTCGCCTACACCCACGACCACGACCCGGACGACGTCGACGACGACCTCGTCGACAACGACACCGGCTCGGCGCTGCAGTTCGGCCTCGAGATCGGCGCGAAGTTCTTCTTCATCGAGCGGGCCAAGGGCAAGGCGCCCCCGTTCCTGAACCTCGCGTTCTTCAAGTACTTCGGCTCGATCAACGACGACGACTACAACGACAGCTTCGACGACGTCGATCTCGAGTTCAACGCGTACGACGGCCAGCTCCTGAGCCCCCTCGGCTTCAAGCTGTCCTTCGGCGCCGAGTACTACTTCAACGACAACTTCGCCCTCGGCGGCGAGTTCTTCGGCATCAAGTTCGCGTACGCGCGGGCCAACAACCCCGAGTACTTCGACGTCATCTCCACGGTGACGCAGTTCTCGCTCTACACGTCGCTGACCATGACCTACCGGTTCAGCTTCACGGTCCGCGCGTCGGTCCAGTTCGAGTCGGACTACGACTACGAGGACTAGGCTGAGCGCCTGAATCGGAGAGGGCCCGCCGGCTTCCGGCGGGCCCTCTCTTCTTGGGGCATATTGCCGACGCCGATGACGAACAAGCGACGAGCGCTGCTCCTCGGGCTGGACGGGGCGACCTTCGACCTGCTCGACCGCTACTGCGAGCGGGGGCTGATGCCCGGGTTCGCCCGCTGGCGGGCCGAGGGGGCGTCGGGGATCCTCGAGTCGACGAACCCGCCCACGACGCCGCCGGCGTGGAGCACCTGCGTCACCGGCAAGAACCCGGGCAAGCACGGCGTCTACGACTTCCGCGAGTCGTTCCACGCGGACCGGCGGCGGCCGCTGATCACGGGGCGGTCGATCCGGTCGCGCAAGATCTGGAACCTCCTCGGCGACGTCGGGCGCCGCTCCTGCGTCACCAACTTCCCCGTCAGCTACCCCGCGGAGCAGGTCGACGGCGTCTTCGTGTGCGGGATGATGGCGCCGGAGGGGGGCGGGGACTTCGCCTGGCCCGAGGGCGAGGGACAGCGGCTGCTCGAGGCGATCCCCGGGTACCGGACCAACGTCGACATCCCGAAGTACGACGTCGAGCAGCTCGAGGGCGCCAAGGCGTTCCTGGACGACCTCGACGCCTCGCTCGCCGCCCGCATCGACGCCTTCTGGCGCTACTACGAGCAGGAGGCGTGGGACTTCTACTTCCCCACGTTCGTCTTCCACGACCGCCTCGGGCACCTCTTCTGGAAGTTCATGGCGACGGGGGAGGGGTTCGACGATCACCCCCACAGCGCCGAGGTCCGCCCCCGCATCGAGGGCATGTACCGCCGCTTCGACGACATGCTCGTCAAGCTGCTCGACGAGCGCCCCGCGGACCTCCTCCTCTTCATGGTCAGCGACCACGGCTTCGGCTCCACGCACACCCACTTCGAGGTCAACGCGTGGCTCGAGTCGCTCGGCCTGCTGGTGCTCAAGAAGGGGAATCGGCTCCGCAGCCGAGCGTTCTACCGGGCGATGGAGATCGGCGAGTCGCACGCGGTCAAGGCGCTGATCCCCGACCGCGTCCAGCACGGCATCCGGCAGAAGATCCGGAGCGGGCGGAGCAGCTTCAAGAACGACCTCGCCGACGCCGTGGACTGGAGCAAGACGAAGGCGTTCTTCCCCGCGGTGCCGGTCCAGGGGATCCTGATCTGCCGCGACGTCGTGCGAACGGAGGCGGAGTACGACGACGTCCGGGCGACGATCAAGCGGGAGCTGGCGGCCCTCCGGGGACCCGACGGCGCCCCGGTGGTGGACTCGATGTGGGACCGCGAGGAGCTGTACGAGGGGCCCTACCTGAAGTACGCGCCGGACGTGCTCTTCGTCTGCCGCGACTACTCGGTGCTGGGACGCCCCACGCTCGGCGCCAAGGAGCACTTCCGCGACTCCCGCGCCACCGCCAACGGGTTCCATCGCATGGAAGGGGTGTGGATGGCGCACGGCGAGGGCATCGCAGCGGGCGTCGCCGTCGACGGGGCGCGCATCCGGGACGTCACCCCCACGGTGCTCCACGCGATCGGCGAGCCGCTCCCCGACGACCTCGACGGCCGCGTGCTGACCGGCTCCTTCACCGAGGAGTGGCTGGCGACGGCGCCCGTCCGGTACGTCGAGGCCGCCGGCTTCGACGGGGAGGCCTCCTTCGACCACACCGCCGGCGACGCCGCCGAGCTGACCGAGCGCCTCCGGGGCCTGGGCTACGTTGACTGACCACCTCGCCACCCGCGTCCGCCCCGTCGGCGCGGGCCGCCAGCTCGCCGAGGAGCAGTCGCTCAAGTCGATGCTCGCCGTGGCCGTGCCGCCGCCGATCCTGGGGGCGATGCTGGGCGGCACGTTCGTCGGCGTGATCGAGTCGCTGTACATCAACTTCCGGTCCGCGGCGACGGACGACTGGTCCGGCTTCGTGTACGCGGTCCTGCTCTACGGCCTGATCGGCATCGCGTTCGGGGGCGGGTTGGCCGCGGGGGCCGCCGGGATCACCGCCGTCCGCCGCCGCCCCCCCGAGCCCGCGCGGGCGTGGACGCTGTCGTTCCTGGCGGTGACGATCGGGTTGTCGCTGCTGATCGGGCGGTTCGTCCTGAGGCGCGACTTCTTCAGCGAGACGCCGCCGCCGCCGTCGCTGACGGCCGGCCTCGTCCTCGGGCTGGCGGTCTTCTCGGGGGTCTTCTACGTCGTCTTCCGGAACGCCCTCGCGAAGACCTTCTTCTCGTTCCTGTACGAGGCCCGGGGGGCGGTGCAGGTCTACGGCCTGGTGCTGCTCTTCTGGCTCCTCCTCGGGGTGGGGACGTGCATGGAGAACCGGCAGGCCAACGAGGTGAGCGTGCGGCCCGTGCCGACGGCGCTGGAGGACCGGCCGAACGTGCTCCTCGTGGTCGTCGACACGCTCCGCGCGGACGCCCTCGGGGCCTACGGCGCGCCCGGGAACCCGTCCCCCGAGTTCGACGCGTGGGCGAGCCGGTCGGTGCTGTACGAGCAGGCGATCGGGCAGTCGCCGTGGACCCGTCCGGCGTTCGCGTCGCTGCTCACGTCCACGGTCCCCTGCACCCACCAGACCTTCCGCAAGGCCGACTCGCTCCCCGACTCCCTGGAGACGCTCCCCGAGCAGCTGCAGCTGCACGGCTACACGACGGGCGCGATCGTCAACAACATCAACGTCACCGCCTCGTGGGGCTTCAACCAGGGGTTCGACACGTTCGAGTTCCTCCGCCCCGCGTACCCCTTCCGGGCGTCGGAGGCGTCGTTCCGGCTGGTCATGTACCAGGCCGTGCGGCTGATCTCGGAGCGGTTCCTCGCGCGCGGCAAGAAGGTGGAGCGGTACTACCGCGACGGCGAGGAGGTCACCGCCGCGGCGCAGCGCTGGCTGACCCGGCACGGCCGCTCCCGGTGGTTCCTCATGGTCCACTACATGGACCCCCACGACCCCTACTTCCCGCACCCCTACGACGGCACCGGCTACGCCCGCGTCGAGCACCCCCACCCCGCGGCCTCGGAGGCGCCCGCGCTCAAGGCTCTGTACGAGGGCGAGGTGACGTACTGGGACGAGCACTTCGGGGGGCTGCTCGACTGGCTGGAGGCACAGGGGCTGGCCGAGGACACGGTCGTGGTGGTGACCTCCGACCACGGTGAGGAGTTCTTCGAGCACGGCGGCTACTGGCACGGGAACCGGCTCTACGACGAGGCGATCCGGCTGCCCCTGGCGATCCACGTCCCGGGCGAGTCGCCCGCGCGGGTGAAGGACCAGGTCCGCATGATCGACATCGCCCCCACGCTGGCCGACCTCGCCGGCGCGCCCCACGGCCCCCAGTGGCAGGGGTTCTCGATGCGGCGGGGCTACGCGCTGAGGCAGCCGCGCGACCGGCTCGCGCTGGCGGAGGCCGAGTTCGAGGGGTTCACCCTCCGGGCGGTGCGCGACCCCGAGTGGAAGCTGATCGAGAACCAGGCGGGGCCGCCGGAGTGGCCGCGTCCGGAGACGGAGCTGTACTTCCTCGCCCAGGACCCCGGCGAGCAGACCGACCTCACCGACGACCCGATCGCGGCCACGTTCCTCGATCGGCGGAGCACCGAGCTCGACGCCCTGCAGGCCGCGGGGTGCGGGCAGGCGGTGGTCCGGTCGACGGTCGAGGGGGAGGTCTCCCCGGCGACGTGCGAGATGCTCCGGTCGCTCGGGTACGTCGACGTGGCCGAGGGGCTGTGCGACTGACCGGGCCCGCGCGATGAGGCTGCCGCGGACGCTGATCCTCGGCCTCGACGGGGCCACCCCGGAGCTGCTCTTCGAAGGCATCGAGCGGGGCGAGCTGCCGGCGCTGGCGTCGCTGCTGGAGCGGTCGGCGCACGGGCCCCTGCGGAGCACCCTGCCGCCGATGACCCTGCCCGCGTGGTCGTCGTTCCTGACCGGGCGGGGGGTCGGCGTCCACGGGATCTTCGACTTCGTGCGGCGCGACCCTTCGGACGGTCGCCTCCGCTTCGTGGACGCGCGGGACCGGGCGGTGCCGACGATCCCGCGGCTGCTGTCGGACCGGGGGCTCCGCGTGGGGACCTTCCTCTTCCCCACGACGTGGCCGCCGGAGCGGCTGACGGGGGGCCAGATCTCCGGGTTCGACTCGCCCGTGGCGACGACCGTGCCGCCCTCGGCGTACGCCCCGCCCGGGCTGCACGGCCGGGTGCGACGGATCCTCGGAGGGCGCGATCTGACGTACGCGGACTTCTCGGAGCTCCGGAAGGGGCCGGGCTGGGAGGACGCCGCGATCGCGTCGCTGCTGGCGGGGATCGCCGACAAGGAGGCGGTCGCGCGGGCGCTGATCGAGGCCGGGCCGGCGTACGACGTCTTCGCCATCATCTTCGGCGAGGCGGACACGGCGAGCCACCACTTCTGGCACGTCTGCGACCCGCGCTCCCCGCGCCACGACCCGACGCTGCGGGAGCGGCACGGCGACGCGATCCGGTCCGTCTACCGGCGGCTCGACGAGGCGGTCGGGGCGCTGCTGGAGGCGGGGCCGGGGTGGGACGCGGTGATCGTGGCCTCGGACCACGGCTTCGGCGGGGCGTCGGACCGGGTGCTCCACCTGAACGCGTTCCTGGCGCGGGAGGGGTTCCTCCGGTGGAACGGGGGAGGGGGGACGGCCGGGGCGCTCCGGGCGGCGGTGGCGCGGGCGGTCCCCGCGAAGCTGCTCGAGGCGGGGCTGCGGCGGGCGCCGCGGGGGCTGCTGGAGCGGCTCGACGAGCGGGCCCGGTGGGGGGCGATCGACCTCGTCCGGACGGAGGCGTTCAGCGACGAGCTGGACTACGCACCGTCGGTCCGGCTGAACGTCGAACCGGAGGCGGCGGGCCACGTCCGCGAGCGCCTGGAGCGCGCCCTCCTCGACTGGCGCGATCCCGCGGACGGCGGCCGCGTCGTGCGCGCGGTGCATCGCAACGAGGACCTCAACCCGGGCCCCTGCGCGGCGCGCGGCCCGGACCTGTGGCTGGAGCTGGAGACCCCCGGCGGCTACTCCTACTGCGTCCTGCCGTCCCGCCCGGGCGACCCCCCGAACGCGCGCCTCCCGAGGTCGCAATGGCGCGGCCGCAAGGGCGGCGGCATGAGCGGGTCGCACCGCCGCGACGGCATCTACTTCCTGAGCGCGCCGGGCGTCGAAGCGGGTCGCCGGACGATGGAAATCGCCGACGTTCTCCCGACGTGGCTGGAGGCGGCCGGCCACTCGCTCGACGACCTCTCGGCGGGCCGAGCCGCCGCCGTCAACGATCCCCCCCCGTCCGAAGATCCCGAAGCCCTCGCGCGACGCCTCCAGAGCCTGGGCTACCTCGGATGAAGGTCGTCCAGGTTGTGGCGTGCCCGTACCCGACCACGCAGGGCACCCAGGTCTACGTGCGGGGACTCGTGCGGGCGATGGCGGCGCGGGGGCACGAGGTCCACGTCGTCGCGTACTCGTTCGGCGAGGAGGGGGTCGAGGACGACGCGGGGACCCTGCATCGGGCCGGCGGCGTGCCCGGCTACCGGAAGCTGCGGGCGGGGCCGGCGTGGTCGAAGCCGCTGCTCGACGCGCTGCTGACGAGGAAGCTCCTCGAGGTCGTCCGGGAGGTCCGTCCGGCGCTGATCCAGGCCCACAACTACGAGGCGCCGTTGGCCGCGTACGCCGTCCGCCGGCTCACCGGGGTGCCCGTCCTCTACCACTCGCACAACCTCATGGAGGACGAGCTCCACCTCTACGTCGGGGGTCGCTTCGCGCAGGACGTCGCCGCTCGGGCCGCACGCTTCCTCGACGCCACCGTCCCCCGCGCCGCCGACCGCGTCGTCTGCATCTCCGACGCCGCCCGCGTCGCCCACATCGGCCTCGGCGTCCCCCCCGATCGCGCCCACTTCCTGCCCCCCGCCATCCACCCCGAGGACTTCCCCGAGGAGCCCGCGATCCCCGACGGCCCGCCGACCGTCGTCTACCTCGGCAACCCCGACGCCTACCAGGACCTCCCGATCCTCTTCGCCGCGTTCGCGTCCGTCGTCCGCCAGCTCCCCTCGGCCCGGCTCCGGCTCGTCTCCTCGGCGGACCTCGGCCCGACGGTCGCGCAGGCCGCCCGCCAAGGGATCGCGATCGACGCCGTCACGGAGACGTCCTGGCCCCGCGTCCGCGCCCTCGCGCGCGAAGCCACCGTCGCCGCCGTCCCCCGCACCGTCTGCCGCGGCTTCCCCGTCAAGCTGCTCAACGGCATGGCCCTCGGCCTCCCCACCGTCGCCTGCCGCACGGGCGGCCCGCTGATCGAGGACGGGGTCACCGGACGCGTGGTGGACGACGGCGACGTCGACGCCTTCGCGGCCGCGCTCCTCGACCTCCTCACCGATCCGGAGGGGGCCCATCGAATGGGCGGGGAGGCTCGCGCGTCAGCGTTGACGGAACACACGTGGGCCTCGCGGGCCCCCGCGCTGGAGGCGATCTGGGCCGCCGTCGAGGGGTGATCTCGCTTGCACGGGTCCCGGGAGTGCTGTAGTTGGTCGCGCGAGGGATGATGACTTCGATTCGAGCTTTGCTGATCGCCGCGGTCCTCACCGCCCCGGTCGCCGTCTTCGCGGAGGACGAGGGGAAGGACGAGGGGGACACCCCGGAGCTGCCGTTCGAGCTCCAGACGCCCGACGCGGCCCCCGCGCCGGAGGCCCCCGCGGCCGCCGAGGCGCCGGCCCTGGACGAGGCCGCCGTCCCCGTGGTGACCCCCGCCGACGAGGCGGTCCGCCTCCTGTCCCAGGCGCTCGACCGCATCGCCGCGCTCCAGATCCTGATCGCGAGCGGCGAGCAGGGCGTCGACCGCGACAAGGCCCAGGCCGAGCTCGACGAGGCCCGCCGGGCGCTGCAGTCCGCCCTGCTGGAGGTCGGCAAGCTCCAGCAGGACACCGAGCTGCGCGCGTGGCTCCGCTCCGAGGGGCTGCTCGTCGAGGCCGACGCCGCGCACGCCTCGGCGGCGCCCGGGGGCGCCGAGGACGAGCCCGCGGGCCTCGCCCCGGATCGGTTCCGGGCGCTGATCACCGCCATCGACGGCGTCTCGTTCACCGAGGGGAAGATGGACGTCCTCACCCGCGAGCTGGCCGAGGCGACGGTCACGTCGGATCAGGCGAGCCGCCTCGTCGAGCTGTTCAGCTTCAGCCGCGACCGCGTCGACGCCCTGGTCTTCCTCCACCCCCGCATCGTCGACCCCGAGAACTTCGACTCGCTGCTCAGCGCGCTCAAGTTCGAGTCCGATCGCGAGACGGTCCGGAATCAGCTGGGGCTCGACGGGTAGGGTCCGCGACGCTAGGTTCCGGGCGTGCACGTCTCCCGGAAAGCCGACTACGCGGTGCGCGCGATGTCCTACCTGGCTCACCACCGCGGCCGCCGCGTGCTCATCGACGAACTCGCCCAGACCATGGCCATCCCGCGCGCGTTCCTGTCGAAGATCATGAAGGAGCTCGTGCGCGGCGGCGTCGTCCGCTCGCAGACCGGGCCGGGCGGCGGCTACGAGATCGCCCGCGCCCCCGAGGACATCACGTTCCGCCAGGTGATGGAGATCGTGGAGGGGCCCTGGAACCTCGTCCCGTGCCAGTCGGACGACGGGGACGACTCCTGCCTGCTGCACGGCGCCTGCACCCAGGTCGGGGTGTGGGACGAGATCCGGATGAAGATGCTGGCGATCCTGTCGGACTACACGCTGGACCAGGTCAAGACGGCCGGCCTGAACGCCGGCGAGCCCGTGATCGTCCCGATCAGCGGCGCCGCCGGCTGACCAGCACCGCCGGCACGAGCAGCGACAGCACGCCCCACGCGTTCAGCCGGAAGCCGGCGATGGAGCCGTCGCTGACCGCGCAGCTGCCGCAGGAGCTGTCCTCGTCCCCGCTGCAGTCGCCGCAGCCGCCGGCCTCGTCGCCGCCGCAGCCGGTCTCCCCGCCGCACCCCTCCTCGTCGGAGTCGCAGCCGGGGATGGTGACCTCGCCGCCTTCGTCGGTGTCCCCGCAGCCGACCCCGGACAGCTCGATGGGTCCGATCTCGATCGGCGTCGCCGTCGACGGGTCCACCCAGGCGTACACCCCGAGGTAGTCCGACTCGTTGCCCACGGCCCGCAGGTCGAGGTCCGACAGCCCGATGCCGTAGATCGCGGGGAGCGTGAACTCGGGGACCAGCGACTCGAGGTCCAGCGCCGCGCCGACCAGGTCCGGCAGCAGCGACGCGAACCCCTCGGGGATGTCCGACGGCAGCCACTCGTTGTACGAGACGGTGATGCCGAGGTGGGACTGGAGGTCGAAGTCGAGGTCGATCAGGAGCGTGCCGTCCTCGAGGAGGAGGTCGAAGCCGGCGTCCGCGTAGACGCCGTTGCTCCAGAAGCGGGTGTCCCGGTCGAGCTCGTCGCCGTAGACGTCGATGTCGAGCTGGGCCGTGAGCCCCGGGCCGGCGCCGAAGTCGACGACCGGCGGGCCGACGGGGACGACGCGGACGTCGAGCGGCTTCGGCTCGGGCCACAGCTCGGCGACGAGGTCCTCCTCGACGAGGCCGAGGTAGTCGGTGGTGAGCTCGATCGCGGCGAGGTCCGCCAGCTGGAGACACAGCGCGCCCCCCTGCCAGGCCGCGTACAGCGCCTGGTTGATCATGTCCTCGTTGACCACGATCCCGAGGTGGTAGGGGACCGTCGTGTCGGGGATGAGGCCCGTGATCAGGGGCGCGTCGTGGGAGGACGCGAGGTAGGGCCCGGAGTCGTTCGGGACGCACGTGCCGTAGGTGGGCGAGCTGAACACGGAGCTGAAGCGGAGCTCCACCCCGGTGCTGCTGATGTCCAGTCCCGTCGCCTCGATGTCGTAGACCAGCGGCGTGCCGAGGACGTCGAGCTCGCCGCCGAGGTCCAGCGCGCCGGTGAGGCCGCCGATCGCGTCCTCCAGCTGGGTCTCCAGCTCGGCGATCTGCTCGTCGAGGACCGAGTCGAGGATCGTCCCGATCAGGTCGACGCCGTAGCCCTGCATCGTCTCCAGCGCGTCGCCGAGCACGCAGCCGGTGCCCACGGGGTTGCCGAAGTTGCCGTGCTCGAACGTCAGCTCGCCGACCTGCGCGTTGAGCTGGCCGTTCTCGAGGATGAGGTCGATGCCGACGGCCACGTCGAGCGCGGTCGGGGGGAGCGACAGCGTGCACGTCTCGTCGAGGTCGACGATGCAGTTCCCGGCCGTGGTGATCGCCGCGGGCTCGCTCCACAGCGTCATCGTCAGGGCGACGTTGAGCGAGTCCGCCTCGGGGACGAGGTGCACGGTCTCGGTGAAGAGGTTGATCTGGATGTCGTCGGTCGAGTAGCTGAGGACGCCCTCCTCCTCCTCGTCGCAGTCGACCTCGCCGGACAGGCCGGTGACGGCGATGCCGGTGGGGAGCACGCCCGCGATCGAGTCGCCCAGCGCCTCGAGCCCCTGGGTGCTGAGGTGGACGGTCATCGCCGGGTCGATGGTGAACGCGTCGGGCGTCGGGTCCCCGCCGCCGGCCCACGCGGGCGTCGCGCAGAGCGCGCCCGACAGCATGAGGAGGAGGCTTCGCTTCGACATCGCGCGCAACGTAAAGGAATCCCGTGCCCCGAACAAGGGCAGTGTGTCGGGCGGGCGGGTATGGTTCCCGGCCATGCAGACGACGCTGAAGGAGGCCCTGAGCGCCCTCGCCGCCGATCCCGCCCACGCCGAGGCCGCGGCGACGGCGATCCACCGGTGGCGCACCGAGCCGCAGTTCGCCCTCTACCAGCCGCTGCTGGAGGCGCTCATCGAGCGGGGCGCCTGGGACACCCTCCTCGACAGCTTCTACCGGGTCCTCCCCTTCGGCACCGGCGGGCGGCGCGGCCCCGTCGGGCTGGGCCCCAACCGGATGAACCCGTGGACGGTGGGGACGTCGGTGCAGGGGAACGTCGACTTCCTGCTCGGGCGCTTCGGCGCGGACGTCCCCCTGACGGTCGTGATCGCCGCCGACGTGCGCGTCTTCCGGGACCTGCGGGGCGCGTTCCCGAAGGACGTCCCCAACCCCCTGCTGGGCATGACGTCCGTCGATCTGGCCCGGGCCAGCGCGGCGATCTACGTCGCCAACGGGGGGACCGTCCACATGGTCGAGCCGTCCGAGCCGCGCTACCTCGCGACGCCCGAGCTGTCGTTCCTCATCCGCCGCCTCGGCGCCCACGGCGGGCTCAACGTCAGCGCCTCGCACAACCACCCCGACGACAACGGGGGGAAGTTCTACACGGAGCACGGCGCCCAGGAGGTGCCGCCCTACGACGAGCAGATGGTGGGCCTCGTGGGGCGCGTCGACAGCGTCCGGACGATGGACTGGGACGACGCGGTGGCCACGGGGCGGGTCCACTTCCTCCCCGCGTCGCTGCACGACGAGTACCTCGCGGAGTCGTCGCAGGTCCTCCGGGGGACGGCCCGGGGCGCCCGCATCGTGTTCAGCAACCTCCACGGCGTCGGCGACCAGTCCGTCGGCGACGCGCTGGAGCGGGCGGGGTTCGACGTCCACTACGTCGCGTCGCAGAAGCCCCACGACGGGCTCTTCCCCGAGGTCCGGTTCCGCGCCCCGAACCCCGAGTACCCCTCGGCGCTGGTCCAGGCGGAGGCGCTGGCGAAGGAGATCGACGCCGACCTCGTCCTCGCCACCGACCCCGACGCCGACCGGATCGGGGGGCTGTTCCCCGGCCCCACGAAGGACGCGCCGTGGCGGTTCGTGACGGGCAACGAGCTCAGCAGCCTCGTCGCCGCCGCCCGCTTCGACGGGGCGCCGCCGGGGAAGATCGCCATCAAGACCGAGGTCACGACGTCGCTCTTCAGCCGCGTCGTCCGGGCCGCGAGGGGGCAGGTGGTCGAGCACCTGCTCGTCGGCTGCAAGTACATCGCGAGCGTCATGCGCGACCTGGAGACCACCGGCCGCAGCGGCGACGTGAAGGGATCGCTCGCCGACGTCCTCATCGGGACGGAGGAGTCCCACGGCTTCATGCTGACGCCCGACATCCGCGACAAGGACGCCGTCCCCCCGGCGCTCGTGCTCGCCGAGCTCTGCGCCGAGCGGAAGGCGGCGGGCTCGTCGTTGGCCGACGCGCTGGACGACCTGTACCGGGCCCACGGCGCCGTCGCGAACGTGCAGATGCCGCTGGTGATGGCGGGGGCGGTGGGGCGGCAGCGGATCCTCGGGATCCAGGAGAGGCTCCGCGCCACGCCGCCGGCGGAGATCGGCGGGCGCGCGGTGACGTCGTTCGCCGACCGGCAGGACGAGGACGGCGTCTTCGGGCCGATCGTCTCGGGGACGGACCGCGCCGCCCGGGACGTCCTCGCGTTCCAGCTCGGCCCGGATCACCGGCTCGTCATCCGGCCCTCGGGGACGGAGCCGAAGACGAAGATCTACGCCGAGGCGATCGTCCCCGCGGGCGACGACGTGGCCGCCGCGCTGGCCGAGGCGGACGCCCAGGCGCGCACGATCGCGTCGGACTTCGTGAGCCAGGCGCTCGCCCTCGTGGGGCTGTCGATGCCGGACGCGGGGCTCCACTGCTCGCCGCTCCTCGGGGTCGAGGCGCGGATGGAGTTCGGCGACGCGATCCTCGCCGAGGCGACCGCCCGGGCCCGGGACGGCGCCCCCCCGGACGCCCTCCGCGCCTGGTTCCTGGATCGGACGGCGGCGTGGGGCGTCGACGCGATCGGGCTGACGGCCCCCGGCTGGACCTGGTGGCGCGCGCGCAACCCCGACCCGGCGCTCGCCGCCCTGGACGATGTCTTCGGCGGCTGACGCTCCGGCGCTCCTCCTCGAGACGGACCTCGGCCGTCTCCTCCACGGCGACTCGCTCGCGTGGCTGGCCTCGTTGCCCGACGCGTCCGTCGATCTCGTCGTCGCCGACCCCCCCTACGGCATCGCCAAGGCGTGGTGGGACACCTGGGACTCGCGGCAGGACTACGTCCGCTGGGCGCGCGGCTGGCTGGAGGACGTCGCCCGGGTCCTGGCCCCCACCGGCAGCGCCTACGTCATGGGCTTCAGCGAGGCGCTCGCGGACCTCAAGTGGGCGGCCGGCGACCTCTTCACGGGGTGCCGCTGGCTGGTCTGGGCGTACCGCAACAAGGGGAACCTGCGCGACGACTGGGGCCGCAGCCACGAGTCGCTCCTGCACCTCCGCAAGGGGCGCGCGTACACGATGAACGTCGACGCGGTGCGGGTCCCCTACAACGCCCACACGAAGCGCTACCCGGAGCGGAAGCAGGGGGCGAGCTCGCAGTTCGGGGGGGCCGGCGCGGCGGGGACGTCGTGGAGCCCCCACCCCGGCGGCGCGCGCCCCCGCGACGTCCTCGAGATCCCCATCCTCAACAACGGCATGGCGGAGAAGACGCCGCACCCCACGCAGAAGCCCGAGGAGCTGATCCGGCGGCTGGTGGCGGCGAGCAGCGACCCCGGCGATCTCGTGATCGACCCCTTCGGAGGGAGCGGCACGACGGCCGTGGTGTGCGAGCTGCTGGGGCGGCGGTGGGCGATCTGCGAGCGGGAAGGGGAGTACGCCGGGTGGGCGCGGGAGCGGGTCGCGGCGGTGGTCCGCGGGGAGCACAGCCTCGACGACCTCGACCGGGCGACGTCCCGCATGGCGGCGAACCGCGCCAAGGTCCGGGGGACACCGTGACCCGGGGCGTGCTCTTCGACCTCGACGGCACGCTGATCGACTCCCGCGGGGACCTCGCCGAGGCGGCCAACCGGGCGCTCCAGGACCGCGGCTACCCGGCGCTGCCGGAGGACCGGATCGCGACGTTCGTGGGTCGCGGCGCCCGCATGCTGCTGGCCCGGTGCCTCGAGGCCGTGGATCCCGGCGCGTCCGTCGACGAGCCGCTGGTGTTGGAGTTCCTCGCCCACTACGGCCGGATCATGCTCGACACGACGGCCCCGTTCCCCGGCGTGGTCGACGGCCTGGAGCGCCTCCAGGACCACGGCGTCGCCCTCGCGGTGGTCACCAACAAGCCCCACGCCCCGGCGATGGAGATCCTCGAGGGGCTCGACCTCGCGCAGTACTTCGGCTTCATGCTCGGCGGCGGCCGGTTCCCCAAGAAGCCGGCGCCGGACATGCTCCTCATCGCCGCGGGGAAGATCGGCGCGCACCCCGCGGAGTCGATCTACGTGGGCGACTCGGACGTGGACGTCGAGGCGGCCGCGGCCGCGGAGATGACGTCGGTGTGGTGCTCCTGGGGGGGCTTCACGCCGGACGCGCCGGACGACGCGGATGTCCGGATCGACGCCTTCGACGAGCTGGTGCGCTACGCGCTCACATCTGGTGGAGCTGGCGCTCGAAGATGACGATCTTCTCCATCATCTCCGACTCGGCCTCGCCCGGGAGCATGTCCTTCGCGTCGTAGAGGTGGCTGAAGATCAGCTCGTAGAGCCCCTGGTGCAGGAGCGCGCCGTAGTCGCCGGGGGGGCACTCGGCGAGGTTGTTGATCAGGGGGCTCGTGGGGACGGTGCCGTCCTCGCCGACGCTGAGATCGCGGAACAGCTCGGGGTACTGCCGCTGCCCGCTCCCCAGCAGCGCGTTGAACCGCTGGATCGACTTCTCCTCGGTGATGTGCTCGGCGAACGTCTCGAAGATCACCCGGAAGATGTTGTTGAAGACCTTGATCCGGCCCTCGAACTCGTTGAGCTGCTCGCGCGTGAACGGGCCGCCGCTCCGGCCGATCTTGATCGACCCCGTCTCGTCGATGACCGCGTCGAGCTCGCCGCTGCTGGGTCCGCCGTCGAAGATCGCGAAGTCGTCGTCGCCGAGCTCGCTCGTGTCGCCCGAGCCGGGCGGCGGGGCGTCGGGCCGGAGCGCGGCCTGGTCGGGGCGGGTCTGCTCGAGGTTCGGCCGGGCCGCCGCCATGGTCGGCTCGTCGTCGGGGTCGTAGTCGCCGTCCGCGTCCACGTCCGCGGCCACGTCGGCGCTGTCGTCCGCGATCAGCGCCTCCATGTCGGCGCTCTCGCCGTCGCCGAGCTCGACCTCGAAGTCCTCGTCGTCCATGGCGACCGCCTCGATCGCCTCCATGCTGGAGCCCGAGGGGGGCGCGGGCGCCTCGGCGCCGATGATCGCCACGCCCTGGAGATCGACCTTGTCGAGCACCTCGTACGACTTCACGAAGCCGCCGCGGGCGGCCTTGGCGTAGTCGTCCTCCTCGGCGGGGGCCACCGCCCCGGACTCGAGCCACGCCGCGAGCATCTCGGCGGCGTGAACGTAGGACGTCCCCACCAGCTCGATCAGCTCGGACAGGGGCCGCGCCTGCGCCAGCCGCTCCCACACCGCCGGCGACGTCCCGTCGGGGCAGTCTCCCGTCGCCGCGTGGACGCCGTCCTCGCCGAGGCCGTTCAGGAACGCGGCCGCGCGCCCCTTCCACTCGGCGACGCCGTGGAGCAGCTCGTCCCGGTCCAGCCCCAGCTGCATGTTCGAGGGGAACACGGCGTCCTGCTCCTCGAACTCCGCGGCCGCGCCGTCCGGTCCGAGCGCGCGGGCGAGGTTGTCGTGGAAGAGCATCCGGCCCGCCGCCATCATCCGGTCGCCGGGGACCGCGCCCGCGCCGACGAGGAGGTCGGCGAAGTCCTCGTCCCCCTTGATGTCCATCGTGATCGTCTCGAGCGCGTCGGGGTCGATGACCCCCGTGGCCACGAGGATCCGGCCGAGCGCCTTGTCGTCGTCCTGCCCCGACGCGGCGATGATCGACCCCATCATCAGGTGCACGTCGATGCGCGCGCCCCGCGGACGGTCGATGTGCAGCGTCCCGGTCCGGCCGTCGGAACCGAGACCTGCCAGCTGGGCCAGCAGATCCGTTCCCGCGGACTCGCTCGCTGCCTTGCTGCGCGACTTTCTCTTGGCCATCCGGTCCTTTTGCTGCATCCCCCAGATGCAGACCGGGAGTCTACGCGACCGGGTCGCGGCCCCTCAACCCCCCTCGGTCTCCAGGTAGTGGACGGCCATGTCGAAAGCCTGGTCGTTGGCCGACCCCTCGTCCTCGTCGCCGGGGCCCCAGAAGGGCTGGTCGGGGAGCACGCCGCGGCTCTGCCAGCTCCGCCCGGTGGGGGTGAGGAGGCGCACCGACGCGATCCGCAGGACGAGCGAATCGCCCACCTGGACGAGGGTCTCGGTGCGGGCCGAGCCCATCGTCGGCTCGCCGATGACGTAGGCGCGGTCGTGCTCCTGGAGCGCCGCCGCGACGGCCTCGGCGGCGCCGTGGGTCCACGCGTTGACCAGCACGACGAGGTTCGCGTCGGTGACGGGCTTCGCCTCGGCGGCGACGTCCTGCTCGCCCACGCCGGGCTCCACGATCCGGCCGAGCACGGTGCCTCGTTTGAGGAAGAGGTCCGCCACGCCGAACGCGCCGACGAGGTCGCCGCCGTGGTTGTTCCGGAGGTCGAGGACGTAGCGATCGGCGCCCAGCTTCTCGAGCCGTTCGACGGCCTCCTTGACCTCCACGGGGGTCCCCCGGTGGAAGCCGAAGACGCGGATGTAGCCCACGCCGCCGTGCCGGAGCTCGTCGACGGTGGACCGGACCTGGAACGCCGCGCGCTGTACGCCGACGGCGAACGCACCCACCGCGAGGCCGTCCCCGCGCTGGAACTGGACCGCGATCTGCGACCCCTCGTCGCCCTGGAGGAGGCCGAGGACGCCCTGGAGGTCGAGGCCCGCGAGGCCGCGCCCGTCGAGCGCCACGATCCGGTCGCCGGCGAGCATGCCCGCCGCCTCCGCAGGGCTCCCCGGGAGGACGCGGGAGACGACCAGGACGCCCGGGCGGGAGTAGAGCTTGAACTCGATCCCGACGCCGCTGAGGTTCCCCCGGAGCGCGTCCCCGAGGCGGGAGGCGTCGTCCGCGTTCATCAGCATGTTGGCCGGGGGGAGGGCCGCCTGGGTGCGGGACACGCCGTCGGCGTGGGCGCGGTTGGCGACGTCGAGCATCCCCTGCACGGCGCCCATCCACAGCTCCGCGTCGGTGACGACGTCGGGCCCGAGGCGCTCCAGGAGGAGGGCGTGGACGCGGCGGGCGAGATCCTCCGCGGCGGCCGCGTCGAGATCGCCGCCGGGCGCGTTCGCCTCGTCGTTGGCGCGGGGCGGGAAGTCCCCCCGGAGCGGCTCTTCGGCCAGCGCGGCGGCGACGTGAAGGACGCAGAGGCAGAGCGCCGCAGCGAGGACGGTCAGGTGGCGCATCGGCCCGCTACTGAACGACCCGCGGCGACTCGGCGGGGCCGAGCTGGAAGGAGGCCGGCATCACCGGCTGGGCGGCGGCGGCGGGCAGGCCGGTCGTGGTCACGCCCGACGGGAAGAAGACGACGTTCGGCTGCTCGTCGAGCGCGGCGTCGCGGGAGACGAGGGTGAAGTCGTCGTCGCCGCGCTCGGCGGCGGCGAGGCGGACGCGCATGCTGTCGATGATCGCGTCGCGCTCGCCGACGGCGATCTGCAGGTCGGCGACCCGTTGGTAGTTCAGGATGATGCCGCCGCCGAGCATCAGCGCGACGCCGGCGTAGGCGGCGACGAGCGCGACGGGGACGCGGACCTCGCGCCGGATGAGCCCCCCGAACGTCCCCGTGGGGGCCAGCTCGGCGGCCTCGTCCTCGGCGGGCACCAGCGACTGCCGGATGCGCTCGGCGAGGCAGCGGTCGAACTCGGCGAAGAGCGACTTCTCGACCTTCGGGTCCACGGCGACGCGCTCGAACTCGGGCAGGGACGCCACCGCTTCCACGGACTCGGCGCAGGCGTCGCACTGCTCGAGGTGGGTGGCGACGGCGTCGCTCTCCGCGTCGGGGAGCTCGTCGTCGATGAAGGGGGCGATCAGGTTCCCCACGCGCCAACAGTTCATGCGGGCAGATCCTCCCCGATGACGGCCGCGAGCCGGACCTTGGCCCGGGAGAGGCGGCTCATGACGGTCCCCAGTTTGACGTCCAGCACGTCCGCGATCTCCTTGTACGACAGGTCGTCGTAGTACCTCAGCAGGAGGATCGTACGATGTTCCGGGCTGAGCTTCTCCATCGCCGCCGCCATTCCCTCGGACAGCTCGCGCGCCATGACGTCGTCGATGGCCTTGTGCTGCTCCTGGAGGACGACCGTGGCCTTGCCCAGCCGGTCGAGGATGCCGCTGCGGCGGTGCCGGTCGCGGACGATGTTGTAGCAGCGGTTCGTGCAGACCCGGAACAGCCACGCCTTGGTGCGGAACTCGTCGTTGAAGAGCCGGGGCTCGTGGTAGCCGCGGACGAACACGTCCTGGGCGACGTCGAACGCCTCCTCGCTGTCCTTGGTGATGTACAGCGCGTGGTAGTAGATGCGATCCCGGTACCGGTCGACGAGCATCGAGAAGGCCCGATCGCGATCGGTGCGCGCGACGAGCTTGATGTCCTCGTCGTTCGTCTTCGGCTTGGCGGGTGCGGGGTCAGGCACGAGCTTCAACGTCGGGGTCATGCGAGCACAACCCCCGTCCCCCGCGCGCTCTTCCTAGTAATGACGATCTTCGAGGATTTCGAGGACGTACCGTTTCTTCCTCTTGCCGCCGGCGGCCGTGATGATCGTCCGCAAGGCCTGCGCGTGGGCGCCCTTCTTGCCGATCACCTTGCCGATGTCCTCCTTGGCGACCTTCAACTCGATGACGCTGCTGTGCGTCCCCTCCACCTCGGTCACCACGACCTCTTCGGGCCGATCCACCAAGGCCTTCACCATCTGCTCCACGAGCTCCTTCACAGCGGCCTCCTGCGTACCGACCACAATAGCCCTTCCCGGGGCCCGGATCGAGCGTTGCAATATGAAACGTTTCGAAATGGAATGACAAAGGTTTCAAATTGAGATATTCAGATTGAAATCCTGCGGACCCGTCGATCGACAAACGCTGGACGCGAACGTCCGTTCGGATCTGGCACGGAGCCTGCACACGGATCGGGCGTCTCTTTGACAAGCATCCGGGCGCTTCTCCGTCGTCGCAAGACGCCGGCACCCCCCTCCCCCCTCACGCCGGAGGAGACAGCACCCGTACCGCGCGAGGCCCCCGCTCTCGTTTGACGAGACGGCAACCCTCCTCCCCCCTCACCGCCGTAGGGAGCCGAGCGCACCGCCTTGAGCGGCTGGTGGATCCCCCTCCTCCTCAGTCGCCAGTGCTCAAGGACACGAAGAACGCCCCTCGGTGCCCCCATCGAGGGGCGTTCCTCGTTCTGGCGTCCTCGCGCGGACGCCGAGGAGGAGGAGCAGGAGGAGGGCTGCGGCCGGGGCGCCGCCGCCGCCGTCCGCGAGCGAGCTCGCGCAGCCGCAGTCCGGGCCGGGTTCCGCCGAGTCGTCGTCGTCTGCGTCGTCGTCGTCGTCGCCGATCGCGCCGGTGTCGTCGTCGTCGGCCGCCGCGTCCGGATCGTCCGGGTCGAGGGGGTCGGTGCCCGCGTCGATCTCGTCCCCGTCGCCGTAGCCGTCGTCGTCCGTGTCGTCGTCCAGCGGGTCGGTGCCGTGGACGTCGGTCTCGTCGCCGTCCGCGAGCCCGTCGTTGTCCGAGTCGGCGTCCAGGGGGTCGGTCCCGGTGCCCCCGTCGCCGGCCTCCTCGCCGTCCGTCAGGCCGTCGTCGTCGGTGTCGTCGTCGAGGGGGTCGGTGCCCGTGCCGTCGTCGCCCGCCTCCTCGCTGTCGCTCAGGCCGTCGTCGTCGGTGTCGTCGTCCTGGGGATCGGTCCCCAGCTCGAGCTCCTCGGCGTTGGTGAGGCCGTCGCCGTCGGCGTCGGCGGTGGGGCCGTCGGTGTCGTCCACGTCGAGGTAGTCGGGGATCCCGTCCGCGTCCGCGTCCCCGTCGCCGTCCTCGTCGTCGGTGCCGTCCTGGCCGTCGGCGTCGGTGTCCTGCGAGTTGATGACGCCGTCGCCGTCCGCGTCGCCCCCGCCCTCCTCCGCGTCGGAGAAGCCGTCGCCGTCGCTGTCGTCGTCGAGGTGGTTGGGGACGCCGTCGCCGTCGGTGTCCTGGTCTCCCTCGTCCGCGGTCGGGATGCCGTCGTCGTCGTCGTCGGCGTCCTCGAAGTCGTACAGGCCGTCGCCGTCGCTGTCGGCGGGGTCCGACGGGTCGTCGCCGACCTCGTCCGCGTCGCCCACGCCGTCGTCGTCGGTGTCGTCGTCCAGGGGGTCGGAGCCGGCCTCCACCTCCTCGGCGTCCGTCAGGCCGTCGTCGTCGGTGTCGGGGTCCAGCGGGTCGGTCCCCGCCGCGGCCTCCGCGCCGTCCCCGAGGCCGTCGCCGTCGTCGTCCGCGTCGGTGCAGTCGCAGGCCTCGGTCGCGAGGGGGTGGATCGACGCGTCGAAGGGTTCGCAGTCGACCGCGTCGGGGTAGCCGTCGTCGTCGTCGTCCTCGTCGCTGCAGTCGGGGTCGCCGTCCCCGTCGAAGTCGTCCCAGCCGAGGTCGCCGTCGCAGTCGTTGTCGACGCTGTCGCAGACCTCGTCGGCGCCCGGGTAGACGGCCGGGTCGAAGGGGGCGCAGTCGACGCTGTCGCCGATCCCGTCGTCGTCGTCGTCGGGGTCGTTGCAGTCGGGGTCGCCGTCGCCGTCGAAGTCGGGGAAGCCGTCGACGAGGTCGCCGTCGCAGTCGCTGTCGATCGCGTCGCAGGACTCCGCCGCGAGGGGGTGGATCGTCGGGTCGAGGGGGGCGCAGTCGACCGCGTCGGGGTAGCCGTCGTCGTCGTCGTCGGGGTCGAGGCAGTCGGGGGTGCCGTCGCCGTCGGTGTCGGGGAACTCGTCGACGAGGCTGCCGTCGCAGTCGCTGTCGATCGCGTCGGCGCAGACCTCCTCGGCGCCGGGGTAGACGGTGTCGTCGTCGTCGTCGCAGTCGGTCCCCCCGCAGTCCACGGAGTCGAACCCGTCGCCGTCCGCGTCGGCGGCCGCGGTGTACTCGAGGCTCACGTCGGTCAGCTCGGGGCTGTCCCCGCCGAGGGCCGCTGACAGCGTGGCCCGGACCTGGGCGTAGCGGTCGCCGGGCGCAGAGACGGCGGACCCGGCGGAGTCGGAGTAGGGGCCCGTCCACGCCGACCACGTGCCGTCGACGACGGCGGTCGCGCCGGTGCGGAGCTCGAGGACGACGTCGGCGCCCGTGGGGAGGGTCTCGGTCCACGTCAGCTCGGACCACGCGACGGTCGGGCAGCCGCCGTCGAACACCTCGGACTCCCACGTCCCCGACGCGCCGGCGCCGGGCTGGGAGCCGCTCACCACGGCGGTCGGCTCGGGCTCGACGTAGCGCCGGAGCTGGACGTAGTCGAAGTAGCCGGCGGGGTTGTTGAGGGCGGAGAGGATCCCCACGCGGCCGGCCGGCTTGGGGGTGGGATCGACGTACGTCGCCACCTCGGAGCCGTCGAAGAGCATCCGCAGCTCGCCGCCGGTGACGATGAGGCCGTAGGTGTGGACGTCGCCGCAGCAGACCGAGAGGCCGGCGCTCACCACGGCGTCCCCCTCGGTGGCGTCCTCGCCGATGCCGCTGCGGGACGTCGAGCCGCCCCAGGTCTGGGCGAAGTAGTACTCGTCCCCGGTCGCGTCGACGTGGGTGACGACGCCGAGGCCGTCGTTGTCGTTGGTGTAGGCCGACGTCTCGATGCGGAAGTCGTCGGCGAGCTCGACGTCGTCCACGAGCAGGGACGCGCGGGAGTAGACGTCGTTGGTGTTGTAGGCCTCGCCGCTGCTGACGGACCAGGTCTCGTCGGGGTTGCCGTCGAGCCCCTGCGACGACAGGCCGTCGATGGTGCCGTCGTCGAAGTCGTCGAAGGCGAGCATCGCCGCGGTCCGGTCGCTGACGTCGGTCGCGGCGGGGTTGCCGTGGTACATCCACAGGTCGGTCGAGCCGCCGGCGGGGATCGAGGGGACGAGGACCCAGATCAGGGTCGACGCGGTGTCCATCCCGGACTCGACCCAGTGGCCGAGGAGCGCGCCCGTGGCGACGTCGACGAAGCGGAGGTCGCGTCCGTCGGCCTCGAGCTGGCCGGCGGCGATCAGGGCGGCGGTGTCGACGGTGACCTGGACGGAGTAGTCGGTCAGCGCGGTGCCCGAGCCGTCGGTGACGGTGACGGCGGCGCGGTGGGACCAGGCGGGGTCGAACCAGTCGCCTCCCACGGGGATCGTGACGACGCCGGCGGGGTCCACGGTGGCGTCGGTGAGGGTCCCGGCGAGGAACCCGGCCTCGCTCCCCCAGGTCGCGAAGTCGGCGGACGCGGAGGCGGGGAGGAGGAGTCCGAGGGCGAGGGCGAGGAGGCGGGCGGGGCGCATGCGGCGATCCTACTCGGGGACACCTCCACACCTCCTCCACAGCCGCGCACGCAACTGTGCACGCGCGCGCAGCGGCGGCTCGACCCGGGCCTGTCAGAACGCTCCCGTACGCGTCTCCACCCCCCGAGGTCCTCGCCATGACCGCTCTCCTCCGCCCCTCCGTCCTCGCCTTTGCGCTCCTCCTCCCCCTGCTCCTCGCCAACGAGGAGTGCCCGAACGACGCCGGCACCCCCGGCGGCGGCGACCCGGGGGGCGACACCGACTTCCCCGACGGCGACGACGGCGGATCGCCGATCGACCTGACCAACATGGCCGGCGACTGCGCCCCGGTGGACTTCCTGATGTGCGGCCAGACGCGGTCCGGGGACACGTCCGACTGGAACGGCGGGACGACCGACGCGATCGACGGCTACCCCGTGGCGGTGGGCAACTACGAGGCCCCCGAGCTGGCCTACGCGTTCAGGCCGACGGTGACCGAGACGGCGACGATCCGGTTCGTCGACCCGAGCCCGGGCGAGCTGAACCACGACCTGTTCGTGCTGGAGCAGGGCGACGGGACGTGCCAGTCGGCGAACGCGGTGGAGCGCGGCTTCAACGACGTCAGCTTCGAGGTCGAGGCGGGCAAGACGTACTTCGTGGTGGTCGACGGGATCGACGGCGACGCGGGCGCCTTCGAGCTGGCCGTGGAGTGCAGCGGCAGCGAGGACGGCGGCGACATCGAGCCCCCCGAGGGGGCGACGGCGGAGGTCATCTTCAGCCCCCAGCCGTACGCGCAGAGCCACCTCCAGAAGACGGCGGAGCTCGTCGACGCGGCGACGACGTCCATCGACGTGGCGATGTACAGCTTCCGCGACTCCAACATCCAGGACGCGCTGGGGCGCGCGGTGGAGCGGGGGGTCGGCATCCGGGCCATCCTCCAGTCCGGCAGCGAGGACCGGCACGACCCCGAGGGGACCCGGAGCGGGCAGCTGGAGGACCTCGGCATCGAGGTGCGGTGGGTCAACAAGATCCAGCACCACAAGTACGCGCTCATCGACGGCGAGACGCTGATCACGGGGAGCGCGAACTGGAGCTACAGCGCGGGCACGCGGTACGACGAGAACACGGCGTTCGTGGTCGGCGACGACAAGCTGAACCTGGCGTTCCAGCAGGAGTTCGACCACCTCTGGGAGCACGGCCGGCTGATCGAGTGGAACGAGGACATCGAGCCGATCGAGCGCGAGCCGGTGACCGATGCCGACGTCGAGGCGGCGCAGGGGAGCCCGTCGTGGTTCACGTCCGCGAACATGACGACGTACACGAGCGGGCACGGGCCGACGTTCCGGACGACGTCGGGCAGCGGCGAGATCCGGGACGAGGTCGTCGACTTCTTCCTGAGCGCGGAGCAGTCGATCTGGATCGCCAGCGGCCACATGCGGAGCCGCCAGATCACGGACGGCCTGCAGGCGGCGATCGCGGCCGACCCGTCGCTCGAGGTGAAGGTCTACCTGGACGGCCAGGAGTACGTCAGCGACGGCTACTTCGAGGACGAGGTCGAGGACTACGAGGAGTGCGTCGCCGACGCGAGCACGTCGACCCAGATGAACAACTGCGAGGACAAGGGGCTGCACTTCGGCTGGCAGCTCGCCGACGCCGGGGTCGACCTCCGCTACAAGTACTACTCCTACCGGTGGCACTACAGCTACGCGGTGCAGATGCACCACAAGTACGTCATCGTGGACGGCGAGCGGGTGCTGTCCGGCAGCTACAACTTCAGCAACAACGCCGAGCACGACACGATGGAGAACATCGTCCTCTACGACGGCGCCGCGTACCCCGCGCTGGTGGCCGACTTCGTGGCGAACTTCGAGGCGATCTGGCAGACCGGCACGGGCTCGCAGTACGACGACCTGATGGCCCAGGTGACGTCCGGCGACAGCTTCCCCATCGTCTTCGAGTCGATGGCCCTGGAGCACGACCAGGTGACGGCGCTGAAGCAGGCGATCAAGGCCAACTGCCCGGACATCAACTCCGAGGACTACCGCACCCGCCCCCAGAACCACCACACCTGCGAGAAGTAGAAGAAGCAGAAGTAGGTGTCTGGATCGGCCGATTGCGTATCAGCGGCGATCGGAGGGGTCTGCGTGGCCCGTTTGTGACGGTGCCTGGAACGGAGGATTACCCTTCAGGTCAGCGCGGGCGGTAGCCGCCGGCCCCCGCCGCGGGCCGCCCGGAGCCGGCGAGCCGGCTCGCGACGTCCATCAGCTCCATCGCCTGCTGCCGGTCCCCCGCGGGGTCGTGGCGGAGGGCGCTGCCGGCGAGGTCGGACGCGTCGGCCATCGTCCAGTCGCCGACGTAGGGGGAGCCCTTCAGGAGGAGCCCCCAGCCCGCGATCGCGGCGCTGAACCGGTAGTCGTCGGAGGTGGCGCGGAGCGCCGCGGTCTCGCCGGTGACGGGCCACGCGTGCTCGGTGCTGCGGCGTCCGTCGGGCTTCTTGTAGCGGACCTTGACGAACATCCACTCGTCGCTGCCGGTGCTGACCGCGGTGGGCTCCTTGTCGCGCTGGTAGCGGAGCTCGATGTCGCCGGGGACCGCGCCCCCGGCGGGGACGATCTCGTACAGGGCGGTGACGCTGTGGCCGGCCCCGACCTCGCCCGCGTCCTTGGTGTCGTCGGTGAAGTCGCGGTCCGCGAGGCGGCGGTTGTCGTAGCCGATGAGGCGGTAGGCGGCGACCGTCGCGGGGTTGAACTCGACCTGGATCTTGACGTCCTTGGCGACCGTCACGAGGGTGCTGCCGGCCTCGCGGACGAGCACCTTGTGGGCCTCCGCAGCGGAGTCGATGTAGGCGTAGTTGCCGTTCCCGTGGTCGGCGAGGGCCTCCATCTTGGAGTCCTTGAGGTTGCCCGTGCCGAAGCCGAGGACGGTGAGGAAGACGCCGGACTCGCGCTCGCGCTCGATCAGCTCGACGAGGGCGTCGTCGGACGTGGTGCCGACGTTGAAGTCGCCGTCCGTCGCGAGGAGGACGCGGTTGACGCCTTCGTCGAGGAAGGAGCGGCGGGCGAGCTCGTAGGCGGTGACGATGCCCTGGCTGCCGTGGGTCGAGCCGCCGGCGGTGAGGCGGTCCAGCGCGCCGAGGATCGTGCTGTCCTCGGCGCCCGACGTCGGCGGCAGCGCGACGCCGGCGCTCCCCGCGTAGGTCACGATCGCGACGCGGTCGTCGGCGTCGAGCTGGGGGACGAGCATCGACAGGCCGCGGACGAGCAGGGGGAGCTTGTCGGAGCTGTTCATCGAGCCGCTGACGTCGACGAGGAAGACGAGGTTTCGCGGGGGGACGGCGTCGGCCGGCAGGTCGGCGGCCTGGAGGCCGACGTGGACGAGCTTGTGGTCCGGCGCCCAGGGGGCGGGGCCGACCTCGGTGGTGACGCTGAAGGGGACGTCGGCGTCGAGCGACGGGGCGTCGTACTGGTAGTCGAAGTAGTTGATCAGCTCCTCGACGCGGACGGCGTTGACGGGCGGCAGGGCGCCGCGGTTCAGGTAGCGGCGGACGTTGGCGTACGACGCGGTGTCGACGTCGATCGAGAACGTGGACAGGGGCCGGTCCGCGACCTTCCGGAAGGGCTCCTCCGGGGCGTGGGCGTAGGACTCCGAGCCGGGGGAGGGGGTGGGCTCCGGCGTCCCGGACGGCGCGGGGGACGTGGGGATCCGGTAGCGCGCCTGGGGCTCCGACGGGGGCGGATGGACGGCCGGCTCGAGGCTGACGTAGCCGAGGCCGCCGAGCCCGTCGAGGTCCTGGACCAGCGTGCCCGTGTCGAGGCCGAGTCCGGCGAGCGGGTCCTCCGACGGATCGGGGGCGCGCCACTCGTCGGCGGCGACGGCGGGCTCGTCTCCGCCGAGGGTGGAGTCGACGTGGTCGATCTCGGCGTCGGCCGTGTCGTAGAGGTTGAAGAGGCCCTTCGACGCGGGCGGGGTGCGCCGGTCCATGTGGCCGAACTGCATCATCACCCAGGTCGACCCCGCGACGAGGACCACGAGCGACGCGGCCACGGCGAGCCACCGGGGGGGGCGGGGCCACCGGCGGGGCGGCGGGTCGCCGGCCAGCTCGTCGGCCGGCAGGGGGGTGGCGGCGACGCGCTCCAGCACGGCCTCCACCAGCTCCGGCGGCGGCTCCTCGGCCGCGAGCCCGGGGAGGAGGGCGTCGACCTCGCGGAGCTCGTCCATCAGGGTGCGTTCGTCGGTCATCGGGAGGCCTCCTCCTTCAGGGCGTGGGCGAGGGCGAGGCGGCCGCGGCGGAGGCGCGACTTGAGGGTGTTGAGGGGGATCTCGAGGAGCTTCGCGGCGTCCTCGTAGGCCAGCTGGTGGACGCCGCAGAGCAGCACGGCGTCGCGCTGGTCGGGAGGGAGGGCGTCGAGGGCCGCGGCGAGCCGGTCGACGGCCTGCCGGGCCTCCGCGACGGCGGCGCCGTCGGGGGCGGGGTCGACCATGCGGGCCGACCGGGAGCCGTCGGCGTCGGCGAGCTCGCGGCCGCGGCGTCGCGCGATCCAGGTGCGGGCCGTGTTGACGGCGATGGTGAACAGCCACGGCTTGAGCGGCTTGTCTTCCCGGTACGTCGCCGACGCGCGGTGGACGCGGACGAAGACCTCCTGGAAGACGTCGTCGCGCTCCTCGGGGGTCAGCCCGTAGCGCCCCAGCAGCCCGTAGACGGCGCCCCCGTGCAGGGCGATCAGCTCGCGGAAGGCATCGGGGTCGCCGTCCCGGTGTCGTCGGAGCAGCGCGCGTTCATCGGTCGGCGGCAACGGCCTGGCCTCGGCTTGGTGCATCGGAGTCCCCTGCGAATCGGGCGTTCACAGAGGACTACTCACCGAGAATGCGCGGGGTTCCGGAGTTACTCCACCCGGACCTACTCCAGGCCGGCGCCTCCGGGGTAGGCGTAGGAGCCGGCGGAGTAGTAGCCGTAGACGTAGATGGCGACGGGCGCGTCGGCGGTGACGGTGTGGACGCCGTCGGCGATGTCGCAGGTGTAGGCGACGTAGGTGTCCCCGAAGAGCGTGCCGTCGGTGGCGGGGCCGTCGCAGCCGGCGGCGCTGAGCGCGGTCCCGTCGAGCTCGGCGCTGGTGCCGTCGACCATCGAGACGACGACGTGGTTCGTCGCGAAGCCCTCGCCGGTGGTGAAGGTGTAGTCGTCGAGGCGCTGCTCGACGGGGGGGACGACGAGCATCGAGCTGTCGCCGATGGAGCCCGACGGCACGTCCCCGCCGGCGACGAGGTACTGGGCGACGTGGACGGGGGCGTCGGACTCGACCGTGAACCCGGCCTGCGACATGAACTCGCGGTATTCGCCGGGGGCGAGGCTGAAGGAGCCGTCGCCGCCGCCCAGCGAGGTGGTGACGTTGGCCGCGACCCCGCCCGCCATGACGCGGTAGATGTCGTTCTCGGGGGTGGTGGTGGAGCGCTGGGCGGAGCGGCTGACGACGAAGGTGTTCCGCATCGCCCGGGTGGGGAGGACCTGCTCCTCGATGTGCTCGGCGCAGCAGGGGCCGTCGTCTTCGCCGTTGGCCACGGCCCAGCCGTCGCTGAAGAGGGAGAGGTCGGTGCCGCAGAAGACGGCGACGGGCTGGTCGGAGGAGACGACGGTGCCGGTGAGGTCGGGGAGGGGGTCGGGGTCGAGGAAGTCGAACTCGATGAGGCGCGTCTCGAGGTTGAGGACGTCGAAGGGGCGGAGGTCGAAGGTGGCGGTGGTGCCCGCGAGGATGCCGACGTCCTCGACGCCGGAGGTGTCCACGGCGGGGACGCCCTCGCCGGCGAGGATGTCGTAGCTCGGGGTGACGTCGACGGTGGTCTCCTCGACCACGCCGACGACGGTGACGTAGCCGCGGTTCGACGGCCCGATGTCGCCGAAGGGGCCGAGGTCGCCGAAGGGGCCCGACGGCGTGTTGGTGAGGACGTAGTGGGTGACGCCGAGGGCGTGGGTGGGGAGCAGGAGCGAGGCGTCGTTGCTGAACTGCTGGTCGATGGTGTTGAACTGGTAGGCGACGATGGGGGCGTCCGACGTGATCCGGAAGGCGCGGGAGGACAGCCACGTCTGGGGTCCGTCGTCGACGTTGGCGGTGACGTTGTCGCCGTCGGCGTCCCGGCGGGGGAGGTCGATGACGGCGAGGTCGCCCGGCAGGACGACGGCGGTGGCGGCGACGGACAGCGACCCGGGGGAGCCGTAGGGGGCGTCGTTGATGTGGACCTGGACGTTGGCGGTCAGCGTGTCGCTGGTGTTGGCGACGGCGACGGCGAACTGGGCGCCGGCGGCGTTGTCGGCGAAGTTCTCGGCGTTGTCGAGGTCGACGGCCCAGAACTCGCAGCCGATGTTGGTCAGCCGGGAGATGGCCTCGTC
>CAYFOA010000019.1:44527-68441 GCA_964344575.1 uncultured Rickettsiales bacterium | reverse complement strand
GTGGAGGACATCTCCATCTCCGCAGAGGTCATACAAGTCATCGGCATAGGCAGGTTTGGCCTAGATGCCATACTGTCGGGCATTCTCATAACCCCCCCAGGCGGCGTGAACCATGCGACCGTCGTTTCGGCGCAACTGCGTCGACCGGAAGGGGGCCAGAGCCGAGTGTCGACAACCATCACGTCCGATGAGAGCGTCATCTTCGACGCCGATGGGAGGCTCCGCATTCATACGGCGGACCCCGGCACCGACGACACGCTCGGCACGGTCGTCGGCACGCAGTGAGGACGAGGCCTCCGGTCGGTACGCTGATCGCGGCCGGGCTCGCGTGCCTGACCATCGGACTCCTGGCCTGTCCCCGCGCTCGGGTCGAACGACCGGCCGACGACGAACTGGATGAGCCCTCGACCGACGGCGACGACGACGACAGCCCCGCGGGAGTCGACGACAGCGGTGTCGACACGGGCGACGACGACGATGCCGTGCCGGACGACGACACGACGGACGACGACGACGCCTCCGACGACGACGACAGCGGCTGCGAGCCGAACGAGATCCTGTCGCCCCATCCCGACAGCGGCGAGCCGGTCTGCGCTCCCATCCCGGGAACGACGGGACCCGGCGTGATCACCTGCATCCACCACCATCCCGACTGGGACAACTGCGCCGCCTACGGGGACGCCTGGCGACTGCTGGACCTACCAGCGGGGACCACTGTGGAGGCCTGGGTGGACAACGTCGATCCGTCGACGGCCTTTCCGCCCGGGCTGGTCGTCATGGCGGACGATGTCCCTGCCTTCGAAATCGACCTGGCCTGGGACTACGGATACAACAACCACCCGTGCACCGTCTCACCGCCGTACGGCTCCTGTGCGCGTGTGTTCACCGACCAGGCCGAAGACGACATGACCGTGCTGGTGTGGATGGAGGGCCCGTACACTGCAGCCTGCGCCGGCGAGTACACCCTCTCGGTCGAGGTCGACGGCCACCCGGTCGATCCTGGGTTCGGCTACGACGACGCCGGGCTGAACGGCATGGCCGGACCCGGCTGCCCCAACCTCGAGCCCTGAATGTAGTACTGGGCTGGGTTGACGGGGGGCGGTCTGCTCTCCCCGTGGCTCCCCAGATTCCGTGGCATCCATCCGTCGGAGACCTCGATCCCACCCGTGTTTGAGCTTGTAGGAGGTCCTTGACGGCGAACCGATCAGTGCGCCGTCAAGGATGGGGTACAAGACCAAACACAGGTGAGGTGTCGGTAGGAGCGAGGACATGGCCGCCGGTGGATGGGTCCCCCGGGAAGGGGGGAGCCGCGGCGAGAGCGGACCGTCACGGCCAACCCCAGCCCCTGCCGGACAAGGGGGCGTCCCCGACGGCTGGCAGATGAACGAGGGCAATCACGGCCTGGGAAGGTGGGAAGTGGGGAAGGTGGGAACCATGTCCCGGGCTGCACACCGTGACGCCCTCGTTCGGCCGGGCCCCCTTCCCCCCTTCCCCGCTTCCCCCTTTCCCCTCCTGGGCGGCCGTTGCGTGGAAGACGAGGGCCGGACGAACCTCTGCGCCGGCGGACGGCTCCGACCAGGGTCGCGAGCAGGACGCCGCGGCTCTCGCGGGGATCGATCCACGGGTGCCGATCGAGGGGCTCGCGTCTGTTCGGGTCGGCGTCGTCAGGCGATCTTGGGGGTGCCGCGCTGCAGCAGCCAGCGCGCCACGGCGCCGGACAGGGGCGACGCCGCGAGGCCGACGATCCCGGCCACGGCGACCCCGCCGAGGGCCCACGGGACGCCCGCCGCGGCCGCGCCCACCGACGCCAGCGCCATCGCCGCCCCGCCCAGCCGGAGCGACCGCCGCAGCGCCACGCAGCGCTCCAGGTGGCGGAGCGAGTCGCGGACGTGCTCCTCCCCGTCGTCGGCCGCCATCGCCGCGCGGAGCCGCTCCACCGCGCCGTCCAGGGGCCGGCCCTGGGCCACGAGCACGTGGGCCGCGAAGTACGGCGGCTGGTACAGCGACGGGGCCAGCCGGGCCGCGTCGTCGAACGCCTTCAGCGCCCCGTCGAGCTGCCCCTGGCGGACGAGGTTGATGCCCTGCCGGTAGCGGATCAGCCCGTCCCCGGGGAGGTGCCGCCCCGCCATCGCGCCGTACAGGTCGGCCTCCTCGAACCGCTCCTCGCCGTCGAGCACCGCGAGCAGCGCGAGGTACGCCTCCCGGTGGAACGGGTTCCGCTCCACGGCGAGCCGGAAGCAGTCGACCGCGTGGTCGTTCCGGCCCTCCCGCAACGCCAGCACGCCGGCCTCGAAGTCCGGGTCGCTGACCGGCTCCTCCTCCTCCTCGGTGGCGTTGACGTACGACATCCACCAGGGCTGCGCGTCGTCCGCGAGCCCGCCCAGGAGGTCGTCCGCGCTCCCGCCCCCGTCGGCGCTCACGGCCTGCGCGCGGAGCCCCTCGGGGAGCTCCTCGGTGCCGGTCAGGAGGTAGCCGCTGTCGTGCCCCGCCTCGGCCATCAGGAGCCGCTCCACGCCGCTCCCGCCGGCGACCGCGCGGTACGCGAGCTGCGCCGTCTCGAAGGCCTCACGGGGGTCCCCGTCGCCGATCCGGTCGAACGGGTAGACGTACAGCAGGTGCCCCCCGCGCCCGCCGAAGCCGACGTGATAGACGCGGCAGCCGGGCTCGTCCTGGAGCAGCGACACGGTCACCTCGAGGTCGCCCGGGATGCGGAGGCGGCTCCGGTTCAGGAGCTCCTCGTAGTGGCCCCGCAGCAGCTCGTAGCCGTCCCCCAGCGCCGCCCGCGGGTTCGGCGCGGCGGACGGCCGTCCCCGGCGGCTGCGGGCCTTGTAGGACCGCTTGATCTGCTCGATGCGGCGCGTGCAGTGGCCGATCTCGGCGCGGATGAGGTCGTCGTCGGCGTAGCGCCAGGGCGCGCTCTGGATGCGGCGGTGGTAGACGGCGAGCGACTCCTCGTAGGAGTACCGGCGCACCACGCCGTCACGATCGACGAGCTCCACGGGGAACTCGATGATCTCGCTGTAGTCCTTGCCGTCGTAGGCCTTCAACCGGTCTCCGCGATCCTCGTCGGCCCGCTTCATCACCATACGGCGCGCGACGCTCCCTTCCGTCCATAAAGGCTATTCTCGCGGCGACCACAGTTCAACCAGTGAAATAGGTCCCTCCCCGCGCGCGTACGGCCCATGAACGATCGAGACGACCACGATCAGGAGCTCGTACGCCAGGTGCTAGACGGAAACCGAACCGCCGCCGCCACCCTCGTAACCCGTCACCACGACGCCGTCTTCGGCCTCGCCCTGCGGATGCTCCGCAACCGCGAAGACGCCAAGGAGGTCGCCCAGGACGCCATGGTCAAGGCGCTCGCCAACATCGACCGCTACGACCCCACCCGGCCCCTCGGCCCGTGGATCAACCGCATCGCGCGGAACCTCTGCATCGACCGCTACCGCCGCCGCCGCCCCACCTCCGAGCTGAACGAGGAGATCACCGCGAACCCCACCCGGAACGAGCGCGGGATCGCCCGGCGGGCCGACGACATCGCCCACGAGAACCACCTCATGACGGCCGTCGAGGAGGCGCTGGGGACGATCGGCGACAAGTACGAGGAGATCATCCGCCTCTACCACTACGACCACATGACCTACCGCGAGATCGCCGACCACCTCGGCCTGCCCGACGGCACCGTGATGAACCGGCTGTTCCGCGCCCGCAAGAAGCTCCAGGCCGCGCTGCTGGAGCGAGGGATCCGACCGTGACCGACGTGCACGACCGCGACGACGCGCTGGATGAGGAAGACGTCCCCCTCGACGAGGACGACTTCCTCATCCAGCGGTACCTGGACGGGACGCTCGGGGCCGACGAGGCCACCGAGGTCGAGCTGCGGGCCGACGAGGACGACGCGTTCGGATCCCGCATCGCCGCCTACGAGCAGATGTTCGCCGCCCTGGACCGCTCCGCCGTCGCCCGCGCGGCCATCGCGTGGGCCGACGAGTCGATGCCCGCGACCATCGTGGAGCGGGCGCTGGGGCGTGAGATCGTCGTCCCCCCCACGCCGAGGCTCTCCTGGATCGAGCGCCTCTTCGGCGCCGGCGGCTGGAAGCCCGCGGTGGCCGCGTTCGCGGTCGCCGACCTCGTCCTCGTCGGCATCGTCGGCGTCGCGGCGCTCCTCAAGAGCCCGGACGTCACCCCCGACCAGCTCGTCGGCAGCCTCGACGGCGCCGCGGCCGGCTCCCTCGGCGGCCTCGACCTCGGCGTCGGCGGGCTCGACCTCGTCGTCTCCCTGATCGGCTGCCTGATCCTGCTGGGGACGGGCCTCCTCCTCATGACCGTCGCGCCCGACCGGACCCGGAACATCCGCCGCACGGTCGAAGCGTCGCCGCTGGCGTCGCTCGTCGTCGGCGGGCTGGCGACGCTGGGGCTCGGCCTCATCGGCGGCATCGTCCTCTTCTGGACGTGCATCGGGACGCCGCTGGTGGGGGCCTTCACGCTCTTCCTGTGGGCCGTCGGGATGACCGGCCTCCTCGAAGCGGTGGGCGACCGGCTGCCGCTGCCCGAGGCGGTCCGGTCGCGGGGCTGGGACTTCGTCGCCGGCGTGGGGCTGCTCGCCCTGATCGCGGTGATCGGGAGCAGCGGCGGCGTCGTCGCCGGGCTGGCGGTCCTCGCGACGCTCGCGCTGAGCACGACGGCGATGGGCGCCGCGGTCCTGTCGGGCGTCGGCAAGGCCCCCTTCCCCCGCGACTGAATCAGCGTTCAGCTCTCTTGACACGGGGCCGACGGGTCCATACACCGGCACCCGTGCAAGCCCCCGCGCTGACCGCGCCCCCCGCGCCCCCCTTCGACCGCCACACCCGCGACGAGCGGGTCGACGCGCTGGAGGAGACGCAGTTCGACGTCCTCGTCATCGGGGGCGGCATCACCGGAGCCGGCGTCGCCCGGGACGCGGCCATGCGGGGGCTGAAGACGGCGCTGATCGAGAAGGGCGACCTCGCCGCGGGGACGAGCTCGGCGTCGAGCAAGCTGGTCCACGGCGGCCTCCGCTACCTCGAGCAGGGGGAGGTGGGGCTGGTCTTCGAGTCCGTCTCCGAACGCCACCGGCTGCGGCAGCTCGCGCCCCACCTCGTCCGGCCGATCCCGTTCGTCTTCCCCATCCACGCGAAGCGGCCGCGCCCGCTGTGGCAGGTCAGCACGGGGCTCTGGATCTACGACACGCTGGCGCTGTTCCGGTCGTACAAGCTGCACAAGACGTACGGGTCGAAGAAGACGGCGGGGCTGGAGCCGGGGCTGACGACCGAGCGGCTCAACGGCTGCGTCCTCTACTACGACTGCATGACCGACGACGCGCGGCTCACCCTGGAGACCGGGCGAGGCGCGCACGAGGCCGGCGCGTCCGTGCTGACGTGGTGCGAGGTGACGGGGTTCCGGACGCACCGGTCGCAGGTCTGCGGGGTCGAAGTGCTGGACCGCCGGACGGGGCAGACGCACGGCATCGACGCGCGGGTCGTCGTCAACGCGACGGGGCCGTGGACGGACCGGACGCTGGGGATGCGGGGCGACCGGCGGCGGATGCTCCGGCCCACCAAGGGGGTCCACCTCGTGATGAAGCGGGAGCGGCTGCCGGTGAACCACGCCGTCTGCCTCGTCAGCCACGAGGACCACCGGGTCGTGTTCGCGATCCCGTGGGGGTCGCGGGTGGTGCTGGGGACGACGGACAGCGACTTCGACGGCGACTTCGACCAGGTCCACTGCGACGCGTCCGACGTCGACTACCTGCTCGCCCTGGCGAACCGCTACTACCCGGACGCCCACCTCGTCCGGGAGGACGTGCTCGGGACGTACGCGGGGCTGCGGCCGCTGGTGGGGCCCGAGGAGGAGGGGCTGGGGGCCAGCCAGGTCAGCCGCGAGCACACGATCCGGGTGGACGACGACGGGCTCGTCACGGTCGCCGGGGGGAAGCTGACGACGTACCGGCGGATGGCCGCGGAGGTGGTCGCGGTGATCGCCAAGCGGCTCAAGGCCGAGGGCTTCCACGTCGGCGGCTGCCCCACGGGGTCGGTGCTGCTCCCCGGCGGGCACGGCATCGCGTACGCGGGCAAGGAGCTGATCACGCTGGGGCCGGACGGGCTGGCGGCGGAGCGGGAGTTGGAGGAGCACCTCGGCACCGACGTCGTCGAGCACCTCCAGGAGTCCTACGGCGGCAACTGGCTCCCCATCGCGGAGGCGGCGGCGGCGGACGGGGGCGCGGCGAAGCGGATCGTGGGGGACCTCCCATACATCTGGGCGGAGATCGACCACGCCGTCGGGACGGAGCTCGCCATCACCCTCCGCGACGTCCTCCGGCGGCGCACGCAGCTGGAGATCCGGGACTACGAGGCGACGAAGGCGGCGGCCCCGGCGGTCGCGGCGAGGATGGGCGCCGCCCTCGGCTGGAGCGAGGACGACGCACGCGGCCAGGTCGAGGCGTGGGAGCGCGCTGCTCGGCCGTCGATGGGTTGGCTGGAGGGCCGCTGAAGGTCAGAACGAGGCGATCGCCACGAGCCCGACGATCGTGAGCCAGGTCGACCGTTCCCATCGAGGGACCCGATCCCAGAGAGGCGCGGACCTGCGGACGGGCAGCCCCTCGACCTGCCCCGACTCCCTCGCCGCGAGGGCCGTGTACAGCGCCGTGACGGCGACCAGGGCGCCTGCCGCGACGAGGCCGGAGGGGTGGATCGCGATCGTGAGGCCCGCCGCCACGAGCAGGTTCGCCACGTAGACCGGGTGCTCGAAGACGGCGTACGGGCCCGTCACGACGCGGGCCTCGGGGGGGCTCGGGTCGCGCGTCCTCCCCTGCCCTCCGAGGTGCGCGAACGACCACGCGCGGAGGAGGAGACCGGTCAGGATCCAGGGGAGCGCCGGCGCGATCGTGCGGGCGCCCGGCTCGCCGAGCGGGATCAGGGCCACCGCGAGCGCCCCGAGGAGCAGCCCGCGGTGCGCGAAGAGCCGATCAGATGGGGCCGAACGTGGACCGGAAGGCCGCCGCGGCAGCGCTCCGGTCGACCGTCCCGGCGCCCTCGCCGACGGCCTCCTGGAAGGCATCGAGCACCCCGTTCGCCTCACCGTCGAGGGCCGACTTCGTGTCGCCCACGACCGCGCTCACGTCCACGTTCTCGGGCGCCTCGGCGAGCTTCGCGAGGAGCGTCGCGAGCGCCTTCTCGTCCTCGCTCCGGGCCGACTTCGCCGCCTTCGCCGCGAACTCGCCCGCCTTGCCGACGTCGCCCCGCCGCAGCGCGATCTGGCCGAGGCGGGCCGTCGCGTCCCAGTTGGACTTGTCGTACATCAGCACCTTCTCGTAGTGCAGGACGGCCTTGTCCGTGAACTCCAGCTTCTGCTCGAGCACGTCGCCCTTCGTCATGTACGCCTGGATGACCTGGTCGGGGTCGCGGGCGTACTTGATGATGCTGTTGTACGTCGACAGGAGGCTGTTCCAGTCCTCCGAGAGGCGGTGGATGCGGGCGATGCCCTGCAGCGCGGGGACGTGGTTCGGCGTCCGGTCGAGCGCCTTCTTGAACCGCTTCAGCGCCGAGTCCGACTGGCCGAGCTCGAGCTCCGACTGGCCCAGCCGCAGGTACAGCTGCGTCAGGCTCGCGCTGTCCCCGGTGCCGCCCCGCAGCCGCAGGATCGCGCGCGACGTCTCCCGCGCCCGGGTCCAGTCCTCCGCCTCGAAGTACCGCGGCGCCGCGGCCTCCAGCGACGGGAGGTGCGTCGGGGTCAGGTCCAGCGCCTTCGCGAACTGCCCGAGCGCGCCCTCGTCCTCGCCCGCCTGGCTCAGCACCACGCCGTACTTGTAGAAGTAGCCGGTGGCGTCGATGCGGGCGTCGTCGTCGTCCTCGAGGTCCATCTCCGCGATGACCGACTCGTAGTTGCGGAAGACCGGCAGCGCGTCCTCCCACTGCTCGGTGTCGAAGTAGTAGTCCGCGAAGAAGCTCAGCGCCGAGCGGCAGTTCGCGTCGAGCCCGAGGACCCGCTTGAAGAGCCCCGCCGCGCCGTCCCGGTCGAGCAGCTGGTCGAGCTTGATGCGGGCCGCCTCCTCCAGGAGCGTGACCTTCGCCGCCGTGTCCGGGGCGACCTCCACCTCCTGCTCGCACAGGCCGATCACCTGCTCCCAGTCGCCGCGGGCGCGGGCGATGGAGCGAAGCTCGGCGAGCGCCGCGGGGGACGGCTGATCCGACGCGATCGCGGCCTTGAAGTAGGCCACCGCGCGGTCGACGTCGCCGGCCTGGTCGCGGGCCACGAGCCCGAGCGCGGCGTTGCGGTCGCGCAGCTCCTCGCCGGACAGCCGCGCCAGCGTCGCGTCCGCCACGTCCAGGTACTTGCGCCAGTCGCCGCCGGCCTCGTACAGCCCCAGCAGCCGGTCCTGCGCCTCGGCGTGGTCGGCCTGCTCCTGCAGCACCTTGTTCCAGGACGAGATCGCCACCTTGGCGTTGCCGATCTTGTCCTCCCAGAGCCGCGCGATGTCGACCCAGTAGGGGAGCCGCCGGTCCTCCGCGGCGAGGCTCGCCTCCCGCGCGAGGACGCCGACCAGCCCGTTCCAGTTCTCGACCCGGCCGTGCAGCTCCTTGAGCGCGTCGAGCGCGGGGCGGTGGCTGGAGAGGTGCTCGATGGCCGCCTCGAAGTGCGCCACGGCAGCCTCGTCGCCCTCGTTCAGCTCCAGCGCGAGCTGGCCCAGCTGTACGGACGCCTCGGCCTTCTGCTGCGGGTCCGACGCCTTGGCCGCGTACTGCTCGAAGTAGCCCTTCGCGTCGGCCGCCTGACCGCGCGACAGGAGGATCCCGCCGAGCCCCTTCAGGGCGACCAGGTTCTCCGGCTCGCGGTCGTGGAGCTTCTTGTAGAAGTCGAAGGCGCTGTCGGACGTCACGCCGCGCTCGGCGAGGAGCGCCTGGATCCGGCCGTCCGCGTCCTTCTTGACGCCGTCCGTCTTCGCCGCGTCGCTGATCGCCTCCAGCGCGCCGAGGACCTCGTTCCAGTCCTCGCGGTCGCTGTGGAGCCGCTCGAGGTGGTAGCAGGCGGGGAGGAAGCCGGCCTGGCGGGCGAGCGCCTGGTTGAACGCCGCCACCGCGCGGTCGTCCTCGCCCGTCGCGGCGAGCCCCTCGCCCAGCTCCATCCAGCGGGAGACCGCCTCGTCGGTGTCGCCGACGTCCGCGAGCCCCGCCGTGACGAAGTCCAGCGCCTCGACGTCCCGCACCTGGAGCGCCAGCCGGCGGAGCGCGTCCCACGCCCGCTCGCGGCCGACGGGGTCGTCGAACGCCATCCGGTAGGACGCCATCGCCGCGGCCGCGTCGCCCAGGTTCTCCAGCTGCTCGCCGGCGAGCAGCGCGTAGAAGGTCCGGACGGGCTGGCTCGTCGCCGCCTCCGCCTCGCGGGCGTAGACCGACGCCAGCGCCCCGGCGTCGCCGGACTGGGCGTGGACCCGCTCCAGCCCCTCGAGCGCCATCGCGTGGCCCGCCGCCAGCTCGACCGCGCGGTCGTAGAGCACCGCCGCCGCGTCCGACTCCTCGCGGACCTCCTCGAGCAGGAGCCCCTGCTGGAAGAGGCACGCGGCCCGGGCCGAGGCCTCCAGCCCCTTGTGGTCGCCGACCGCCGAGTAGACCGCGATCGCCTGGTCCCAGAGCTGCAGGCTCTCCGCGAGGAGGCCCATCGACGCCAGGGGGATGTCGTCGGCGCGGTCGCTCTTGAGGAGCTCGCCGACCTCCGTGCCGACGCCGCCCGCGTCCCCCATGCCCTCGAGCGCGGAGACGAGCTGGACGCGCAGCGCGTCGGCGACCCGCGCCTCCGTGGTGCCGCGGAGCTGGAGGCCGTACGACTCGGCCAGAGCGGAGCGGTCCGACGTCTTCCGGTAGACGCGGCGCAGGGCCCCGCCGACCACGATGCTGCCCGGCTCGGCCTCGAGCGCCGCCCGGTACTGGCCGATCGCGTCCTCGACCCGACCGGCGCGCTCGTAGGCGTGGCCCGCCGCGAGGTGCCCCCACGCCTTCGTGGCCGGCTCCTCGGCGCCCTCCGCCTCCTGCTGCTGGATCAGCCCGTAGGCGTCCCAGTCGCCCCGGGACGCGTAGATGTCGCGCAGATCCCACGTCGCGGGGAGGAACTCGGGGACGAGGTCGAGCAGCGACCGGTACGCCGCCTCGGCCGCGTCCGCGTCGTTCGCCCGGACGAAGTAGAGCCGCCCCGCGCGGTACAGGAGCGAGACCCGCAGGGCCCCGTCCTCGGTCTCCGCGGCGGCCTGGCGCAGCGCCTCGGCGGCGTCGGTCCAGCGACCGTCGGCGAGGAACTCCTTGACCAGCCCCTCGCGGGCGAGGAGGGAGCCGGGGCCCGCCGTGACCGCCTTCTGCAGCGACGCGATCGCCTTGTCGCGGACGCCGGCGCGGGTCCAGGCCATCGACGCCCGCAGCGTGTAGCAGGCCGCCGCCTCGGGGCTGTCGACGATCGCCGCCGCCTGCTCGAGCCGCTCCGCGACGCCCCGAGGGTCGTCGAGCCGGTCGAGGACGTCGATGAGCGCGTCCAGCGCGGGGAGGTAGTTCGGCGCGAGGAGGCACGCCGCCTCCAGGTGCATGCGCGCCGACGGCAGGTCGTCGAGCTTGATCTCGGCGATCTCGGCCATCTTCAGGTTCACGGCGAGCTTGACGCGCGTCGACGACGCCGCCTCTCCCGTCTGCTGGAGCAGCGACAGGAGGCCGTCCCAGTCGCCCGCCGCGGCGAGCACCTGGCGCTTCCCCTCGGCCGCCTCGACGCACGTCCCGTCGGCCGCCACGGCAGCGTCGAAGTGCTTCCCCGCGGCCGCCGCGTCGCCGTTCTGCTGGAGCGCGATGCGGCCCATCGCGGCCAGGAGGGCAGCCCTCGCCTTCGGGTTCTCCGCGCCGTCCAGCGCGTCCTCGCAGGCCGACGCCAGGTCGCCCCAGCGGCCCTGCGCCTCCAGCCAGTGGCGGTACTCCTCGGAGAGGACCTCGGGGCACGGGGAGGCGGCCACGGCAGCGCGGTAGTCGGCGTCCACCTGGTCCGACGGCAGCGAGGCCGCGTCGCCCGCCCGAGCCGCCCGGGCGAACCAGAACGACGCGTCGCCGCCGCCCCACGCCGCGCCCGCGCTGCGCCACAGGTCGAGCAGGCCGGCCGTCTCGCCGGACTCCTGGAGCAGCCGCTCGGCGGCGAGGAAGGCGGGGATGAACCGGCCGTCGACGCCGAGGCAGCTCTTGAACGCCTCGACCGCGTCGGGGGCGGACTTGAGGACCTCGTCGTGGAGGCGCCCCAGCTCGTAGTCGATCCGGAGCCGCTCGCCGCCCTCGGCGAGATCGCGGGCCCGGCGGAGCACGTCGACGAGCTCCTGCCAGGACTGCGTCCGGTAGTGGATCTCGCGCAGGAAGCGGAGGGCGATGTAGTTGTCGGGCGCGACGTCGAGCGCCTTGCCGAGGTCACGGGCGGCGTCCTCGAGGCGGTCGAGCTGCGACAGCTGGATGTGCGCCGACGCGAGCAACGCGGCCGTCTTGGACGCCGCGCCGGACGCGCCGTCGGCCTGGCGGGCGAGCAGCTCGGTGGCGCGGGCCCAGTCCTCCCGGGCGGCGCACAGCCGGACGAGCTCCCGCAGCGCCGGGACGTAGTCGCCCTTGGCCTGCTGGGCGGCCTCCCAGCGCGCCTCCGCGCCGGTCCAGTCGCCCATCCGGTGGGCGAGGATGCGGCCGATCTCGAAGAGCAGCGCGGCGCGCTCCCCGGCGACCTTCTTCGTCGTCCGGGCGTCCGCCTCGGTCCCCAGCTCGGAGACCGCGGTGGCCCACTCCGAGGCGCCGGGGAGCTCCTCGTCGGCGGGGGGCGCGTCGCCCGCGCCGGCGACCGCGGGGGCCGCGGAGGGAGGCGCCGCGCCGCCGGCGGCGACGGGCTTGCGCGGCTCCGGGGCGGGCATGTCGGTGCTCTCGGCGGCGCCGCCGTCCTCCTCGTCGCCGACGAAGATCTGGTCGTCCTCCATCGCCGCCAGCGCGGCGGTGCCGGCGGCCCGGCGGGCGCTCAGGGGGACGTCGATGTCGTCGCTGCGGGTGGGCTGGACGTCGGGCTCGGGGAGGTCGGACGGATCGTCGGGGAGGCCGGTCGGATCGTCCGCGCCCGCCGCCGCCGGGGGCTGCGTGACCTCGTTGTCGGGCAGCGCGTCCTTGTCCGCGCGGACCGTCTCCAGGGCCTCCTCCTCGGGGGGCGCGGCCTCGGCGGGTCGCGGCGGCGGGGGCTCGACCTTGACCTTGCTCTTGCCCCGGCCCTTGCGCCCTCGCCCCTTCTTCGCGGGCGCAGCCTTGGCGGCGGGCGCCTTCTTCGACGGCTTGGCGGCGGGCGCAGCCTTCTTGGCGGGCGCGGCCTTCGCGGGCGGCGCGGCCTTCGCGGGCGGCGCGGCCTTCGCGGGCGGCGCCGCCTTCCCGGCGGGCGCGCCCTTCGCCTCGTCGCCCTTCTTCGTGTCGACCTTCTTCGTCGCCGGCGGCTTCTTCCGCTTGGACTTCGTCGCCGCCTGCCCCTTCTTGGCGACGAGCTTGTCCGCCGACTTGATGTCGTCGGGGACCTCCATGACCATCCGCGTGCGCTCGAGGCCGTCCGGGACCTTGTGCTTGCCCGACGCCGAGACGTCGTCGAAGGGGTCGTAGTCGAACTCGTCCCGCGTGAACGCCCCGGTCTCCGAACCGAAGAAGAAGTCGTCCACGTCGTCGAACCCCTCGGGCTCGCGCTTGACGGGCTTGTCCGCCGGGGACTTCTTACGCGTGGGCGCCTTCTTCTTTCTGGCCATCGCTGCGCGCTCGCTCCAGTCGTCGTCGAAACCCTACGCGCGTGCCCGTGTAGGACCACAGGGGCGGTTGGGGGTCTGGAATCCTAGCAGGACTACAGGGCGCCCGTGGGGAGGCTGCCGACGATCCACTTGATGTCGTTGTCGGTGAACCAGACGCCGCCACCCACGAACCAGGTGAACTCCCCGCGCCGGAGGTGGTTGGCGATGTTGTCCGCCCCCGCGGTCAGGTAGACGTTCTTGATCGGGGAGATGTCGACGGCGAACTTGATGTTCGGGATGCCCGTCCGCTCCGGCCACGACGCCCAGTAGAAGTCGTAGACGTCGAGCTTGAAGGTGAGGTGGTCGTCCAGCAGGAAGAGGTCCGCGCCGACGGCGCCGCTGTTCTCCTTGATGCCGATCCTCAGGACGAGGTCCCGCCACCGCTTGGCGAACATGAAGCTGAACTGGAGCTTGTCGGTGTTCCGCACCTCCTGCTGGGCGGCCCACGTGGAGCCGTCGTAGACGAAGAGGCTCTCCTCGCTGAAGTCGCCCAGGGGGTCGTCGACGAACTCGACCTGGTACCAGTAGTCGGGGCGCGGCTTGACCCGGAGGCCGATGACGTTCTTGCCGCTGAAGCGGGCGTTCGGCACGCGGTGGGTGATGTGGAACTCGCCGCGGTAGTAGACCTCGATCTGGAAGCGGCCGATCGAGTCGATCAGCCGGCCGACCTCGTCGACGGACTCCGTCAGGCTCGTGACCAGGCGGTCGTCGTTGATCAGCTGACCGAGGCTCCCCTCCCCTTCGTCGATCTTCTGCGCGATCGACTCCACCCGGCGGAGACCCCGGTTGAGGGTGTCGGTCGCCTCCTGGATCGCGTTCATCTCCTGCTCGACGTCGGGCCGGACGTCGGAGACGAGGAGGGCGAGCTGCTCGGAGAGGACGCGGAGGTTCTCCACCACCTCGTCGAGGTCCCCCCGGTTGTCTCGAGTGATCCCTGAGAGATCCTGGGTGAAGTACTCGATGTTCGTCAGGATTGCCTCGACGTGATCCTGGGTCTCCTCCGAGCCGAGGAGGTCGCGCAGGGAGCCGGTGATCGCCTGGACGTCGTCGGCGACGTCGCCGAGCTGGGCCTGGAGCTGCTGGAGCGTCGGCGGGGGGTCGATGACGACAAGCCACCCCTCCGGTTCGTGCATGGTGTCCGACGTCCCCGAGATCACCTTGAGGACGGTGTCGCCGAGCATGCCGCGGGACGCCACCTGGACCTTGCTGTCCACGGGGAGGCGGTACTCCGGGTCCATCCCGATCTCGAGGATCGCCCGCCCCTCGCGGACCTGGACCTCGTTGATCGCGCCGATCCGGACGCCCGCCATCTCGACCGACGACCCCGGCCGGAGCCCCTCGGCGGTGGGGAGGTTGGCGCGGAGGACGTACCCCTTCTCGGCGAACGGGTTGTCCGTCGTCGCCATCGAGAAGTAGACGGCCGCCGCGATCGCGACGATCGCGAAGAGCCCCACCCGGACCTCGGCGGCGCCCCGCATCAGTCGAGCTGCCCCGCGGTCGCGTCGGCCATGGGGCGGCCCGCGAGGAAGGACTGGACCACCTCGTCGGGGTGGGTCCGGAGCTGGTCCGGCGTGCACACGAGGTGGATCCGCCCCCCGAAGAGGAACGCGACGACGTCCGCGATCTCGAAGACCGCCTGCATGTCGTGCGTGATCACCACCGAGGTCACGTCCAGGGTCCTTGCCGTGTCCAGGATCAGCTGGTCGACGGCGTGCGTCCGGACCGGATCGAGGCCGGTCGTCGGTTCATCGTAGAGGAGGATCTCGGGGTCGAGCGCGATCGCCCGCGCGAGGCCCACCCGCTTCCGCATCCCGCCGGACAGCTCCGACGGCATCTTGCGGGACACCCCGGACAGCCCCACGAGCTCGAGCTTGTGTTCCACGATCGCGCACAACTCCTTGCGCTTCAGACGCTTCTCGCCGTTCTCCCGGATGGGGAAGGCGACGTTGTCGAACACCGTCATGGAGTCGAAGAGGGCGGAGTTCTGGAAGAGCATCCCGAAGCGGCGGAGGAGGCGCCGGCGCTCGCGGGGGCGGGCGTGGACCATGGAGACGTCGTCGATGAGGACGTCCCCCTCGTCGGGGGGGAGGAGGCCGATGATGTGCTTGAGGAGGACGGACTTCCCCTCCCCGCTGCGGCCGATGATGCAGAGGATCTTCCCGCGGGGGACGTCGAGGTCGACGCCGCGGAGGACCCGGTGGGCGCCGAACGCCTTGCGGAGCCCCTCGATGCGGATGATCGGGCCGGCGTCAGCCACTGAGGAGCCCGTACTCGAGGAGCGAGGTGATGAAGTAGTCGCTGATGAGGATCGTGACCGACGCGATGACGACGGCGCTGGTCGTCGCCCGGCCCACGCCCTCGGCGCCGCCGCCGGCGTGGAAGCCGCGGTAGCAGCCGACGACGGCGATGATCACGCCGAACACGCCGGCCTTGATGAGCCCGTTCCAGATGTCCTCGGGGTCGACGTAGAGCCAGACGCGGCGCCAGAAGACGTTCGGGTCGATGCCGAGGTACTTCACCCCGACCAGCCAGCTGCCGACCATCCCGATGACGTTGTAGGTCATGCAGAGGCACGGCATCATCACCGCCGAGGCGAGGACGCGGGGGCTGACGAGGTACTGCACGGGGTCGACCGCCATCACCTCCATCGCGTCGATCTGCTCGGTCACGCGCATGGTCCCGAGCTCGGCGGCCATGGCGCTGCCGGCGCGGCCGGTGACCATCAGGGCGGCGAGGACGGGGGACAGCTCGCGGGTGAGGGAGAGCGCGACCGTCGCGCCGGTGAACCCCTCGGCGCCGAAGAGGCGGAAGGCGAGGTTCGACTGGAGGGTGAAGACGGCGCCGGTGAAGAAGCCGGTGATGGCGATGATGACGAAGGAGCCGACGCCGACGAAGTCCATCTGCTTGAAGATCAGGTGGGGCCGGTAGGGGGGGCGGAGGACGAGGAGGAGCGAGCCGCAGAACATGCGGGTCATGCCGCCGAGGTCGGCGACGAAGCCGATCAGGGCGGCGCCGATCGCCCGGACGGGGCGGAGCAGCGCGTCGATCACCCGGAGCGCTCGACGCGGGGGACGCGGGGGGAGATGCCGACGACGACCTCGTAGGGGATGGTCCCGAGGAGGGCGGCGAGCTCGCCCGCGCTCACCTCCTCGTCCCCCTGGCGGCCCATCAGGGTGACGCGATCGCCCTCCTGGACGCCGGGGACGTCGGTGACGTCGACGAGGGTGAGATCCATGCAGACGCGGCCCACGACGGGGGCGCGACGTCCGCGGACGATCACCTCGGCGCGGTTGCCGAGGGAGCGGGGGTAGCCGTCGCCGTAGCCGACCGGGAGGGTGGCGACGAGGGTGGCGCGCGCGGCGGTCCACGTCAGGCCGTAGGAGAGGCGGGCGCCGGCGGGGACGCGCTTGAGGAACGTGATGCCGGTCTCGAAGGACATGACCGGGCGGAGCGGCCAGGCGCCCTCCAGGGAGGGGTCGGGGGCGAGGCCGTAGAGCGAGATGCCGGGCCGGACGAGGGTGGCGGCGGAGGACGTGACGGGGCCGCGGTTCAGGAGGACGGCGGCGCTGTTGGCGGCGTGGACCCAGCGGGGACGGTGGCCCCGTCCGAGGGTCTCCTCGAGGGCGGCTTCGAAGCCCTCGAGCTGGTACGCGGTGAAGTCGTCGTCGGTCCGCTCGGCCTCGGCGAGGTGGGTGAGGAGGCCGTCGACGTAGAGGTGGTCGAGGCCTTCGACGAGCTCGAGGAAGGAGCCGAGGTGGCCGCGGGGGACGCCGAGCCGGTTCATGCCGGTGTCGACCTTGACGTGGACGCCGACGCGGTCGCCGGTGCGGGCGGCGAGGGCGTTGAGGGCGCGGAGGGAGGCGTCGCGGTAGACGACCGGGGTCAGGCCGGCGGCGACGGCGTCGGGCTCGGAGCCGTCCGCGAAGCCGCCGAGGACGAGGATGGGGCGGTCGATCCCGGCGTTCCGGAGGCGGATCCCCTCCTCGACGATGGCGACGCCGAGCCAGTCGATCCCCTCCTCGGCGAGGACGCGGGCGACGGGGACGATGCCGTGGCCGTAGGCGTCGGCCTTGACGGCGGCCATGACGGCGGTCCCGGAGCCGTCGAGGCGGCGGCGGACGAGGCGGGCGTTGTGGCGGAGGGCGCCGAGATCGATGCGCGCGACGGTGGGCCGGAAGCGGGGGACGCGCGCCATGCGGCGGAGTCTAGAAGACCGGTAGGGGGAGGTCACCTCGACCGGAGAGGGGGTCGCGGGGGGCGCCGCCCTGATCGGTCCGGTCGGGACCCACGGAGTAGACGACGCGGCCTTCGCCGCGGGGGCCGGGGTCGCCGTAGCGGAGGGGGCCGCGGTCGGGCGCGAAGGGGTCGCGGGGGAGGCGGGCGAGGTCACGGGGGACGAGCTCGTCGAGGGCGGCGGGGTAGCGCCCCTCGCGGGCGCGGAACGCTTCCAGGGCGAGGCCGGTCTCCTCGAGGGCGGCGTAGGCGGCGGCGAGGTGGGCGGGGTCGTCGTCGGGGAGGCGGTCGACCGCGGGCCGGGGCCACAGTGCCCACGTCGCGAGGGCGCTCAGGGCGGTGGCGACGACGAGCAGCGCCGCGACGGTGAGGGGCTTCACGTCCCTAGAAGAAGAACATCGCGGTCGCGGTGACCCGGCCCATGATCGGCGTCGGCTTGATCGGCTCCTGCTTCATCCGGGGGTCCAGGTGCGGCGAGGTCACGCCGTCGGCGAGCATGTGCTCGTCGTAGTTCGTCGCCCCCTGGACGATGTAGACGGTGCCGGTCGCGTCGACGTTGATCGCGACGAAGGGGCTGATGTGGGCGAGGAACCCGACCAGCGGGGTCAGCCCGAGGACGCCCGCGACGGGGCGACCGCTGTAGTCCAGCGGCGGCTCGGGGGTGATGTCGTAGCCCTGCATGACCATCGCGGTGACGCCGAAGCCCGGGGTGAGCTTGACCTTCTTGGCGGGGAACACGAAGAAGCGGGCGCGGACGTCGGCGACGAGGTGGAGGGTGTTCTTGGACTGGGGCTGAACGGCTTCCTCGGGGTTGTCGCTCCAGTTGGTGCCGAACTCGCGGCTGGCGTACTCCCGGCGGAGGTCCTGCTGGGCGAACATGAAGCTGACGTCGGCCTCGACGGCGACGAGCTTGTGGACCGCGTAGCCGAAGCCGACCGTCACGCCGGGGTTGCCGTACTTGGAGATGCCGAGCCGCTCCCAGGCGTACTCGTCGGTCTTCCGGTTGCCCGCCTCGACGAAGACGATCGTCGCGTAGCGGCGGGTCAGCCAGCCGCCGCCGTAGAAGGGGCCGGCGCGGAGGTAGAAGCGGCCGCCGTCTTCCCAGCGGGCCTTGCCGTAGCCCTTGAGGGTGAGGCCGGACTGCGTGTAGCGCTTGTACTCGCGGGGTCCGTAGCCGGCGCGCTGGGCGTCGGAGTAGGAGCGGACGGAGCTGCCGCCGCGGTCCTCGTCGGCCTCGAGATCGATCTCGTCGTCGTCCTCGTAGAGCGGCGGGAGGGCGCGGTCGCCGTCGTCGCGGTCGCGGGAGCGGGCCCGGTCGCGGTCGCGGTCGCGGTCGCGGTTGCGGTCGTCGTCGCCGGAGTCGAGGTCGAGGTCGTCGTCCGACACGTCGTAGGCGTCCTGGCGACGGGTGTCGGCCCGCCGCCTCGAGGAGCTGCGGGAGTCGCGGTCGTCGTCTTCGTCGTCGCCGACGAGGGCGCGGAGGTCGCCGGTGGGGTCGGAGCGGTCGAAGTCGGCCTCGGGCTCGCGCTCCTCGCCGAAGTCGGTGCGGCGGGAGGAGACCTTCTTCTTGCGTCCGGACTTGTAGTCCTCGAGGCGCTCGCGCTCCTCGGCGCTGGTCCCGACGACGCCCCCTTCGCCGGCGCGGTTGCCGGGGGAGACGCGCAGCGACGTGTCGAAGTAGAGCTTCCACCAGCCGTAGAAGGCGTCGACCATGGACCGCTCGTCGCCGGTCTGGAAGGCGGTGTTCTCGCGGCCGATGAGGATGCCGTTGCCGGTGGTGTAGAAGGCGACCTCGAGCTGGATCTCGGGGCCGGCGCGGTAGACCTGGACGCGGGCGACGAGGGAGACGTTGAACTGGCCGCCGAGCATGCGGAGGCAGCGGTCGCCCTCGATGCAGGCGAGGGTCCCCTGGGGGATGGCGGGGAGGATGTCGCGGCCGGTGTAGACGGGGTGCCGGGTGGCGCGGCCGAGGTTGGCCTGGAGGTAGTCCTCGAGGAGGAAGGCGAGCGAGCGGTCGTCCTCCCGGTCCGGCTCGAAGGGGAAGACGGCGAGGCCGACGTCGTCGGGGTTGGACGGATCGAAGGCGGACGCGGTCGCGGGGACGGCGACGGCGAGGACGAGGAGGACGTGCAGGAGGCTTCGCATGAGCGTTTCCATCGGGCCCTGGAACCTTAGCAGCCCGCCGTTCGGCGAATGTTGAAGGGTTATGAAGCTGCACGCCTCGGATTGACACGGTCGATTCGGCGTGGCAATCAACGGCCCGCGAGCCGATGTAGCTCAGTTGGTAGAGCAGCTGATTCGTAATCAGCAGGTCTCCGGTTCAAGTCCGGACATCGGCTCCAGTCTCCCCCTTCCTCCATGACGATGCTCGCCCACGCATACCGGGCCCTGATGCGGGTGGCCGCGGTGGGGGTGCGCGATCCGGAGCGGCGGGGGGTGGCTTCGGTGGCCCGGCCCGACGGTCCGCTGATCTGGATCCACTCGGCGGGGCGGGGCGAGGCGACGGCGGCGGGGGCGCTGGCCGCGGGGCTCCGGGAGCAGGGGTTCGGGGGGACGATCCTGGCGACGACCTTCTCGCCCAGCGGGCTCGGCGCGGTGGACGCGGTGGCGGACGGGGCGATCGCGCAGCTCGCGCCGGCCGACGACGTCGGCTGCGTGCGGCGTTTCCTGGACCACTGGCGGCCGGACGTCGCGGTCGTCGTGGAGGCGGACGTCTGGCCCACGATGCTGACCGAGGCGCGGGCGCGGCGGATCCCCACGGCCTGGGTGTCGGCGTCGCTGTCGGCGCGCGCGGCCCGGCGGTGGAGGCTCGGGGGGCGCGCGACGGCGGCGCTGTTCGGGGGGATCGACGCGGTGCTCGCGGCGGACGAGGAGCAGCGGGCGCGGCTGACCGGGTTGGGCGCGGCCGGGGCGGAGGTCGGGGGTGGGTTGAAGGCAGCGGCGGGGCCGCTGCCGGTAGACGAGGCGGCGGTCGAGGAGCTGCGGGCGGAGGCGGCGGGGCGGCCGATCGTCGTGGTCGCGTCGCTGCACGAGGACGAGGAGGCCGCCGTGGTGCCGTCGCTGGCGGCGGTGGCGGCAGACGGAGCGTTCGTCGTCGTCGCGCCCCGGTACCCGGATCGCGTGGGTCCCGCGCTGGCCGGCGCCGGAGGACTCCGCGTGGAGCGGTCGTTCGGGCGGCTGGGGACGCTCTTCTCGACCGCCGACGTCGTGATCATGGGGGGGACGTTCGCCGATCACGGGGGTCACAACGCGGCCGAGCCGGCGCGGTTCGGGCGGCCGATCGTGGCCGGGCCGGACATGGCCGGGAACGCTGCGACGGCGGCGGCGCTGGAGGGGAGCGGGGCGCTGGTGAGGACCGACGCGGCGGGGCTCGCGGAGACGGTGCGGGCGCTGCTCGAGGACCCGGGGCGGCGCCGGGCGATGGGAGCGGCGGCGGCTGACGCGGCGTCGTCGTGGGCGGGGGTTCGGCGGCAGGCGGCCGAGGAGGTGCTGCGGTTGGCCCCGAGGGGGCGCGGCGAGGGCGACCCGCGGGGGACAGACACGGCGTCCGAGCGCGCGTAGGCTCGGCGGTCGTGGTCGAGATCCATCCCTCCGCGGTCGTCGATCCCCGGGCCGAGCTCGGTACCGGGGTCGCGATCGGGCCGTTCTGCCGGGTCGACGCGGGCGCCCGGCTGGGGGACGGCGTGCGCCTCGAGTCGCACGTCGTCATCTCCGGGCAGACGACGATCGGGGCGGGGACGGGGGTGTGGCCGTTCGCGGCGCTCGGCGGGGAGCCGCAGTCGCGCGGTGACGACGGGAGCCGCGGGCGCGTCGAGATCGGGGCGGAGTGTGTCGTCCGTGAGCACGCGACCGTCCACCGGGGGACGGCCGCGGACCGGGTCGTGACGACCGTCGGCGACCGCGTGTGGCTGATGGCGGGGGCGCACGTCGCCCACGACTGCCGGGTCGGCGACGACGTCACCCTCACCAACGGCGTCTCCCTGGGGGGGCACTCGTCCGTAGGTGACGGGGCCGTCCTCGGCGCGCTCGCCGGCATCCACCAGCACGTCCGGATCGGCGACGGGGCGATGATCGGCGCCGGGAGCATGGTCGCCCGCGACGTCCCCCCGTGGACGATGGCGATCGGCGACCGCGCGACGTTGCGCGGTCTCAACCTCGTGGGGCTGCGCCGGGCCGGCGCCGGACGCGACGAGATCCGCGCCCTCCGCGAGCTGCTCGACGCTCTGTTCGGCGATCGCGACGTCCCCCTCGCCGACGCCGTCGCCGCCGCCCGGTCGCGGGCCGCCGCGTCTCCCCTCTCCTCCCGCGCCGAGGTGTTTCTCGCCTTCGCCGGCGGCCCCTCCCGCCGAGGGTTCGTCCGCCTCGGGGCCGCCGCCGGCTCTCAGTGACGGTTTCGGTTTCCCAGGCAAACCGAAGTTGCCGCTGAGGGGTCTCAGGAGGGCTTTCGGTTCGTCTGACAAACCGAAACGCCGCCTGAGACACCCTCTCAGGCCGACCAGCCGGATCCGCTGAGGAGCGTCCACAGGCCGGCGGTCCCCTCGATGGCGAGGCCGAGGACCCAGGTCCGCTCGGAGGGGGGCGCGGCGGCGGCCCAGCCGACGGCGTCCTTCTCCGTGACGACGACGTCGTGTCCGGCCCGGGCCGCCTTCGCCCGGGCGAGCGCCCCGGGCGCGCGGTGGTCCCCCGGCGCGATCACCGCCCGGACGTCGCAGCCCGCCTCCGCCGCGAGGGCCGCCACGCTGCCCGGGTCGCCCACCCCTGCGATCACGGTGACCGGTCGCCGTGCGGTCGGGGTGGACCGTACGGGGGGGAGGTCGCGGTCCCCGGTCCCCGCGAGCGGGCGGAGGCCGGCGGGGCGGCGGCGCAGATGGATGACCGGAGCGTCGGTCGAGGCGCGGAGGGGGGCGGGATCCGCAGGGGCGAGGAGGCCGACCACGGTGGCCCGGGCGAGGGCTGCAGCGGACTCGCGGGTGGCGGCGCGGGCGACGAAGGGGGGGTCGCGGCGGGGGTCGAGGAGGACGACGTCGGCGTCCCGAGCGATCGCTGTCTGGAAGCCGTCGTCGAGGAGGAACAGGTCGACGTCGTGGCGATCGAGGACGGCCGCAGCGGCGCGATCGCGGCGAGGGTGGACGCCGACGGGGACGCCGGGACAGACCGCGGCGAGCCAGGCCGGCTCGTCCCCGATCTCGGCCGCCCGCGCGGCCACGGGAGCGCGCCAGGGGGGAAGGCCGTGCCCGACCCGCGGCGGGTTGGGGGGGACGACCCGATCGCGGCCGGCGGGGGCCGGGTCGGCGGCTGGTCGCGCACGGTGGGCGAGGGGGGAGACGACGCCGCGGCCCCTGCCTGCGGCCGGCGCGACGGGGGCCCGCTGTGCGTCCTGGACGACGACCACCGGCGAATCGGAGCGGCGGACCCGACCGCCGTAGCCTCGGGTCAGGATCGCGGGGCGGAGGCCGTCGGCCCGGGCGGCGCGGGCGAGGGCCGCGACGACGGGCGTCTTGGCGCGGCCCCCGAAGGCCAGGTTGCCGACGGAGATCGTGGGACGCGGCAGGATCGGAAGGTCCGCGCGGAGGGACCGGGCGACCCGCGCCCCCGCCCGCAGCGGCGCCGTCGCCACCCACTCCAGCCCGCTCACCGCAGGTCCTGGTGGGGGCGACGGGCGAAGGGACCATCTGGGATCCGGACGGCGCGCCTCCGGACGAGGCGCCGAATGCGGTGCGCGGACACTCGGCCACGCGCCCCCGCCGGGCGCCGGCGAGCGGACCCGGTCACACCCGGACCATCGCCGGAGCGACGCGGTGGTGACGCCGGGGCGGACCCGGGCGGGCGGATCACCTGACCTTCGCCTCGAGGCGAGCATGGAGCCGGGCCATGCGGACGGCGAGGTCGACGGATCCGTCGCTCCCGGCGCCGGCCCGGTACGGTCGGCCGACGGCGATGACGGTGCGGGCGAAGGGGCGCGGGAGGCGCGTGCCGTCCCACGATCGGAGGCGCCAGGGGCGCCGGCTGGCAGCGGCGAGGGGGACGATCCAGGCGCCGGACGCACGCGCGAGGGCGACCGCTCCGGGCGCCACCGACTCGGCCGGGCCGCGCGGGCCGTCCACGGGGATCGCCACCGCCCGGCGGCCGGCCCGCGACGAGTCGCTTCGGGGGGCGCCGGGGACGGGCTCGGACGGTCCCGGGACGACGGCCTCCCCGGAGTCCGAAGGGCAGGGGCGGCGCCGCAGTCGCCGCAGCAGTCCTCGGAAGCCGGCGACGGCGCCCGCGCTGGTGCTCCCCCGGACGACGCCGTAGCCCAGCGCCTCGACGAGCGCGGTCGCCCAGGCGCCGTCGCGGCTGCGGCTGACGAGGAGCGTCGCGCCTTCGCGCCGCAGCGGGGCCGCGAGGAGCACCGCCCGGCCGTGCCAGAAGGCGAACACCACCGGCTCACCGGACTGCCGGAGGCGGTCCAACCGGCGGCGCCCGAGCACGGCCACCGGCGTCAGCGCGGACCACGCCATCAGCAACGCCGCGGCCAAGCGACCGCAGACGCGCATCCACCAGCGCGGGGAAGATCCGCCGTCGGGCGACCCACCGGCCGCGCTTCCCGAGCGACGGGGGAGACGGCCGGCGGCCGGGGAGGTCGCCGCGTCCGACGGGGAGGTCCGACCCTGGCGGCCCTGGGCGGAGAATCCGGCCGAGGCCGACCCGAAGGTCCCACCCTGACGCCGAGGGGGCGAGATTCCGGCCGAGGCCGACCCGAAGGTCCCACTCTGACGCCGAGGGGGCGAGATTCCGGCCGAGGCCGACCCGAAGGTCCCACCCTGACGCCGAGGGGGCGAGATTCCGGCCGAGGCCGACCCGAAGGTCCCACTCTGA
>CAYFOA010000019.1:0-44427 GCA_964344575.1 uncultured Rickettsiales bacterium | reverse complement strand
CCACTCTGACGCCGAGGGGGCGAGATTCCGGCCGAGGCCGACCCGAAGGTCCCACTCTGACGCCGAGGGGGCGAGATTCCGGCCGAGGCCGGGAGCGACGGTGGCGGGGCAACAGGGGCGGGTCTGCTGGGGGACGGCGTCGCAGCGGAGTCATCGCGATTGGGCCCGGTGGCCGGCCGGGTGTCGAGGTGGAAGCCGATCGCGGAGGGCCTCATCCCTCGTCGCTTCCCTCCCGCGCCCCCGTCTCGAGGGCGCGGACGCGGCGGCGGAGGTCGTCGATGCGGCCGACCGCGGCGTGGCGGCGGTACGCGTCGTCGCGGTCGCGGGCGGGCGCGCCGAAGACGACCGCGCCGTCCTCGAGGTCGCGGAAGACCGCCGACTTGGCCATCACCACCGCGCGCGATCCGACCGTCGTGTGGTCCTTGACCCCGGACTGGCCCGCGAAGATCGCGCCGTCGCCGACCTCGACGCTCCCCGCGAGGCCGACCTGGGCCGTGAGGAGGCAGTGCTCGCCGATGCGATCGTTGTGCGCGACCTGGACCAGGTTGTCGATCTTCGTCCCGCGGCCGATCCGGGTCGCGCCGAGGGTCCCGCGGTCGACGCAGGCGCCCGCCCCGATCTCGACGTCGTCCTCCAACACGACCGTCCCCGCCGACGGGATGCGGTGCCAGGGGAGCACGTCGGTCCCCCCCTCCAGGATCGACGGCGCGGCCGTGTCGTAGGAGAAGCCGTCCCCCCCGATCGCCGCGCCCGCCCCGATCCGGACCCGATCGCCGGCCGTCGTGCCGTCCGCGATCGTCGCGTTGGGGCCCACGCGGGCGCCCTCACCGAACGAGCAGCCTTCGCCGAGGACCGCGTTGGAGCCGATCGCGGAGTCCGGTCCGATCGTCGTCGCGGAGTCGACCCGCGCCCCCGCCCCGACGCGCGCTCGGGCCCCGATGGACGTCCCGTGGCCCACGGTCGCGTGCGCCGCGACGACAGCGCCGTCGGCGAGGACCGCCCCGTCGCCGACCGCCGCGTGAGCCCCGATCATCGCCCCGGCGCCGACGCGGACCCCCGCTCCCACGGCGGCGAACGGCCCGATCCGCGCCGACGGATGGACCGACGCCGAGGACGCCACCCCCGCCGACGGGTGGACCCCGCCGCGGACGCGACGCTCCGCCGGCGGAGCCGCCTCCAGGCGCTCCAGGATCGCCCCCAGCGCAAGGCGCGGACGAGAGGCGACGAGCCGCGGGAGCTCGCCGTCGTCCTCGTTCTCGTTCTCGCTCTCGTTGTGGCCGCCGTCCTGGCGGCCATCCTGCGGACGCGCCGGCTTCGCCGTCACGCGACCTCCCGCGCGTCCCGCGCTCCGGTTCTCGTTCTCGTTCTCGTTCTCGTTCTCGTTCTCGTTCTCGTTCTCGTTCTCGTGGAGAGCCTGCCCGACGAGCAGCGCACCCGCGCCGGGGGGGGGCGTCGCTCTTGCGTCGAACAGCGGGACCAGCGCGCCCCCCGCGTCGTCGACCGACACGTCCGCGACCCCCGTCACCGTCGCCTCGGGATCGCCGACCAGCTCGCAGTCCGTCCTCTCTCGGACGGCCGCGAGCAGCTCGCCGAGCTTGATCACGCCTCCGCCGCCCGGACCGACTCGACGATCTGACGTGTCGCCTCCGCCACGCTCACCCGCACCGAGTACCCCAGATCGCGCTGCGCGGGGCCGATGTCGAACGTGTGGGTGCGGCCCATCCCGACCACCTGGAGCTGGGTGATCGGCGGCTCCCCCGGCAGCCGGAACAGGCGCCAGACGAACTCCACGATCTTCGCCGCCCGGAGCGCCCGCGCGAAGCTCAGCGTCCGCTTCGGCCCCGGCAGCCCCAGCTGACCCAGGAGGTCCCGGATCCAGTCCCACGTCCGCACCGGCTCGCCGTTGCTGATGAAGTACGCCTTCCCGGCGCACGCGGCGTCGGGCCCCGTCAGCGCCTCGCACGCGTCGAGGTGCGCCCACGCCGCGTTGTCCACCACCGTCAGGTCCACCTGCGCCGAGCCGTCCCCGATCTGCGGCAGCCGCCCCGATCGCGCCTTGCTGATCAGCCGCGGGATCATGTTCTGCTCCCCCGGACCGATCACCACGTGCGGCCGCAGCGCCACCGTCGCCAGCCCGTCCCCGTTCGCCGCCCGCGCCAGCTGCTCGGCCCGCGCCTTCGTCTCCTGGTACAGGCTCACGAACTCCGTCGCGTAGGGGACGTCCGGCCCGCCGTGCTCGACGTCCTCGAGGTACCCGATCACCGACGGCGTCGAGCAGTAGACGAGCTTCGGGACCCCGTGCGCGCGGCAGCCGTCGATCACGTTCTGCGTGCCGCCCACGTTGATCGCCTCGAACACCGCCCGCTTCCCCCACGGCGCCGCCAGCGCCGCGAGGTGGAACACCACGTCCTGGCCCGCGCACGCCGCCGCGACCGCGTCCGCGTCCCGGAGGTCGACCTGCAGCCCCGTCACGTTCGGCAACGCCTCGACCGCCGGGTACCGCCCCCGCGCCAGGAACGTCACCTCGTCGCCGCGGTCCGACAGCAGCCGCACCAGCCTGCTGCCCACGAACCCGCCGCCACCGGTCACCAACGCCTTCACGAGGCCGCGGATTGTACGCGCTACGCTCCGCCCATGCCGTGGCCGCTGTTCGTCGTCGACGCCTTCACCGCGCCCGTCCAGAGCGCGGCCCTTCGGGTTCCCGCTCCGCGGGAATGGACCTCCGGCTCCGGCCTCCGGTTCACCGACCGTCCCTTCTCCGGCAACCCCGCCGCGATCGTCGTGGTGGACCGCCCCCAACCGGTCCGCTGGATGCAGGACGTCGCCGCCGAGATGAAGCACTCCGAGACCGCCTTCGTCTGCGCCGTGGACGACGGGCGGTGGGGGCTGCGCTGGTTCACGCCCGCCGCCGAGGTCGAGCTGTGCGGCCACGCCACCCTCGCCACGGCCCACGCCCTGTGGGAGTCGGGGCGGGCCTCCGCGGGGGACCCGATCGTCTTCGCCACCCGGTCCGGCGACCTGACCTGCCGCCGGGGCGGCGGACGCATCGAGATGACGTTCCCGGCCCTGCCGTGGGAGCCCGGGGACGCGCCGCCCGGCCTGCTCCCGGCGCTCGGCGTCGACGAGGACGCCGTCACCGTGCTCCGCTCCACCTTCGACCGCGTCGTCGTGGTGGCCGACGACGCGACCGTGCGGGCGCTCGACCCCGACCTCCGCGCGATCGCCGCGATCGACATGCGCGGCGTCATCGTCACCGCCCGCGCCGCCTCCGACGCCGCCGGGGTCGACTTCGTCAGCCGCTACTTCGCCCCGCGCTACGGCGTCCCCGAAGACCCCGTGACGGGCTCGGCGCACTGCGTCCTCGGCCCCTACTGGGCGGGCGTCCTGGGACGGGCCGACCTCGAAGCCGCCCAGGTCGGCCCCCGCGGCGGCCGGCTCGGCGTCGAGGTGGACGGGGACGTCGTGCGCCTCCGAGGGACGGCGCGGACGATCGTGCGGGGGGAGCTGGTCGTCTAGACGACCCCGGAGCGACGATCTGCTCGCCGGCCGCTCACGTCAGTCGGCCTGACCGTCGCTGCCGAGGAGCACGTCGTACCTCGCCGCGATGTCCGCGCCGACGGTCTGGACCGACGGCTGGCGCTCGACCCGGACCGGACGACCCTCACGGAGCGCCGCCAGCGGCTCGAGCAGGAGGCGCCAGGCGCCCGCCCGGTGGGTGTCCGTGGCGACCGTGCAGCCCCCGCCGACGACGGCTCCGTCGAGTTCGAACCACTCGGCGTCCTCGATCCCCGTCGCCGCGAACGACGCCTCCGCACCGGGGACGACCCGCCCGGCCACGGCCCGCAGCTCGGCGCGCACGTCTGCCATGGTCGTCGGACGAGGACCGAGGAAGCAGGCGAAGACGCCCTCGAACAGGCGGAGGTCGGGGACCGGCCGGCAACCCTCGTCGATCGCGTCGGCCTCGCCGCACCGGACGGCCCGGACGGCGCCGCCGGACACGGCGCACGGGAACGTCCACCGCATCCGCCACGCTCCGGGCCGGCCGGCGAGGAGGTCCGGCGGCATGCACCCGCGGCCCAGGCTGCTGCGACTGAGGGCGAACGCCTCCTGCGGCCCCACCGTCCACGGGATGAAACCCTGCAGGGCGTCGTCGACCGCGGCCGCCGTTCGGCCCAGGCCGGTGGACGGGTCGAGGGCCTCGTCGGACCACCGGGTGCGATCCGCCCCGGCGTCGACCAGGCCGGGCGTGCGATCGGCGCCCAGCTCGAGCTCGACGCGCGAGAGCCGGACCGCCGCCAGCGTGCGGCGCCAGAGCTGATCGGGCTCGCTCACGCTGAGAGCGTAGCGTGCCTCCGAGGAGCTACTCGGCCGAGTCGTCGTCGTCGCCCGACGGCTCGGCGAGGCCCGCGGCCTCCCGCATCATCTGGCGGAGGCCGGCGTACTCCACGGGGTCCGAGAGGTTGTGGTCCGTCACGTTGTAGACGCCGTACACCACGTTGCTGTCGTCGAGCACGATCACGTCGCGGTAGGTGACGTCCCACAGCGCCCCCCAGACGTCCACGCCCTCGACGTCCTGCAGCCACGGCAGGTCGCGGCCGTCGCACATGTCGTCGTTCCCCGCCTCGAACCCGACCTCGTTCACGCCGAGGATCCGGAACACCCCCGGGTGGTCCGCGTCGAGCTCGTCCTGCAGCGTCTGCATGAAGCCAAACTGGCTCCGGCAGTACGCTCAGGTGGCGTGGCCGAAGTACCAGCCGCTCACCTTCTCCAGGTAGTCCCTCGGCGAGACGTCCGTGCCGAACGTCGGCGACGTCTCGTTCACGTCCGCGAGCAGGAAGTCCGGCTGGGCCTCCGGCGGCGGGGGCTCCGACGTGGTCACCTCCGCCACCGCGGGATCGCCCACCAGGGCCTCCGCGTCCGTGGGCGTCACCGCGCACGTCCACAGCTGCCCCGGCGCCGTGTCCCCCTGCGGGACCGTGTCGCCGTCGAGGAACGCCGTCAGCGGACCCGAGTCGCCGGCCCGCGGGTAGGCCTCGCCGTCCACCGTCCACGCCACCGCGTGCGTCACCGGATCGCCGTCGGGGTCCGTCGCGTCGACGTCCACCAGGCACGCCATCGGGTCCTCGCCGCCGATCGGCGCCGCCGGGGCGATGTGGATCACCGGCGCGCCCGGGGCGGCGTTCGCCACCGTGATCGACGCCGTCGCCGCCTCGCTGGTCAGCCCCGTCGCGTCCGACGCCGCCACCGACACCGCCCACGCCTGCCCCTTGGCGGTCCGCGACGCCTCCACCGCGGGGGCCCCGTCCAGCTCCGGGACCGGGTCTCCGTCCACCGTCCAGGACCACGCGTAGGCCGCGAAGTCCCCGTCGGGGTCGACCGACTCGACCGTGATCTCCGCGACGAGATCGTCGACCGTCGTCGCCGCCTCGGGGCCGATCACCACCTCGGGCGCGCTGGGGGCGGACGGTTCGTCCGGCGCCCCGCTCGCGTCGTCGTCGTCGGTCGCCGGGCAGGCCGCCAGCAGCGCCGCCAGCGCCGCCGCGAGGATCGTCTCGGTCCGTCGCTCCATGCGCCGGACACCCTACAACGGACGCCCACCCCCGGCGCGGGGGTCCCGCCGTGCCCGCTCACGGACACTCACGGACGCTCACGGACACTCACGGACACCGTCACCCCAGCGAACCCCGAACCACCACCTGCAGCCCGTGCGCGGCGAGGTTCCCGGGCTGCGTGTGGCCCGCCGCGTCCAGCGCCACCGTCCACGACTCCGGCTGGGGGAGGGCGAACTCCGCGTGGGCGTCGTCCGCGTTCATCAGCACCGCCAGCTCGTCCCCCACCCGCAGCGCGAACGACCGCAGCGGGCGCCCCCGCCACCCGTCGCCGCGCAGCTCCTCCCCCGCCGCGTCGAACCACCGCGCCTCGTGCTCCGCGTACGGGGCGTCCGTCCGCAACGCCGCGCATCGCTTCCTCAGCGCCACCGCCTGCCGCGCCCACGCCGTCAGCTCCCCGTCCGCGTCCCGCCAGTCCACCCACGTCAGGTCCGAGTCGTGGCAGTACGCGTTGTTGTTCCCCCGCTGCGTCCGCCCCAGCTCGTCGCCGTGGCCCAGCATCGGCACCCCCCGCGCCACCAGCAGGGTCCCCAGCAGCGACCGCGCCGCCACCCGGGCCGCCACCCCGAAGTCCCGGCTGTGGTTGTGGTCGCTCCCGTCGCGCCCCCCCTCCCCGTTCGCCTCGTTGTGCTTCCGGTCGTAGCGGACGAGGTCGTGCAGCGTGAACCCGTCGTGGCAGGCGACGTAGTTGATCGACGAGGTCGGCGACCGCAGCACGTCCGTCGACCCTCCCAGCCGCGTCGCCAGCTCCGGCGCCGTCCCCGCGTCCCCCCGCCAGAAGCTCCGCGCCGCGATCCGGAACTTGTCGTTCCACTGCCGCCACCCGGCCGGGAACCGCCCCAGCCGGTAGCCGTCCGGCCCCAGGTCCCACGGCTCCGCGATCAGCTTGACGCCGTCGAGCAGCGGCTCCCTCGTCAGCCGCTCCAGCAGGTCCCCCCCGCGCCCCATCGTCGTCGCGAGGTCGAACCGGAACCCGTCCACGCCGAACTCCTCGACCCAGTGGATCAGGCACTGCGTCACCAGCTCCCGCGCCTCCTCCCGGCCGAAGTCGACCGTGTTGCCGCACCCCGTCCAGTCCACCAGCCGGCCCCGCTCGTCGCGGAGGTAGAACCGGTCCGGGAGCGCGCCCCGGGACGTGTGGTTGAAGACGACGTCGAGGTACACCTCCAGGTCCGCGTCGTGCAGCTCGTGGACCGTCCGCCGGAGCTCGTCGGCGGGGTCGTCGGGGTCTGCCGCGAACCTCGGGTCCGGCGCGAACCAGTCCGCCGGGTTGTAGCCCCAGTAGTTGGTGAGCCCGAGCCGGCCGAGGTGCGGCTCGTCCTCGGCCCGGGCGATCGGCATCAGCTCGACGGCGGTCACCCCCAGCGAGGTCAGGTGGTCGAGGACGGCGTCGTGGGCGAGCCCCGCGTACGTCCCCCGCAGGCGCGCCGGGACCCGCGGATGCCGCATCGTCATCCCCTTGACGTGGCACTCGTAGATCACCGTGTCGGCCCACGGCGTCGGGGCCCGCAGCCGCGTGGTCATCCTCATCGGACGGGGCGCGCCTCGCCGAACAGCGCGTACAGCCACAGGAACGACGGCACCAGGAAGAGCGACCCCACCCCGAGCACCACCAGCACCATCTCGAGGACCTCGGGCGGGGCCGCCGCCGCCGTCCACGTCAGGTCCGGGACGATCAGGTAGGGGGCCTGGGCCAGCGCCCAGCCGGCGACGATCCCCGCGACCTGGCCGATCGCGCACGCCCGGGCGACCTCCCAGCGCCGCGCCACCAGCGCCGCGATGCTCCCCACCGCCGCCGCCCCGGTGACGACGTGGAGCGGGATCGCCCACGCGCTGCCGACCAGCCCCGCCCGCAGCACGGGCGCGTCGGTCGCCGCGAGGTACAGCGACATCGCCGCCATCCAGCCCGAGAACAGCGCCGCCCCGATCGCCCGCGCCCGGAAGTCCTCCCGGAGCGCCGGATCGTGCAGCCGGACGCACAGGTAGGTCGCCGCCAGCTGCGCGCACAGCGCGAGCGTGAGCAGGCCCACCGACCACGCGAACGGGGTCGTCCAGCCCGCCGTCAGGGGGGACGCGAGGCGGCCGCCCACCGCGAGCCGGATGTCCCCCGTCCCCAGCGCTCCGACGCACACGCCGAGCATCACCGGCGTCACGATCGACGTCATCCCCAGCACCCGCCCCCACGTCCGCAGCTCGCGCTCCCCGCCCCGCCCGTAGTGCCGGAACACGAACGCCGCCCCCCGCAGCACGATCCCCGCGAGCAGCAGCGTCAGGGGGACGTACAGCGCCGTCGAGATCGCCGCGAACCCGCGCGGGAAGCCGACGAAGAGCACCACGATCGCGACGATCAGCCAGACGTGGTTGGCCTCCCAGATCGGCGCCAGGGCGTTGTCGATGACCCGCCGGTGCTGCTCCTTGCGCGGCCCGGACGCGAGCAGGTCCCACACCCCGCCGCCGAAGTCCGCCCCCCCGGACAGCAGGTAGACCCCGATCGCCGCCACGATCGCCAGCGCCGTCGCCATCGCCAGCGTCACGGCGCCGCCCCGTCCCGCTCCGCGGACGGCGCGTCCAGCACGTGGCGCTTCAGGAGCACGACGCAGGCGACGGCCAGGCCGACGTACAGCACCGTGAAGAGCCCGAACCCCCACCCCAGGCCGTTCACCGGCGTCACCGCCTCGGCCGTCCGGAGGTGCCCGCGGACCACCCAGGGCTGCCGCCCGACCTCCGTCACCACCCACCCCGCCTGGATGGCGACGAACCCCAGCGGCGCCGCCCCCACCAGCGTCTTGAGGTACCACCGTGGCCACCGCCGCCGTCCCTGGAACCTCAGCACCGCCCCGATCCCCGCCACCCCCAGCAGCGCGAAGCCGCAGCCGACCATCACGTCGAAGGCGAGGTGGACCGGCGCGACCGGCGGCCGCTCGCTGCGCGGGAACGCCTCCAGGCCGAGCACCTCGTGGTCCAGCCGGTGCCCCGCGAGCAGCGACATCAGCCCCGGGATCTCGATCGCCCCCCGGGTCGTCATCGCGTCCTCGTCCGGCCAGCCGCCGATCTTCAGCGCCGCGTACCGCTCCGTCCGCCAGTGCGCCTCCATCGCGGCGAACTTCGCGGGCTGGTGCTCCGCCACGAACCCCGCGCTGAAGTGCCCCGACACCGGCTGCAGCACCGCCGCCGTCCCCCCCACGACGAGCGCGATCCCGAGCGCCCGGGCGTGGAACGTCCGCCCCGGCCCCGGCCCCGCGTCCTCCTTCAGGAGCATCCACGCGTGCACCCCGGCGACCGCGAACCCGACCGCCTCGAACGCCGCGATCAGCATGTGCGGCACCTCGTAGGCCGCCGCGGGGTTGAGCATCGCCTCCAGGGGGCGGACCGCGAGGACGGTCCCGTCGGGCGCCAGATCGAAGCCCGTCGGCGTGTTCATCCACCCGTTCGCGCACAGCACGAACGCCCCCGAGCAGACGCCCCCGACCAGCACCATCACCCCGCACAGCAGGTGCGTCCGCGGGTCCACCCGGTTCCAGCCGTACAGGTAGATGCCGAGGAAGATCGTCTCGGTGAAGAACGCGAGCCCCTCCAGCGAGAACGGCATGCCGATGATCGGTCCCGCGAAGGCCATGAACTCCGGCCACAGGAGCCCCAGCTCGAACGACAGCACCGTCCCCGAGACGGCGCCCACGGCGACCAGGATCGCGACCCCGCGGGACCACCGCTTCGCGAGGTCCAGCCAGCCCTCGTCGCCGGTCTTCAGCCACTTCCACTCGGCGACGACCATCAGCAACGGCGTCGCCATCCCCACCGCCGCGAAGACGATGTGGAACGCCAGCGACATGGCCATCTGGCCGCGCGCGAAGAGGAGATCCGTCACCGGGCGGCCCGCTTCCCCATAGCGCGCGAGTCTAGTAGGAGTTGCCGCGATGGAGGCGCTGTGCCGCGATCTGATGCTGCCCGGGGGGTACCGGCAGCGGGTCCAGGTGTTCGACGGGGGCGCTCCGGCGCTCCTCGCGCTGCACGGGTTCACGGGGACGGGGCACGACTTCGCGCCCCTGGTGACGCAGCTGGAGCGCCAGATCGCGGCCCCGAACCTCGTCGGGCACGGGCTCCTGCCGGCCCCCGAGGACGTCGCCGAGTACGCGATGGAGCGGGTCGTCTGGCGACTCGAGGCGACGCTGAACGAGCTCAAGCTGGGGCGCGTCCCCGTGCTCGGGTACTCGATGGGGGGGCGGGCCGCCCTGCAGTTCGCGCTGGGGGCGCCGGAGCGGGTGGAGGCGCTGATCCTGGTGGGCGCGACCCCCGGGTTCCGGGACGACGGCGAGCGGGCGGCGCGGGTCGCCGCGGACGAGGCGCTGGCGGACCGGATCGAGGCGATCGGGACGGCGGCGTTCGCGGACGAGTGGTCCCGCACCCCGATCATCGCGACCCAGGCGCGCATCCCGTCCCCCTGGCGTGAGTGGATGACGCAGCGCCGATCCGAGCACGCCGCTCACGGCCTCGCGAACAGCCTCCGGGGCATGGGGACGGGCGCGATGACGCCGGTCTGGGACCGCCTCGCGGAGCTGGACGTCCCGACCCTCCTGATCACCGGCGCGGACGACCCGAAGTTCACCGCGATCGCCCGCGACATGATGGGCCTCCTCCCCCGCGGCAGCCACGTCGTCCTCCGCGGGGTCGGCCACTGCGCCCACCTGGAGCGGGCGGACGAGGCGGCGGCGCAGATCTGGGGGTTCCTCCGGGAGGTGGCGATCCGTTAGGGTCCGCCCATGCTGACGCTCATCTGCACCCGCACCTGAAGCACCTGCAGCAAGGCGGTCGCCTTGCTCAGGGAGCACGACGTCGAGTTCACCTACCGGGAGTACCGGAAGGAGCCGCTGACCGAGGCCGAGCTGCGCGACGTCGTCGCCATGCTGGGCGTCCGCGCGGGGGACCTCCTGAGGACGCGCGACAAGTCGGTCAAGGAGGCCGGCCTGAGCGCGTCGGATCCCGACGACGTCCTCGTCCCCCACATGGCCGCGAACCCGACCTCCGTCCAGCGGCCGATCGGGATCAAGGACGGCAAGGCGGCGATCGGGAGGCCGGTGGGGAACTTGCTCGAGATCTTGTAGAGCGGGATCTCTCGCTGCGATCGCAGCGAGAGACGACGCGTGGGGGTGATCTGGACGGGGGGATCGTCAGATTCCGGAGCGTTCTTGGTCTTGTTCTCACGCAAAGGCGCAAAGGCGCAAAGGCGGTGGTCTGGGCCGAGCGAACGCCGGATTCCGGGTCGCTGATCGGGCCTTAGGGGTCCAGCAGGGCCGCCGTCCTTGCGCGTCCGGCTCCCGGACTTCCTTTGCAGTCTTTGCGAGGCCGCTGGACGCGGCCCTTGGCTCCCTTTGCGTAGCGAGTCCCGGACGGACGAGCCCAAGAAGTCGCGAGCAGGACGCCGCGGCTCTCGCGGGGATCGATCCACGGGGGCCGATCGACGCCCCCATGTCTGTCCGATCGACCGGACGTCAGCTGATCTCGAGCGCCAGCGCCCGGACCAGGTCCGCCGCCTTCTTCCGCCTCCGGTGCAGGACCGCGCCGACGCGATCGGGGAGGTCGTCGCGCTTGCCGAGGACGTCCCGCGCCCACCCGTAGACGGCGCCCTTGCAGACCTCCGGGGAGCGGTCCTCCCCCTCGACCGCCTCGACCCCGCCGAGGTCCGCGAGGAGCAGCGTCGGACGCTTGCCGGCGACGAGGAGGAAGCGCCACGCCCGCGCGTCGGGGAGCCGCCAGCCCGCCGCCGCCAGGGCCGACAGCACGCTCACCCCCTGCCACGCCAGCCACAGCGCCGCGTTCAGATCGCGCGACGCCGGCCCGATCACCTCGTGCGCGGGGCGCCCGATCGCGGGAACCGCCAGCCACGGACGGCCCTTGCCGGCGCTCCCCCGCACGAGCACCGGCGCGACCCCCGGCAGGGCGAGGCCCGCGTGGACCTTCGCGGCGGCCTTGAAGGCGTCCGCGTCGCTCCCGTCCGGCCGCCCCGCCCGGAGCCACACCCGGCGCTGCTCGTCCAGCCAGAACCCGCGCACCAGCCCCTTGCCGACGTCCCCCGGAGGCTTCCCCTCCCCCGGCCACCCGAGCGCCATCCGACCGAGCCGCTTCGCCTTGAGCGCGGCCAGCCACTGCAGCCCCTCGGCGCAGTGCGGCTGGGCCCCCTTGAGGCGGCGCAGCTCCCACTGCGCGCGGGCGTCCGCCTGGGCCCGCAGCAGCGCGCTCGCCCGCCGGAGGGCGAACTCCCGGAACTCGTCCGACTTCGGCGGCAGTGTCCCCAGCAGCGCCCCCGCGGCCCGGTCGGCGACCTCGTCCTCGTGCGCCCGGTCCAGCGCCAGCTGGAGCAGCCGGAGCCGCACGTCCCGCGGCCACGCCCGCTGGATCGCCTCGGGCGCGCTGAGCAGGATCCGCGCGCCGGCGGCGAGGTCCCGCGGGTCGTGGTCCGCCTCGCCCCCCATGACGATCTCCTCGTAGACCGCGAGCAGCGGACGGAAGACCTGCGCCAGCGGCTGCGGGAGCCGGTCCGAGGACTCGCGGAAGGCGTCCCGGAACCCCGGCGCGTGCATCAGCCCGAAGACGACCGAGGCGCGCTCGTGCTCGTCGGTGAAGACGTTGGCGGCGACGTCGAGGATCCTCCCGAAGCGGGCGGGTCCGAGCTCGGCGAAGTCCAGCCGCTCGACCGCCAGCGCGAACGCCCCCGCCGCGACCGCGCGCGACGCCGAGTCCGTCAGCGCCTCGAGGTAGAGCAGCAGGATCCCGTCGTCCGCGCTGAACCGGACGATCCCCGCGAGGAGGTCCCGGCGGATGCGCGCGTCGGAGATGCGCTCCAGGGACGCCGTCACGAGGTGGTGGTCGATCTTCCCCAGGAGGTGGACGCACTTTCCCCGGTGCGTGGGCTCGCGGACGCCGTTGACGAGCAGATCCTCGTCGGCGTTGAGGCGGACCCGGAGCAGCCGGCGGTGATCGCGGATGAACCGGAGGTGGCGCTTCATCGCGGCCACCTCGTGCGGCTCCAGTTCGTCCGAAGGAGGACGCTGTCCGTCGATCGACGGCGCGTTCAGCGCGGCGGCGGGGTCGGGCTTGCGTCCCCGTCGACGGCGGCGGCGGGGGCGGCGGGGCTTGTCGGGGGTCTCGTTCACGGCGCGACAGGATAGTGCAAACGGACCCTGGCAAGATGCTTCCGAATCGAGGGTGGGATGCCAGCAGACTCCGCAGGCTCGACGATCGTCGACGGCGCCATCGGCGCGAGCACGCTCGCGGGCCTCGACTCCGTCCACGCCGGGGGGCCGGTGCTCGCGCTGGCGTGGACCGAAGGCGGCCGCGGCCCCGAGTTCGTCCCCCTCCCCCCCGACGGCCTCCGCCTCGGCCGCGGCACCGAGCTGTTCGGCGAGCCCGTCACCGACGGGCGGATGTCCCGGCGCCACGCGGAGATCGTCCGGGACCGGCGGCAGGACCGGTGGGTCCTCCGCGACCTCGGCAGCAGCAACGGGACCTACGTCCAGGGCAAGCGGATCGAGAGCGCCGCCGTCCTCCTCCCCGGCGACGTCGTCCGCCTCGGGGGTACGTTCTTCGTGTTCGTCGAGCTGGCCGGCGATCCCACCGGCCCCGAGCCCCCGCCCGCGCTCGGGCTGGTCGGCGAGAGCGAGGGGATGCTGGCGGTCCGCCGCACGATCGCGCGCGTCGCCCCGCACGACTCCAGCGTCCTCATCAACGGCGAGACGGGCACCGGCAAGGAGGTGGTGGCGCGCGCCATCCACGCCGCGTCGGGCCGCTCCGGGGACTTCATCGCCATCAACTGCGGCGCCGTCAGCGGCGGCGTGCTGGAGAGCGAGCTGTTCGGGCACGTCAAGGGGGCGTTCACCGGTGCCCAGCAGGCCCGCAAGGGGCTCTTCCGCGCCGCCGACGGGGGGACGCTCTTCCTCGACGAGCTCGGGGAGATGCCGTCGGAGCTGCAGGTCAAGCTCCTGCGGGTGCTGGAGAGCAACGTCGTGCGGCCCGTGGGGGGGACGAAGGAGGAGAAGGTCGACGTCCGCGTGCTCGCCGCGACCAACCGGGACCTCGTCGCCGACGTCCGCGCCAAGCGCTTCCGGAGCGACCTGTTCGCCCGGCTGCACCAGTGGCCCATCCAGCTCCCCCCGCTGCGGGAGCGGCGCGAGGACATTCCGCTGGTGTCGCGCGCGCTGCTCCAACGGAAGGGCTGCACGGCGCCCCTGGCCCCGGACCTGGTGGAGACGCTGATGCTCCACCCGTGGCCGCTGAACGTGCGGGGGCTGGCCAACGTGCTGTCGGTCGCGCTGATCGGGGCCGAGCCGAACGAGAGCCTGGACGTCACCCCCGAGGTCACGCGGCTGCTCGAGGCGGAGAGCGCGCTGCTCCGCCCCGCCTCGGACCGGGCGATCTCGGCCGTCCTCAGCAGCGGCCCCGTCACCCTCCCCGACCCGATGGACCTCGGCGCCACGCGGCCGATGATCAAGCAGGTCGCGGTCCTCCCCGAGCCCGACGTCCTCGCCGCGGCGTTGCGGGAGAAGAAGGGGAGCGTCGCGGCGACGGCGCGCGCCCTGGGGTGCTCCCGGCAGCAGCTGTACCGCCTCATCGAGAGCCTCGGCTGGGACCTGGACGACTACCGCGAGGGGTGAGTCCGGCCCGGTCCGCCGCCGGACGCCCGATCCGATCGCGCGACCGTGACGTACTGTGGAGGTGATGCGCCCCCTGCTGAGCCTCGCGATCGCGGCCTCCCTGGCCGCCTGCGCGCCCCCCGACTTCGACCCCGAGACGTGCGACGTCGGGGTGACGGTGGGCGACTGCGCGCCCGACGTGGCGGGCACCGACGCGGCCGGAGTGGAGGTCTCGCTGGGCGACTTCGAGGGCGACGTCGTGATCGCCGTGTTCGGCGAGATGTGGTGCCCCCTGTGCCAGTTCCTCGCGGAGGACCTCCAGCCCTTCTACGAGGACCACGCCGACAAGGGGTTCGAGGTCGTCTTCTTCCTCGACCAGGACTTCGGCGGGGAGTCCGCCGAGCCCGACGAGGTGGCGACGTTCGTCGAGGAGTTCGGGCTGACGTACACCGTGCTGGCGTCGGACGAGGCGGACAGCGAGGAGTACGAGTACGGCGTCCAGCGGCCACGCGCGTTCGTGCTCGACCGGGCGCGGATGATCCGGGAGCGGACGACGGGCTACCGGCCGGCGGTGTGGGACGACCTCACCGAGGCGGCGCTGGATCAGCTGGACGGCGCGGACGAGTAGACTCCGGCCCGTGACCCCGGGCCCCACCGAACGATACGAGCTGACGTGGTTCGGCAAGCGCGCCGCGCTGGCGGAGGCGCAGACGCCGGCTCGCGGGACGCTCCGGAAGCTGCGGGACGGCGACGACGACGGAGACGGAGACGGAGACGCCCGCCAGGTGCTCGTCCGCGGCGACAACCTCGACGCCCTGAAGCTGCTCGAGCCCGAGTACGGGGGGCGCGTCCGGCTGGTCTACATCGACCCGCCGTACAACACGGGCGAGCCGTTCGTGTACGCCGACACCTTCGGCGGGGGGCACGACGCGTGGCTGTCGATGATGGCGCCGCGGCTGATCCTGGCCCGCCGGATGCTCCGCGACGACGGGGTGCTGTTCGTGTCGATCGACGAGCACGAGCACGCGAATCTCACCCTCCTCCTCCGCGAGATCTTCGGCGAGGACTGCCACCTCGGCGACATGGTGTGGAAGAAGAAGTCCGGCGGCGCCTCGCAGGCGTTCGCGCTGGCCGTCGACCACGAGTACATCGTCGCCTTCGGGAAGACGTCGGGGGCGACGCTGTACGACGATCCGTGGGCGAACGTGAGCACGCGCTACTCGCACACCGACGAGCGCGGCCGGTACGCGCTGGAGCGGCTCGACAAGCAGAACCTCGGCTACCACGAGAGCCTCGACTTCCCCATCGAGGCGCCGGACGGGCGGGTCTTCACCGTCCAGCACAAGGACCCGGCGCGGAAGCGGGCGCGGTGGCGGTGGAACCGGGAGACGGTGGCGGAGCGGTACGACGAGCTCTTCTTCCGGGGGCGGTACGTCTACACGAGGAACTACGAGAAGGACGGCGGCGGGGCGCGGCCCCGATCGCTGCTGACGGACGGCCGCTTCGGGCGGAACCGGCGCGGGCGGGCGGACCTCCGGGAGCTGTTCGGCGGCGACGTGATGACGTACCCCAAGCCGCTCCCCCTGATGGAGCACCTCGTCCGGATCGGGAGCGGCCCGTCGGACGTCGTGATGGACTTCTTCGCCGGCTCCGCGTCCACGGCTCACGCGGTACTCACGGTCAACGCCGAGGACGGCGGCGCACGGACCTGCGTGAGCGTCCAGAACGAGGAGCCCTGCCGGGAGGGGAAGCCGGCGCGGCAGCTGGGGTTCGAGACGATGGCGGACCTCTGCGAGGAGCGGATCCGGAGAGCAGGGGCCGAGCCGACGGTCTACGAGGTCGCCTCGCCGAGCTGACGGCGCGCCTGGCCGGGGTCGATCCAGCGGAGCAGCATCACCGCGACGCACAGGATCAGCGCCGACGCCATGTAGCTCTGGGCCAGCGAGAACCGCGCGTCGAACGCCCCCGTCGCGAGGTGCCCGAACGTCGTGCTCAGGTTCGACAGCGCCATGTAGGCGGTGAACTGCGTCGCCGCGACGGCGGGCCAGCTGAGCCCCATCGCCAGCGCGAACATCGCCACCGACATCACGGAGACGCACGCCGTCCCCACGATCGTGAGCGTGAAGATGAAGGCGCGGGCGCTCCACAGCTCGGGCAGGACGGCGAAGACGATCCACGTCCACGCGAGCCCCGTCCCGGCCAACGCGATCACGCGCTTCGCCCCGAACCGGTCGGCGAGGAAGCCGCCCGCGATCGAGCCCGTCAGCCCCACGCCGACCGCCCAGCCGCCGACCAGCCCCACCCACTCCTCCGCCGTCCACCCCTCGACCTGGATGAAGTGCGCCTCCGTGAGCTTGTCGAGCACGCCGCTGCCGAAGCCGAGCCCCAGGACGAGGAGCGCGCCGAGGTAGGAGGACCGGACCGAGAACGCCTTCGCGAGGTTCGCGAGCACGACCCCGGCGCGGGCGAGCACCGCCGACGTCTGCGACTCACGCCCGCTGGTGCCCGGTCGCCGGGGGAGCGCGAAGAACGCGTCCGCCCGACGCTCCTTGAGCAACAGCGGGAAGAGGAAGATCGCGAACAGCAGCCACCCCATCCCGCCGATGGCGCCGGCCAGCGATGTCGCCGCGAGGACCTTCGACAGCAGCGCCCCGCCGACCATGCCGCCGAGGTACTTGCTGCCGTACATCAGCCCGTTGGCGCGCCCCCGCTCGGCCTCGTCGAGGAGGTCCACTGCGAGGGCGTCGACGCTCACGTCCTGGAGCGAGGTGAAGACGTTGTGGACGAAGACGAGGACGAGCAGCGCGCCGAGGGACGCGGCCGGATCCGGGATCGCGAGCATCGCGAGGATCGACCCCAGCATCCCCGCCTGGGCGGCGAGGATCCACGGACGCCGCCGCCCCATCGGCGAGCTCCCGAGCGCGTCGATCAGGGGCCCCCAGGCCCACTTGAAGGTCCACGGGACGACCGAGATGGCGACGAGCTTGGCGGTGTCCTCGGGCGCCATCCCCCCGGCGGTCAGGTAGCTGCTCAGCGTGAACCCGACGAACCCCCACGGGATCCCCTGCGCGAGGTAGAGCAGGCACAGCACCGCCAGCCGCAGCCAGCGGTCCTCCTCCAGGGTCGGGAGTCGGTCTAGCGCAGCAGCTCGCCGCAGCGGGCGCGGGCGATGAACTCACCGCCGCCCTGCGTGGTGCAGGAGCCCTTGTCGATGATGATCCGGCCGCGGCTGATCGTCGTCTCCGTCCAGCCCTGCAGCTCGAACCCCTCGTACGCGCTGTAGTCGGTGTTCATGTGGTGGGTGGCGGGGTTGTCGATGCTGATCGTCTGCCGCTTCTCGGGGTCGAAGACGACGACGTCGGCGTCGCTGCCGACGGCGATCGTCCCCTTCTTGGGGAACATGCCGAACGTCTTGGCGGCGGCCGTGGACGTCAGCTCGACCCAGCGGTTGAGCGACATCCGGCCCTCCACGACGCCGCCGTGGTACAGCAGCGAGACGCGGTTCTCGACGCCGGGGGCGCCGTTGGGGATCTTCGTGAACGACTCCCGCCCCAGCTCCTTCTGCCCCTTGAAGCAGAACGGGCAGTGGTCGGTGGCGACGTTGGCGAGGTGGCCGAAGCGGAGCCCCTCCCAGAGGACGTCCTGGTTCCACTTCTCCCGCAGCGCCGGCGTCATCACCCACTTGGCCCCCTCGAAGTTCGGGCGGTCGTAGATGGTCTCGTCGAGGAAGAGGTACTGCGGGCACGTCTCGGCCATGACGTCGACGCCGCGGGCGCGGCCGGTCTTGACCTCGTCCAGCGCGTCGGCGCAGCTGAGGTGGACGATGTACAGCGGCACGCCGGCGACCTCGGCGATCGCGATGGACCGGTGGACGCCCTCGGCCTCCATGCGGGTGGGCCGGGTGTGGGCGTGCCAGCGGGGCTCGAACTTCCCGTCCTCGACGGCCTCGCGAATGATCTCGTCGATCACGATGCCGTTCTCGGCGTGCATGCAGATGCGGGTGCCGTTGTCGCCGGCCCGGCGGAAGGCCCGGTAGAGCGTCCCGTCGTCGACGTACAGCACGCCCGGGTAGGCCATGAAGAGCTTGTAGGACGTGACCCCCAGGTCGGCGAGGCGGTCCATCTCGGAAAGCCGCGGGACCTCCATGTCGGTGACGATCATGTGGAAGCCGTAGTCGATGGTGGCCTTGCCCGCGGCCTTCTCCATCCACGTGTCGAGCCCCGCGAGGGTGGACTCGCCCTTGGTCTGGATGGCGAAGTCGACGATGGACGTGGTCCCGCCCCAGGCGGCCGCGAGGGTGCCCGTCTCGAAGTCGTCGGCAGACGTCGTGCCGCCGAAGGGCATGTCGAGGTGGGTGTGGGCGTCGATCCCGCCGGGGATGACGAGCTTGCCGACGGCGTCGATGACGGTGTCGGCGTGGACGGTCTGCTCGAGGTCGGTCCCGAGCTGGACGATCTTCTCGCCCTCGATGAAGACGTCGCCGAACCAGTCGTCGACGGCGGTGACCACGCGGCCGTTCTTGATCAGGATGGACATGGACGGTTCCTCCGGCGTTGGGCCGACGAGGCTAGCAGCGTCGGCCCCGGCGAGCGAACGCCGGAGTACCCTGCACGCATGCCTCGATCCGTCCGAGAACACCGGCGCGCCGCCATCCGGGATCGGCTCCAACTCCTCCCGGACGAGCCCCTCCGGATCTTCAGGGACGGCCAGCTTCAAGGCGAGGACTTCGACCTTCTTCTCGACGGAACAGAGACCTCGGCTATGGCTGCGAAGCTTCCTCAGCTGAGCGCTCTCTTCCTCGGCCTGGCAGCCTGCACGGGCACTCCGGGGACCGAGGCGTCTCGTTTCCCCCCGTTCAGACGCTCAACCACCGCCTAAGCGCCGCGTCCACCTCGTCGAGGACCGCGGTCTCCAGCACGCCCGAGACATCGCTCACCGCGTCGCGGGGGGCGGCGAAGAGCTTGTCGATCATGACCCAGGAGCGGCGCTTCAGGCCGTTCGCCTCCGAGGGGTCGACGGGGATGCGGAAGAGGGGCGCGTCGGCTTCGTGCGACGTGATCGGCGCGACCGTCACGCTCGGGTGCGTGGGGTTGAACAGGTCCGACTGGACCACCACCGCCGGCCTGGGCTTCCCCGAGTAGGGCCCGCGCACCGCGACCACCACGACGTCCCCCCGTCGCACGTCACTCCCACCCGGACGTGTCGGCGGCCTGCCCCACGAAGTCCAGGACCTCCGCTTCGACCGGGTCCCCCGCTACGTTCAAGGACTGCCGGCGGGCCTCGGCGGCCAGGTCGTCCCCCGCGAGGTACCGCCGGATCGCGTCGCGAGCGACCGCGCTCTTCGTCCGGCCCTGCCGCCGAGCCAGCTCCTCGAGCCGGCGCTCGAGCTCCTCGTCCAGCCTGACACCGAGCATGAACCACCTCCGTTGAACATGTTCAACATAGAGCTGTCGTCCGTCGCGCACAAGCCCCGTCAGCGGCGAAGCAGGCCCGCGCGCGAAGGCCGCCCCAAGCCCGGTCACCACCCCGCGCAGGGGGGTAGATTGCGCGCCATGCCGCGCGCGCTCCCGCTCCTGCCCGTCCTCCTGGCGCCAGGCCTGCTCCTGCTCCTGCCGTCGTCCGCCGCCGCCCAGACCGGCGGCCCCAACGCGTTCGGCTACGAGTACGGGCCGGCGGACTACGACTACGTCCCCGTCCCGTCGGCCGAGTCCCCGCTGGCCATCACCGACGACGGCGCCGTCAACGTCCCCCTGCCGTGGACCTACTCCTGGTACGGCGTCGACTTCACCACGGTCACCGTCCACGACAACGGCGGCGCGTCCCCCGGCAACGTCTTCGCCGCCCCCTACTTCAACGGCTGCCTCCCCGACGGCGACGCCCCCGCCATCATGGCCTTCTGGGACGACCTCAACGTCACCGCCGGGGGCGCCATCTACGCCTGGCACGACACCACCGCCGGCAACGACCGGTTCGTCGTCAGCTGGGAGGACATCGCCTTCTGGGGCGCCCCCGGCGACGGCGGGACCTTCCAGATCCACCTCCACCCCGGCGGCGCGGCCGAGATCCACTGGGCCGACACCACGTTCTCGACCGCGTTCGGCGTCGACCAGGGGCTCAGCGCCACGATCGGCATCCAGGACGACGCGGCCGCCGACCCGCTGGAGTTCTCCTGCCTCACCGCCGACGCGATCGAGGGGACGGCGGTCGTCTTCTCGACCTGCAGCGACGCCGACGGCGACGGCTTTGACGACGCGACCTGCGGGGGGACCGACTGCGACGACGGCGACGACACGATCTTCCCCGGCGCGGTCGAGACCTGCGACGACGGCGTGGACGACGACTGCGACGGGGGCGACGACGAGTCCGACTTCGACGGGGACGGGTACGTCAGCGAGGACTGCGTCGGAGGCGAGGACTGCGACGACTTCGACGCCGATCTCAACCCCGGCGTGGACGCGGACGGCGACGGGTACGACGCGTGCGTCGACTGCTCCGACGCGTTCGACTTCATCAACCCCGGCGAGACCGAGGTCTGCGGCAACGCGATCGACGAGGACTGCAGCGGCGCCGACGAGCAGCCCGACGCCGACTTCGACGGCTACGTGGCGGTCTACTGCGGCGGCGACGACTGCTTCGACGAGGACCCCGCGGCCTACCCGGGGGTGGACACCGACGGCGACGGGTACGACGTCTGCGAGGACTGCGACGACGACGAGGCGGGGTCGAACCCGGGGCTCGAGGAGGTCTGCGACGGCCTCGACAGCGACTGCAGCGGCGTCGTCGACGACCTCGACGCCGACGGCGACGGCGACTTCCCCGTGGCCTGCGGCGGCGGCGACTGCGACGACAGCGACCCCGACGTCGGCGCGACCACGGACGCGGACGCCGACGGGTTCGACGCGTGCGAGGACTGCGACGACTCCGACCCCACCGTCTACCCCGACGCGCCCGAGGCGTGCGACGACGTCGACACCGACTGCGACGGGCTCGTGGACGGCCAGGACCTCGACGTCGGGGGCACGACGGGCGCCCCGATCTCGGTCAGCGGCGGCGCGGGCACCCCGCTCTTCGGCTGCTTCTCGAACACGCCGGTCCCGATCACCGTGAGCGGCGCGACCGACCTCGTCTACGACCTCGACGTCACCTTCAGCGCGTCCATCCAGCCGTCCGACGACCTCCTCGTCACGCTCGCGTCGCCGGCGGGCACGATCATCACGCTCTTCGACGGCGTCGGCGACGGCTTCGGGGCGGACTTCGACGGCACGGTGCTGGACGACGACGCGACCACCCCGATCGCCGACGGCGCGCCCCCCTTCGCGGGCGACTACCAGCCCGCCGACCCGTTGTCGGCCTTCGTCGGCGAGGACCCCAACGGGACGTGGACGATCGACGTCTTCCAGTACTGCCTCAGCTTCGGGTTCGGGACGCTGGACGACGTCACCCTGGACTTCGAGCTGGCGACCCCGGACGACGCGGACGGCGACGGCTGGAACGGCTGCGGCGACTGCGACGACGCGGACGCCACCGTCAACCCGGGGGCGCCCGAGGTCTGCCTCGACGGGCTCGACCAGGACTGCGACGGGATCGACGCGACGGGGGACGTCGACGGGGACGGGTACGTGGACGCGGACTGCGGCGGGGACGACTGCGACGACGACGACCCCGCGATCAACCCGACGGTGGACGCGGACGGCGACGGGGCGAACGTCTGCGACGACTGCGACGACGACGACCCCCTGCTGTCGCCCGACCTCCCGGAGATCTGCGGCGACGGGATCGACCAGGACTGCGACGGCGCGGACGACATCGCCGACCTCGACGGGGACGGCTACACCAACGCGGAGTGCATCGGGGGGACGGACTGCGACGACACGACGTCGCTGATCAACCCCGGGATCGACGACGACGGGGACGGGTTCCACGCCTGCGAGGACTGCAACGACGACGCGGACTACCAGAACCCGGACGAAGACGAGCTCTGCGGGGACTTCATCGACAACGACTGCGACGGGCTGCTGGACAACGTGGACGCGGACGGGGACGGCTGGTTCGCGCCGGACTGCCTCGGCGACGACTGCGACGACGACGACCCCGCGGTCCACCCCGGGGCGGACGACGACGGCGACGGCAGCAACGCGTGCGACGACTGCGACGACGCGGACGCGACGGTCCGGCCGGGCGGCGACGAGGTGTGCGGCGACGGGCTCGACCAGGACTGCGACGGCGAGGACCTCCCCCACGACGTGGACGGCGACGGCGCAGCGGGCGAGGCGTGCGGCGGGGAGGACTGCGACGACGAGGACGCGGCCGTCTTCCCGGACGCGGAGGACCTCTGCGACGGGGTCGACCTGAACTGCGACGGGGAGACCTGGGAGCTCGACGCGGACGACGACAGCCACTACGACGCGACCTGCGGAGGGACGGACTGCGACGACGACGCGCAGGGGATCCACCCGGACGCGCCGGAGATCTGCGACGGCGTGGACACGGACTGCGACGGGGAGCTGTTCGAGGGGGGCGAGGACGACCTCGACCTGGACGGGGTGCCGTCGTGCGACGGGGACTGCGACGACGAGGACGCGGGGGTGTTCCCCGGCGCGGACGAGGTCTGCAACGGGGTCGACGACGACTGCGACGAGGTGATCGACGACGGCATCGTGCGCGACGCGGACGGCGACGGCTTCGACAAGGAGGCGTGCGGGGGCGAGGACTGCGAGGACCTCGACGCCCAGTCCCACCCGGACGCGCGGGAGGACTGCGCGGACGGCGTGGACAACGACTGCGACGGGACGATCGACGACGCGGACGCGGACGACTGCGACTTCGGGGGGCCGGACTGCGAGGGGTGCAGCAGCGCGTTCGCGTCGGACCCGGGGCCGACCGCGCTGACGCTGCTGGTGCTCCTCCGGGTTCGCCGCCGCCGATGACAACGGACGCGGGTGGGCCGATCAGCTCCCGGCAGCCGATCGCCGCGGATCGGCGGCGTCCTGCTCGCGACTCTTGGGGCTCGTCCGTCCAGGACTCGCTACGCAAAGGAAGCAAAGGGCCGCGTCCAGCGGCCTCGCAAGGGAAGCGAAGGAAGTACGGGAGACGATCGCGCAAGGACGGCGAGCCTGCTGGACCCCAAGACCCGATCGAGGATCCGGAATCTGGCTCTCCTCCCGTCCAGGTCGGCCTCTTTGCGCCTTTGCGCCTTTGCGTGAGACAAGGACACGAACGCCCCGGCATCTGACGATCTCCCGTCCAGATCACCCCCACCCGACGCGTGTCGTCGCTCGTCGCGGTCGTTGTGGGCGCCGTCCTGGCGCCCATCCTGCGGACGCGCCGCCTGCGGCGTCCCGCGACCTCTCGCGCGTCCTGCGCTTCGGTTGCGAGAGCTCTCCCGGCTCCCTCCCCCGAGAGACCCCGTTCGGCTACCCTCCGTCCCGGCCCCCCGCCCCCCCGAGCTCGGTCCTACCCCCTTGATGCGTTCCCCTGCCCTGCTCCTCGCCCTCGTCGTCACCCTGACGGCGGGTGCCGCCGCCGCCGACGAGTCCGCCACCTGCTCCACCGACGAGGCCACCGCCGCCTACCGGGCCGGGTTCGCCGCGATGAAGTCCCGCGACAGCGGCGCCGCCCTCGCTGACTACCGACGCTGCCTCGAGCTCGACCCCGCCTGCCTCGCCTGCACCTACGAGATCGGCTGGGCCTACTGGTCCCGCGGCGCGTGGGACGCCACCGTCGACGCGTGGAGCAAGACCCTCGAGCTCGACCCGTCCCACGGGGACGCGAGGACGTGGCTGACCCAGGCCAAGGACCAGCAGCGGCGCTCCAAGTCGCCGTCGTCCGACTCGATCCGCGTCCCCATGCAGACGGCCTCCCGCCCCGACAAGGCGCCCGTGCAGCTGACGCTCGTCGCCCGCTTCCAGAACTACAAGGCGGAGCCCACCGGCGAGGGCGACCACTACGACAAGGACATCTACTCGCCGAAGTCCGCCCGCTTCAGCGCCGACGGCGCCAAGGTCTACGTCAACAGCCTCGAAGGCTTCCGGACGGTCGTCTACGACGCCGCGAGCCTCGCCAAGCAGTCGGTCATCCGGCACCGCTTCACGTCCGAGAGCTCGGCGCTCTTCCAGGGGCTCACGACGGCCTTCGACTACGTCTTCTACAAGAAGCACAGCAGCGGCGACGTCAACCGCTTCTCGGGCAAGCCGGTCGAGTCGGAGATCTCCCACGGGGGGAAGTACCTCTGGGTCCCCTACTACCGGCGCGACTGGGACGGCGGGGGGACGTCGCCGTCGGCCGTCGCGGTGATCGAGACCGAGACCGACACGATCGTCCGCGTGATCCCGACCGGCCCCATCCCCAAGTACGTCTCGGCCTCCCCGGACGGCAACTGGCTCGCCGTGACCCACTGGGGGAACAACACCGTCGCGATGATCGACGTCAGCAGCGGCGACCCCGCGACGTTCGCCTACCGGGAGTCCCAGCTCGTCGTGGAGAAGAAGCTCAGCCAGGTCGGGCTCCAGGGCGAGGACCGGGACAAGGCCTGCGGCTACTGCCTCCGCGGAACCGTCTTCACGCCGGACTCCAAGACGCTTCTCGTCGCCCGCATGGGGGGCGGCGGGATCGCCGGGTTCGACGTCGAGTCCGGCGACTACCTCGGCACCGTCCTCGGGATGAAGCCGACACCCCGCCACCTGGTCGTCTCCGAGGACGGCGAGACGCTCTTCGTGAGCAGCAACATCAGCGGCTACGTCAGCCGGATCGAGCTGTCCGCGGTGGTCGACGCGCTCCGCTCCGCCGAGCGGAAGCGGGTGACCGTCGAGGGCTGGCAGGCGGCCTACGTCGGCACCGGCGCGCGGACGATCTCCACCGGCCCCGGGGACGAGTACATCTTCGCGGCGGTGAACGGGAGCAGCGAAATCGTCGTCATCGACAGCGCGACGATGAACATCGTGAGTCGCGTGAGAACAGACAGTTACACCGTCGGACTGGCCGTGAGTCCGGACGGCACCCAGGTGTGGACGACGTCCCAGGGCAAGAAGGGGGGAGGCGGCAACAGCGTTTGTGTCTACTCTGTTGAGTACACCCAGTAGGTCATGCGCACGATCGTCGCTCTCTTTGCTGTTTCCCTGATCGCGGGCGCCGCCCTGGCGCTGGAGCCGTCGGAGACCCTCTTCATCCCCGAGGCGGCGGGCCCGCCCCAGCACCCGACGTGCCGCGAGGCGCTCGACCTGCCGCCGCCGGAGCCGCCGCCGGAGCCGGGGACAACCTCCGAGCCGGGCACGCCGTCGGCCGAGCCCGCCACCCCCGCCGAGGAGCCCCCGACGCCCCCCGACGTCCCCGCGGCGCGCCCCGCCGAGCTCCCCCTCGTCCCCCTGGAGGGACCCCCCGACGTCCTCGCCGCGATCGCGGCCGTGTTCGAGCGGGGCGACGCCGGCGAGCGGATCCGCCTGAGCTTCTACGGCGCCTCCCACACGTCGGCGGACTGGTGGACGGGCCGCATCCGCCGCGTCCTCCAGGACCGCTGGGGCGACCTCGGCCACGGCTTCATCCTCCCCGCGGCGCTGTACCGCGGCTACCGCGGCCAGGACGTCAACCTCTGCCGATCGTCGGGCTGGCGGGCCGACTGGGCGGGCAAGCGGAGGGGCCGCGACGACGGCCTCTACGGGTTCGCGGGAATGAGCGTGAGTTCCAGTACTCACGCGGACTTCGGCTGGATGGAGACCACCCGCGAGAACCCCCATGGGCGGGCGATCGAGACGGTCGATCTGTTCACCCTGGGGCGCGCCGGCGGGGGGACGCTCCGGGTGGACGTGGACGGCGCCACGACGCGGGCGATCTCGACGGACGTCCCCGGCCCGTCGCTGCAGCGGACGCGGATCCGGCTGAACGACGGCCCCCACCGGATCAAGGTCTCCCCCGCGGGGGACGCGGAGGTCCGGATCTTCGGGGCGAGCCTGGAGCGGAGCGGCGGCGGGGCGTTGGTGGACGCGATGGGGATCCGCGGCCGCCGCGCGCGGGACTGGCTGAGGTGGGACCCGACGATGTTCGCGGCGGGGCTGAACGCGCTGGACCCGGACCTCGTGGTCCTCGCCTACGGCACGAACGAGGCGGCGGACCCCAAGTACACGATGGAGGAGTACCGGGACGACCTGACGGGGACGCTGACGCAGCTACGGGAGGCGCGACCGACGACGCCGTGCGTGCTCGTGGGGCCGTCGGACCGGACGAAGCGGATCCGCGGGGTCTGGACGACGTGGCCGCGGACGGCGGACGTGGCGGCGGTCCAGCGGGACCTGGCGCCGCAGTTCGGGTGCGCGTTCTGGGACTGGCAGCAGGTCAGCGGCGGCCCCGGGAGCATGCGCGTGTGGCAGCTCCTCGAGGAGCCCTACGCGGCGCGCGACGGCATCCACTTCACCCGCGCGGGCTACGTCTACAGCGCGGACCGGTTCGTCGCCGCGATCGACGCGCTCCGGGTGCCGGCGAAGTCGGAGGGTGTAACCGGCGGGGGCGACCCCACGTACCCCGGTCCATGACCCGCACGCTCCTCCTCGCCCTCGCCCTCCCCTCCCTCGTCGCCTGCGGCGGCGCCGGCCGCGACCTCGACCCCGGCCCGATGCAGGAGAACTGCGCGGCGACCCACGACAAGGTCGGGCTGGAGGCGGAGTTCCGCACCTACCAGCACGACGTCGCGGGGACCGCGCGGATCCAGGACGACTGCACGATCGAGCTGATGGACTTCAGCTTCGACGGCGACGGGGTGGACGTGAGGTTCGTGGTCGACACCGACGACGGGTTCGAGGACTACCGGGTGATCTCGCAGGACCTGCGGGAGAACGGCCCCTACGAGAACGTCGCCCTGACGGTGCCCCTCCCCGAGGGGATCTCGCTGGACGACTTCTCAGCGCTGAGCGTCTGGTGCGTCCCCTTCGGGGTCGACTTCGGGTCGCTGGTCTTCGAGTCGGTCCTCTGACGGCGGCTCCGACCACACGTCGTCGACGTCCGCGGGGACGTACCCGAACCTCGGATTCGCCTCCCGCCACCGGTCGTAGCGGTCGAGGATCGCGTCCGCGAGCGAGTCGCCGACCAGGTCGAACCCGTCCGACGTGAGGTGCAGCAGGTCGGTGCTCGCGAGCTGCGGCTCGTGCTGGATCCAGCGCGCGAACCCGCCGTCCCCACCCATGACCCCGCGCGCGTCCCAGAACGCGCACCCCGCTTCGTTCGCGGCGGTCCGCTGCAGGCCGATGAGCTTCTCCAGGGCGGGCTGCGAGATGACCTTGCCGCGCACCCGGGTCCCCTGGTCGATCGGGCCGATCATCAGGCACGGGGTGTCGGGCGCGCCGCCGCGGATCTTCCCGAGCGCCTCGAGGTACTTCGCCTTGTAGGCCAGGCCGTCCCCGCGCTGCAGGTCGGGGTAGTCGAGCTCGTTGCCGCCGGTCTGGTAGACGATGAGGTCGGGCCGGCGGCGCTCCACCTGGCCCTTGAGGTGGACGCGGCCCTGGTGGTTGATGATCGACGCGATCGACGACCCCGCGACCCCGAGCGTCTCCCAGGTCACGCCCGGGCCGGCGGTCTCGAGGGCGACGCCGTACAGCGAGACGGGGCCGTCGCCGTGGGTCTTGATCCAGAGCTTGTCGCTGCCGGCCGCCGACGTGACCTCGCGGAACCTGTCCTGGACGCGGTCGGCGGAGGTCTTGATCTTCGCGCCGCCGGTGCCGCGGGGGACGACGCTGACGCTGCCGGCGTCGGGGCGGGCCTGGTAGTAGACGTCGAACCGGTGGAGCTTCTGGCGCGATCCGTCCTCGCGCTTGGTGCCTCCCAGGGTGACGGACGCCTCCCCCTCGGCGGTGCTGACGTGGCCGCCGAGGCCGTACCGCCACTCGTCGCTGCCGGCGAAGGTGACGTTGTAGGTCTGCCAGTCGGAGTCGTCGTTGTAGCGGAGGACGCCGGGGCGGATCTGCCAGCGGGTGTCGACGTGGACGCTCAGGAAGCCGGGGCCGCCGTCGCCGAACCGGTCCTGGAGGCGGCTCCGGACGGTCCGGCAGATGCCGTCGGCGGCGATGGTGGAGTCGCCCCAGTGCAGCACGCGGACGATGCGGCCGGGCTCGCCCCCCTCGGCACGGGAGAGCGCCTCGAAGAAGGGATCGAGGGCGTGCGGGGCGGCGTCGGGGAGCTCGACGGCGGTGGCGACGGCGCCGTCGCGGCGGGGGAGCCGGGAGGCAGGCGTGTCGGGCGCGGGGGTGGGGGCCTCGGCCAGCGGCGCGGCGTCGAGCAGGGCGAGCTCGCCGGTCTCGGTCTCCTGGACGACGCGGTCGGACGGCAGGAGGAGGTGGACGAGGGGGAGGTCCTCGCCGGGGAGCCAGGGGCGGACCTCGTCGGCGCGGGGGATGGGGAGGTAGGTGGCGGAGGCGAGGAGGAGGCAGAGGCCGCCCACGACGGCGAGGCGTCGGAGCTCGTTTCGGTGGACGGCGCGGTCATCGCTCACGCCTGCGATTCTGCCAGACGGCCTGCGAGGGAGTAGAGTCCGGCCGCGGTGCTGTTCCCGACGCTGGACTACCTGCTGTTCCTGCCGCTGTGCGTGGTCCTGTACTGGCTGGTCCCCCGCCGGTGGCGGCTGGCGGTGCTGGGGGTGGCGTCGATCCTCTTCTACGCGTCGTGGAAGGTGGAGTACCTGGCGGTGCTGCTGGGCGTGGTCGCGATGGCGTGGGCGTCGTCGCACTGGGTGGAGGATCGGCGGACGCGGGGGCTGCCGCGGGGGCGGGCCTACGCGGTGGCGATCCCGCTGCTGCTGCTGCCGCTGATCGTCTTCAAGTACTGGAACTGGCTGTCGGGGGACCTGTCGGCGGTGCTGGGGTGGGACCTGCCGGACCACCGGCTGCCGCTGCCGATCGGGATCTCGTTCTTCACGTTCCAGGCGGTGGCGTACGTGATCGACGTGGGCCGTCGGGACGCGGTGGAGACGGACCCGCTGCGGTTCGCGACGTTCATCACGTTCTTCCCCCAGCTGATCGCGGGTCCGATCGTGCGGGGGCACGAGATGCTGCCGCAGCTGCGGCGGCTGCCGTTGTTGTCGGAGGACCAGGTCAGCGAGGGGCTGTGGCGGATCGGCCGCGGGATGTTCAAGAAGATCGTGCTCGCGGACATCCTCCGGGTGGGGATCGTGGACCCGCTCTTCACGGACCCGCAGAACTTCACGGGGGTGGAGCTGATTCTTGGTCTGTACGCCTACACGCTGCAGATCTACTACGACTTCAGCGGCTACACGGACATCGCGATCGGCAGCGGGAAGCTGTTCGGGTTCAACCTCCCGGAGAACTTCAACCGTCCGTACAAGGCGACGAACGTGACGGCGTTCTGGCGACGGTGGCACATCACGCTGAGCCTGTGGGTGCGGCACTACGTGTACTTCCCGCTGGGGGGCGCGCGGAAGGCGGCGGGGCGGGTCTACTTCAACCTGTTCGTGACGTTCGTGATCCTGGGGATCTGGCACGGGGCGAGCTGGAACTTCGTGGTGTACGGCTGCCTCCACGGGACGGCGATGGTGATCCACCGCTACTTCCGCAAGGGCCACGGCCGGGACCCGGACGACGTCCCCCCGGGGTGGTGGCAGCACCTCTGGCGGTGGCTGCTCACGTTCCACTTCATCGTGCTCGCGCGGGTGCTGTTCCGGAGCCCGGACTTCCCCACGACGGGGGAGTACGTGGCGGGGCTGTGGGACGCGACGATGCTGATGCCGAGGTTCGCGCCGCTGGCGCTGGGGGTGATGGTGGTGGGGCTGGCGATCCACCTGAGTCCGGACGAGTGGCAGGACCGGGCGAGGGAGCGCTACGCGGCGCTGAACCCGGTGGCCCAGGCGGCAGTCCTCGGCGCGATCGCGGCGGCGTGCCTGCTGCTGGGGACGGGGGAGCAGCTGAGCTTCGTCTACTACGACTTCTAGGCGGTCTCAGCCGGGGTTTCGGTTTGTGAGGCAAACCGAAAGGGGGGCTGAGGGGTCTCAGCGCGGGTTTCGGTTTGCCTGAGAAACCGAAACGGCCTCTGAGAACGACCGTAAGCTGGCCGGGTGGTGATTGTGGACCGAGCGTGGGGCGGGGCGTTGCTCCTGGCGGTCGCGGTGGGCTGCGCGCCGGAGCGGGACTGCGACGCCGACCGGGACGGGGAGCCGGCGCCGCGGTGCGGGGGGGACGACTGCAACGACGCGCACTGGCAGGTCCGTCCGGGCGCCGTCGAGATCTGCGACGGGCTCGACAACGACTGCGACGGAGCGGTGGATCTGCCGCTGCCGGACGAGCTGGAGACGTGGTACGCGGATGGGGACGGGGACGGGTACGGGGACGCGGCGACCACGGTGGAGGCGTGCGCGGCGCCGCCGGGGTTCGTCGCGAACAGCCTCGACTGTGACGACTCCCGGACGCTGGTGAGGCCGGGGGCGGCGGAGGTCTGTGACGGGCTGGACAACGACTGCGACGGGACGGTGGACGGCGAGGGCGCGCTGTACCCGTCGACGTGGTGGCCGGACGGGGACGGCGACGGCTTCGGAGACGAGGGCGGCGCGCCGGTGGAGGCCTGCGACGCGCCGGACGGGTACGCCGGCACGGACGGTGACTGCGACGACGAGGACCCGGCGGTGCACCCCGGCGCAACCGAGGTCTGCACGGACGGGCTGGACAACGACTGCAACGGCCGCGCGCCGGAGTGCGGCATCTGGGGGGTGGGGGACGTCGACGACTTCGATCCGGTGACGGTCGAAGGCCTGGAGGAGGGCGCCGGGTTGGGGCGCGGCCTGGCGGTCGGCGCCCTGGGCCCGTCGGACGCGGCCGGGCTCGTCGTGCGGCCGGAGTACTGGCCGGTCTCGGAGGGCGCCTTCTGGTTCGCCGAGCCGCTCGCGGCGGGTCCGACCACCGAGTCGGCCGACGCCGTCCTCGGCGGACCGGTGGAGCCGTTCGCCATCGCGACGGGGCGGGACGTCACCGGAGACGGGCGCGACGACTTGCTGCTCGTCGACCTGGACACGGACTCCGTGCACCTGTTCGCGGGGCCGATCGACGGTCCGCTCGAGCTGACGGACGCCGTCGCCACGGGGCAGGCGGAAGACGTGGAACTCTACGGCCTGGAGGTCGCAACCCTCCCCGACCTCGACGGCGACGGCATCGCCGAGATCGCGATCTCGGCGACGGACTTCCCCTCCCCCGCGGGGCAGGTGTTCGTGTTCCTGGGAGGACCCGCCGTGAGCCTCGCCCCCGACGACGCGGCGATGGTGCTTCACGGCGACGAATACAGCTGGGGGTTCTCGGTCGTCGGCCTGCCCGACGTCAACGGCGACGGCGCGCCCGAGATCGCGGTCGGCGACCCCAACCGGGACGGCTACACGGGGCGGGTCTGGCTGTTCAGCGGGCTGGTCCCCGGCGAGGTCGATCAGTCCGCCGCCTGGGCGACGATCTCGGGCTTCTCGGCGGAGCACGGCGGCATGGGCTTCGACCTGCACGTGCTCGGGGACGTCGACGGGGACGGGGTCACGGAGCTCGTAATGAGCGGCCTCGAAGGACCGATCCCGGGCGGAGACGCAGTGGCCTGGATCTGGGAGCCGCAGCCCGGGGACCACGACCTGAACGACGTCGCGCTGACGCTGAGGGGCGGGCCATGGGCCCTGCCGCTGTCGATCGACGTGATCGGGGCGAGCGTGCTGGGCGATCTCGACGGAGATGGCCTCCCCACGGTGGGGCTGGTGTGGCCGGCCGAGGGGGAAGCCGTCGCGGCGCTCTGGGAGATCGAGTCCCTCGACGGTTCGACGCTGGGCCTGACCGACGCCGACGCCCGGATCCGCGGGCTCGAGCGAGCGACGATCCGCAACCCGCGCCTCGTCGGCCTCGGCGACGCCGACGGGGACGGCTACGGCGACCTGGTGGTCAGCGAACCCGCGCGGACAACGGCGGCCGGGGAGCACGCCGGCGCCTTCCACGTCCTCCGGGGCGGTCCGGGGCCGTGACGCTCGATCGTGTCACGCCTGGGACCCGAGCAGCTGAAACGCCTCCCAGGCGACGATCGCGATCCAGAACAGCCGCAGCGAGCGGACCGGCTTCAGCACGACGGCGGCGCGATCTCGTTCGAGGCGCTCGCCGAGGCGGGAGGCGGTGAGCGTGAGCACGACGATCAGGAGCGCGCCCGCCAGGACGGCGGCGGCGTGTCGTGGACGGGCCCCGACGCCGGCCGCGCCGAGGGCGATCGAGGCGGCGAACAGCCACCCCGTCGTGGGGTACACGAGCAGGAACGCCGGCCCCGGCGCCTCGTTGCGCCAGTACCCCAGGAGGTCTGCCGGGGGGGGCGTCGTCCTTCGGCCCGGTCCCGAACCGGATCCCGCACACGCCCAGGCCGACGACGAACAGGGCGACGGCGAGGACCGTCGGGCTCATGCTTCGATGGAGCTGAAGAACTCCGCGCGCTTCGCCGCGGGGCGGGCCATGAGGGGGCGGAGGTAGCCGCCGACGTCGTCGATCGTGAGGAGCTTCGCGGCGATGGCGAGGCGGAGGGAGTAGGCGGCCTCGATGTCGGCGAGGGTGAAGCGGTCGCCGACGAGGAAGCCCTCGGCGGGGAGGTGCTCCAGGAGGACGGGGAGGCGGTGCTTCACGGTCGCCTTCGTCGTCGTCTGGAAGGCCGCGTCGATCCACTCGTAGGACGACAGCAGGTACTCGACGAGGCGGGACTCGAACGTCTCCGCGAACAGGGCGACCCAGGTCAGGTAGGCGCGCCGGTCGGGCTCTCCGGGGGCGACGACGACGCCGGCCTCGGGGAACTGCTCGGCGATGTACGTGGACGACGCCGTCGACTCGATCAGGGTCTCCCCGCGCCACTGCGCGGCGGGGATCATCTTGTACGGGTTCAGCTCCGTGTACGGCGCCTTGTAGTGGTCGCCGGGCTTGACGCGGGCCTCCTCGAGGGGGATCTCGAGCTCGTGGCAGAGCCAGCGCAGCTTGCCGGAGCGGTCGTTGACGCCGAAGGAGTGCAGGACGAGCGGGTCGGTCATGGGCGGACTATGCCGCCGCGACCTCCGCCGTGTCCCGGATCCATTCGAAGATCGACGGCCAGTGATCCCGCTGGGCGCGGCTGCCTACGACGAGGCCGATGTGGCCGCCGGGGATGAGGAACTCGCGGGCCTGCTCGCTGCTCGCGACGTCCCCCATCGCGAACACCTGCTCCGGCAGCGTGATGTGGTCCGCGCTGCCCGCCACCATCGCGATCGGGCAGGTCACGCGCGTGAGGTCCACGGGGGCGCCGAAGACCTCGAACGTCCCGTGAATCAGGCGGTTGCCGCGGAACAGCTCCTCCACCACACGAAGGTACTGCGGGCCGGGGAGGTCCTTCGCGACCCGGTACCAGCGGTCCATCCGGGCGCGGCGCTCCAGGTGGGTGCCGTTGTCGAGGTTGTTCCACAGGCGGAGGGGGTCGACGAGGCGGCGGCGGACGAACTGGAGGTTGTCGAAGCCGAACCGGAGCAGCTCGCCGCGCATCACGCCGCCGCCCGACGCAACGAACGCGCGGTAGACCGCCGGGGGGACGCAGTCGACGAGCCGGGTGATCGCCCCGTCCCCCGCGCGGAAGTCGATCGCCGCCCCCGCCAGCGTCAGGCTCGCCACGAGGTCGGGGCGGATCGCCGCCACGATCGCCGACTCCCAGCCCCCCTGGCAGATCCCGACGAGGTGCGCCCGCCCACCGAGCGCTTCGATGCAGCGCACGATGTCGGCGATCGAGTCGTCGACGTCGCGGTCCGCCGTCGCCGTCGTGATCTGCTTCCAGTGGAGGACGCAGACCCGGCCGAAGCCTGCCCCCTTCGCCACCTGGACGAGGGACTGGCCGGGGCCGTAGTCCGCGAGGGTGGAGCCGTTGACCTCGGGGGCCACGATGAGGAGCGGGAAGTCCGAGCCCGGCGCCCCGCCGCCGAAGTCGCGCAGGGCGAAGGCCGCGTCCTCGAGGACGACCGAGTGGGGCGTCGTCCACGCCGGCTCGTGCTCGGGCCCGGGGACGACCTCGTTCCAGAAGCGGGCCGCGCGCGTGGCCAACCCGAAGGACTGCGTGATGGTGCGTTGCAACATGACGCGAGCCTACACGGCGGATAGGCTTGTCGCAATGCAACAGACGCTCCGCATCAAGAAGTACGCGAACCGCCGCCTCTACGATACCGAGCAGAGCCGCTACATCACCTTGGCGGAGCTGGCGACGACGGTCCGATCGGGGCGGGTGGTCGAGGTCGTGGACGCCAAGACGGGCGAGGACCTGACGCGGCAGGTGCTGCTGCAGGTCATCCTCGAGGAGCAGGAGCGGCTGAACCTGCTCCCGATCGAGCTGCTGCACCACGTCATCCGCGTGCAGGGCACCGCGCAAGCGAGCGGGACGGCGGCGTTCCTGTCGCAGTCGATCCGGCAGTTCCTGTCGGCGGGCGAGGCGTGGATGGGGGCGGTCGGGCCGGCGGGGAAGGCGTGGATGGACATGGCGGAGGCGGCGTTCCGGGGGTTCGGGATGGGGACGGGCCCGACGACGAGGAAGCCCGGTCACGAACACGAGAACGAGAACGAGAACGAACACGAGAACGAGAACGAGAACGAGAACGAACACGAGAACGAACACGAGAACGAACACGAGGGCGATCTGGCGGCCGACGTGGCCGCGCTCAAGGACCAGATGGCCGAGCTGATGAAGGCCCTGCGCGGGGGCTAGGGGACCAGCCGCCGGTACTCGTCGTCGGACCGCCCCGCGATCTCCCCGAAGCACGGCGCCATCCACGACTCACGCTCCGTCGTCATCGTCGGCTGACCGAGGCTCACGGCCGCCGTCCGGGTCAGCGTCGAGGTGACCACGAGGACCTGCTCGACGCCGATGTCGCCGGGGAGCGTCGCCGCCGTGACGTCGTCGGCCACCGCGAAGTGCCAATCCTCCACCCCCGCGTTCGGCACCCCCGCGATCGTCGCGTCGCGGAACGTCGCCGTCTGGCCCCACGTCAGGCCCGGCGTCAGCGGGAACCGCATCGTCACGACCGGCTCGTCGTAGACGATCAACGTGCGCTGGGCGGCGGGGACCTCCGTCTTCGTGGTGACGCCGAGGAGCAGCAGCTCGCCCGCCGCCTCATCGAACCGGTAGACCCCCACGAGCTCGGGGGTCTCCACGAGCAGCGGCGACGCGATCTCCGCGCCGGGGAACCAGGCCGCGTACCAGGCGTCCGCCGGGTCCTTCGTCACGAACGTCGCGCCGGCGCCGTCGGGGCCGTCGCGGAAGTCGCCGCCCGGCGGGAACGTGAACGCCTCCCCCGGTGCGTTGCGGACGTACGTCGCCGCGATCCCGGGGACCAGCGGCCACTCGTCGGACGTGATCGCGTCGTCCGCCGTGATCGAGCAGTCCGGCACCACCGCCGCCGGACCGTCCCCTTCGGGCTCCGGGTTCACCGGTCCCGCACACCCCGCGAGCCCGCCGAGGACCGTCGCCAGCCCCCCGCAAAGCGCAATGCTCCGTTCCAGACACCGGGTTGGATGCCGTTCCGTGAAGCGTTTGCGATCGCGGTAATACGCAATCCTCCGATCCAGACACCGCATCACCGCATCACCAGATCACCGCCAGGGTTCCTCGGAAGGCTTGGGCGGGCTTGGCTTGCCAGCCCTCCACGGGGTGGTTCAGGGCCGCGCCGGGGAGGAAGAGGCCGTATTCGCCGCGGGCGACGAAGCCGGCGACGGGGGTCCACTGGACCGAGAGGTCGATCTCGCCGCCGTAGAGCGCTTCGCCGGTGGGGGTGGACGACGGCTCCATCGCCGCCGAGACGAGCACCGACACCGTCCCCGACAGCGCGGGCGACGCGCGCCAGCGGAGCTCCGGACGGACCAGGAACGCGTCCGTCACCGCGCCCACGATCGAGCGCCAGAAGACGAGGTCGACGCGGTAGCCGGGGTGGAAGCGGAAGTTGTTGAGGGTGAGGTCGTCGCCGAGGTCGAACTGCGGCGCGTCCAGGTCGCCCGGCTGACCCGTCACCTGCCCCACCGGCGGCGCGACCCCCAGGCCCGGCGCGTCATCGCCCGTCGCCAGCCCGACGCCGAGCTGCACCCAGAGCCGATCCCGGACCGGCTCGACCTCCGCCTCGAACATGCCCCCCAGCTGCGACGCCCGGAGCGCCGGGAGGCTCACGCTCGCGTCGCCGGAGGGGTCCCCGACGCGGCTCCAGAGGTACGCCACCTCCAGCTCCAGCCGGACCGGCCCCGCGTGCAGCCGGAGCCAGCCATCCCCGAGCACCGCGTGGAGCTCCCGCGCCACCGCGTCGTCCTCGTCGTACTCCGCGTCGAAGCCGTCCACGCCGGCCAGGTAGAAGCCCGGCAGGTCCGCCCGCTGGAACCGCCACGTCGCGTACGCCCCGTACGAGAACGTCGCCTTGCCCGCCGCCCGCCGCCGCGCGATCGCGTGATCCTCGTGGAGCCGCCCGAACGCCACGCTCAACGTGTACGCGTTGTCGGCGAGGTCGAGGTCGACCGCCTGCCCCGGCGTCCGGCTCCCCCGGCTGTGCGCCGAGGTCGGGCCCGCCGCGCTGATGTCGAACGACACCGCCAGCAGGTGGTCCGCCAGCGACGTAGCGAACGCCAGCCGGTCCACCGGGTCGTCCCAGTCGTCGTCCAGGTCCTCGGGCCGCCCCGTCACGATCCCCAGCCCCCACGCGGGCAGCTCCATCCGCCCGAAGACGACCGTCCCCACGGGCGTGAGCACCTCGCCGTACGCCTCCTTGACCCGGATCGAGTCGACGAACCCGTTCAGCCCGGACGACGGCGGCACCTGCCGGGACGACGCCCACCCCGTCTGCGACCAGCGCACCGGCGGGAACCCCTCCGGCGTCGAGCCGAGGACGAGGCCGTCGAGCACGTCCACCCGGAGGTGCGCCCGCGCGACGTCCCCGACGTGCACGCCGAGGTCCAGCCGGAGCCGGGCGTCCGCGCTGCCGAGCACCTGCCCGCCGCCCGGGGGGACCGGGTAGATCGGCTCCCCCGTCGTCGGCGTCGGACCGCGGTCGAGGTCGAGGTTGTGGAGCAGCGCCCCGCGCGTCCGGAAGTAGCCGTCCAGCGTGAACGTCGCCTTCCGCGCCCCGCCCGCGTGCTCGGGCACCGGCCGCAGCCCCCCTGCCTCCGTCGCAGACGCCCCCGCGGGCACCGCGAGGAGCGCCGTGAGGACGAGCGTGAGGGCTGCACGCGAGCTCATCCGAACCACCACCGGAGGCGCTCCGCGAACCACTCGGAGCGCTCGATCATGGGGAAGTGGCCGCAGTCGGAGACCGGCTCGAGCAGCGCCTGGGGGAGCGTCCCCGCGAGCCGCTCCGCGTACTCGGGGCGGGCGACGACGTCCCCGTCGCACTGCATCACGAGCGTCGGCGCCGCGATCGCGGGGAGGGCCGGCTCGAGCGCGGGGAGATCGAGCCCGCGGATGACGTCCAGCGCCGCCGCCCGGCTCCCCTCCCGCGTGAGCTGCGCGCGGCCGCGCTGGACGACCTCCTCGGTGACCCACTTGTCCGGCTCGGCGAACCCCAGCCGCAGCCGCCAGTCGAGGTGCTCGACGAACCAGAGCCCGAAGATCATCTCCCCCACGCCGGGGCGCCGCGCGTCGCGGAGGCTCCAGGGGACCTGGTCCTCGTACAGCCAGGGCGCGGCGACGGCCACGCGGCGGACCCGCGCGGGGTGCGCGTGAGCGACCGTGAGGACGACACTGCTCCCCATCGAGTGCCCGACGAGGTCCGCCTCCGACACGCCCACCGCGTCCATCACGCCGACCACCGCCTCGGCCAGCGCGGCCCGCGAGTAGTCGCCCTCGTACCGCGACGATCGCCCGAACCCGGGCAGATCCAACCGCACCACCCGGTGGTCCTGGACCAGCCTCGGCAGCACCAGTTCCCACACCGCGAGCGACGACGCGAACCCGTGCACCATGACGACCGCGGGAGCGTCCTCAGGGCCGTCCACGGCGACGTGCACGTCCACGCCGTCCACGCTCACGATCGACCGCGCGTCCTCGTCCGACGAATAGTCGGCCGGCAACCCCTGGTACTTCAAGCACCCGGCGCACCAGAACACCGCCGCCCAGATCAACGCCCTCCCCAATCTCCAGGTTCCCTTCCGGCTCCGCCGATCCCTCCCCGTCCAGATCACCGCCGCTTTCCCCCCTTCCCCGCTTCCCCCCTTCCCAATGAAAGAACGGTGAGACCGGTCCTCTCCGCAGGCGGAGATCCGCACCCGTTCATTCCGTGGGAAGGGTGGAATTGGGGAAGGGGGGAAGGGAAGTTCGATCTGGACGGCGAGGGATCGGCAAGACGGGGGGAGTGGGACCGGGGGATCGGTAGCCCGGACCGAGCTGCTCTTGCAGGAACGGGTCATGGGAGGAGGTCCGGGTCGAGGCCCAGGCGCATGACTTCGACCGCGGTGGTGAAGTCGGGGTCGGACTCGTCGGGCTGCGAGCGGAGGCGGGCAACCACGCCCAGGCACTCGGCCACGAGGAGGTCGACGCGGACCGACTCCGACGCGAACGGGCCCGTGATGCTGTTGACCGCCGTCGTCTCCAGGTCGAGGCGGACGAGGTGGGCCGGGAGGTCCGCCGCGGGGAGGGTGACGACGTCGTGCGCGACCACCTCGAAGGCGTAGCGGTGCTCCAGCGTCACCTCCCCCGCGAGGCCGAAGTCCGCGGGGTACTCCTGGCCGTCGTGGAAGCCCGACGCCTCCGCCGTGACCTCCCACGTGTCGCCCGCCGCCAGCGGCACCGGGAGCACCGGCACCGGGGGGTCGTAGGCGAGGCGGAAGGCGCCCACCTCGTCGGACGCGATCCCCGTCAGGAGCAGCTCCCCTCCCCCGATCGCGTAGACGCTCCGCCCGCCACCGCCCACGTCCGTCAGCGCGTGGAAGTCCGACGTCGGGAACGCCGCCTCGAACCACGCCCCCTCCAGACCCTCCGGACCGAGGAACCTCACCGCGTCCGACGGATCCGCCTCGAAGTCGAGATTCCACCGTGAGTTCAGCCCACTCACGCTCCGATCGGCGTCGTCCACGAGGAACGCCGCCACCGGCGCGAGCTCCGGCGCGAGGACCACCTCCGACGCCTCCAGGACGCCGTCCCCGTTCCCCACGCAGGTCGCCGCGGGCAGCTCCACGCCGCCCCAGGCGTCCCGCGCGCCGTCGTCGTCGCCGTCCGCCGGCGGCGCGGTCGTCGGCCCGCACGCCCCCAGGGCGAGCACCGTGAGCACCGTGAGTGACGCACGGAGCCGCTGCGTCACGCCGCCGGCTCCGTCCCCAGGAAGTCGCTCAGGAGGCTCCACCGGTCCCGCATCCGGGGATCCAGCACCAGCGTCAGGTGCGAGCCCGGCAGCTCCTCGTACCGGGCTTCCGGCGCCTGCTCGTCCAGCGGACGCGCGCAGTCCGGCGGCACGATCCAGTCCGCCGCCCCGACCACGTTCAGGACCGGGCACGCGATCGCGTCCAGGCGCGCGGGGTGGCCGTCGATCACCGTCTCCCCCGCCGCCAGCCGGCCCGTCGTGAAGACCTCCTCGAGGAACGGCGTGAACACCCCCGCGGGGATGTCGACGTTGTCGTTCGCCCACTTGTCGATGGCCGCGAACCGGTCCAGCGCGTCGGGCTGGTCGAGGGAGCCGACGAACAGCTTCCACTTCATCAGCTCGTAGTACGGCTTCAGTCCCATGAACGTGTGCCGGATCAGCTTCGCGGGCATCTTCCCGAACGCGCCCACGACCGCGTCCGGGTCGAACACGCGCGGGTCCGTGATCGCCGCCACCACCCCCTCCGCGGGGGCCCGGAAGGGGGCCGTGAGCGTGAGCAGCCGGCTGTACCGGGCGGGCTCCAGGGACGCCGCCAGGGCCGCCAGCGTCCCCCCGATGCAGTGCCCGAAGAGCGCCACCCGCGCCGCGCCTGTCGCCTCCCGGATCGCGTCCGCGCAGGCCCCCACGGCGAGCACGTAGTCGTCGAACGTCGCGTCGTCGGCGCCCTCGTGGGGCTGCGACCACTCGATCATCCAGACGTCCCGCCCCTCATCGAGCAGGTGCCGGACCACGCTGCAGCCCTCGCTCAGGTCGAGGATGTAGGAGCGGTTGATGACCGAGTAGACGATCAGCACCGGATCGCCGGACTGCGGCGCCGTCGCGCGGTACCGGAACAGCTCGACGGTCCCCTCCGTGTGGACCAGGTCGCGCGGCGTGGGCCGGACCGCCACCGTGTCGGGGTCCGCGTAGTACTCTGCGCCGAGGCGCGCCTTGACCGCCATCGCCTCCGTGAAGCGCCGCACCATGGCCCGCTCGCGCTCGTCCGCCGTCCCCGCCGCCGTCTTCGTCCAGGCGTCGGCGAGCGGCTTCAGGTCGACCTCGAACGACGACGGCGGCAGCCCGTCGAGGTCCCGCCGGTACTCCGCCATCACCCCGCCCCACATCGCCTCCAGCTTCGGGGCGGCCGCCTCGAGCATGGCCGTCGCCGAGCCGACGAGCTGCTTCGTCCACTCCGCCTGCAGGTCGAGCAGCCGGCTCAACGGGGACGGGTCGGTCATCGGGCGGCGAGCTCCTGCAGCGTGGGCTTGTGGATCTTGCCGGTCGCCCCCTTGGGGAGCTCCGGCAGCAGCGTGACGTGGCGCGGCACCTTGTACCCCGCGAGCTGCGTCCGGCACAGGGCGACCACGTCGCCGGCTGCGATCGGGGCCCCCGGGCGGAGCGCCACGAACGCGTGCCCGACCTCCCCCCAGCGGGCGTCCGCGACGGGGACGACGGCCGCCTCGAGGACCTCGTCGAGCCCCCCGATCACCCGCTCGACCTCGCCCGGGTACACGTTCTCGCCCCCGCTGATGAACATCTCCTTGCGGCGGCCCACGCACCGGAACGAGCCGTCCTCCAGCCGCTCGAAGAGGTCGCCCGTCACGAACCAGCCGTCCGCGTCGATCGCCGCCGACGTCGCCTCCGGCTGGTTCCAGTAGCCCGCGCAGGCCGTCGGCCCGCGGAGCTGCAGCTCGCCGTCGTCGCCGAGCCGGACCTCGAGCCCGTCCACGGGGAAGCCGACCGTCCCCGCCCGCGCGAGCCCCTCCCCCCGGGGCATGGCGAAGCAGTTGGGGCCGACCTCGGTGAGGCCGTACCCCTGCCGGAACTCGACGCCCCTCGCCCACCACGCCTCGATCTCCGGCAGCGGGCAGGGCGCCCCGCCGCTGATCACCCAGTCCAGCGACGACAGGTCGCGCGTCGCGAAGCCGTCCCCCAGCCGCATCGCGGCGAACATCGCGGGGACGCCGAAGAGGCAGGTCAGCGCGTGCTCCTCGACGAGGCCGAGCACCTCGTCGGGGTCGAACGCGGCGGTCAGCAACACCGTCCCTCCCACCGACAGCAGCGGCAGCAGCAGCACGTTCCAGCCGCCGGTGTGGAACAGCGGCGCCGCAACGACCGTCCGGCACGACGCGTCCAGCTCCCACGCCGCGCACGTCATCGCCGCGTTGGCCGCGATCGAGCCGTGCGTCAGGACCGCGCCCTTGGGGCGGCCGGTGGAGCCCGAGGTGTAGAGGATCAACAGCGGCGTCGGCGGCCCCGTCACCGCGGGCGGCGGGACGACGACCCCGTCGACGCCGAAGTCGGTCGCCAGCGGGCGGCACGGCCACTCGTCCGGGACCTGCGCGGCGCTCGCCTCGTCCACCAGGATCACGCGCGGGAGGCAGTCCTCCAGCACCGCCTCCAGCTCCGGCGCGGCGAGGCGCCAGTTCAGGGGGACGACGACCGCGCCGAGGTGCGCCGCCGCGTACAGCAGCTCGACCTGTTCGACGCAGTTGCGCGCCAGCACGGCGACCCGGTCGCCCGCCCGGACGCCGAGCCCATGGTGCAGTCGCACAATCGCGCGCTCCACCCCCGCCGCCAGCTCCGCGTACGTGCGGGACCGGCCCGTGGCGGGCTCGACCAGGGCGACGGCAGCCGGGTCACCGTGCGGCTTCATCGTCCGCGCGCTCCGCCTACGCCTGCCCCTGGGGGCGGCCGAGGCGTTCGATCTGCTCGCGCATCGCGGCCAGCGTCTTGTTCGTCGCCCGCGCGAACTCCTCGTTCAGCTCGATCATCCCGTCGAGGCCGCTCAGCATCGCGTCCCGCATCGCGTCGGCGGCCCGCTGGGGGTCCGTCACGAAGGGGTTGGTCCACGCCGGCGAGGACTCCGTCTTCGCGTCGGCCTCGGCCTGCTTGGTGGTCGTCGTCTTGCTCATGTCTTCTCCGCGTTGCGGCGGGCACCGTTGCCCACCGACGTGACGACGATATGTGCACTTGCACAAAAGCGTCAAGCCGCTTACTTCGCAAACGCACAAAAGGAAACGCCGCGAGCCCGGAGGCGCGCGGCGTTTCGGATGCTTGGTGGAGCCACGGGGAATCGAACCCCGGACCTCTTGACTGCCAGTCAAGCGCTCTCCCAGCTGAGCTATGGCCCCGAAGGTCGGCGGAAAGTAATCAGGCCGCCGATCGATGTCAATACAGAGGCGCGCCGGTCAGGACTTCTTCGGTGCGGGCGGCTTCTTCTTCGCCGGCGCCTTCTTCTTGGCCGGCGCCTTCTTCGCCGCGGGCTTCTTCGCCGCCGCCTTCTTCGCCGCGGGCTTCTTCCCCTTCGCCGCCGTCGCCTGCTTCGCCGGCGCGGGCTTCTTCGCCTTCGCGGTCGTCGCCGGCTTCTTCGGCGGCGGCTCGTTGGCGGGGGCCTCGTCCGTCGCGACCTCCGCCATCTCGGTGGCGAGGTCGCCGATCTCGGCCTCGAACTCCTCGATCTGGACGTCCAGCTTCCGGATCTCCGCCCCCGTCGTCGCCAGCCCCTCGTGCTTCAGAGCGCCGGACTCGAGCAGCGCCCAGGCCTCCTCGCCGAGCTTCGTGAGGAGCAGCTCGCGGTCCTTGCGGAGCTGGTAGACGTCGATCCGGACCTTGCCGAGGCGGGCCCCCTTGAGGATCTCCTCCCGGCTCTTGACGAAGACGTCCCGGAGGCTGTCGAACAGCCCCGCCGCGCCCTCGACGAACGCGTCCACTTCTTCCTGGAGGGAGGGCCGCTCCTCGCCGCCGCCGTTCGCGCTGTTCTCGACCATGGTTCCGCTCCTCGAAGTTGCGCCGATTGTTTCGCAGGACCACGGGCCCTTGTCAACGCGCGCGGGGGCGGCGATCCTCCGACGTCACGTGCCCGCCACCGCTCCCCGCGACGTCGCGCTGACCCGCCTGCAGTGCCCTGCGTGCGACGGCATGCTCGCCCCGCCCCCCGGGGGATTCGGGGCCGCGTGCCTCGACTGCGACCGCCAGTTCCCCTCGGCCGGGGACGTCCTCGAACTCTTCGCCCCCGGCCGCCCCCCCACGCCGCGCCGCCGCGAGTACCCCCACCAGGGGCGCGACCTCAGCTTCTGGCAGTTCTACGAGCAGACGCTTCGGCTCGGCGCCTACCGCGACACGGACCTCGAGGAGGAGGTGTACGCCCTCCTCGGCGGGCTCGACCACGACCCCGGGGAGCCGATCCTGCTGCTCGGGTGCGGCCGCGGGGAGCTCCTCAGCACCGTCGCCGCGGCCTGCCCGGACTCGGTGATCGTCGCCACCGACGACCACCCCGGCGACCTCGACATCGCCCGCCGCCGCCTCAGCCGCGAGGGCGCCGTCAACTGCGCGTTCGTCGCCTGCGACCTCGACCACCCCCCCCTGCGCGCCGGCTCGTTCCGCGCGGTCCTCCACTTCGGCCTCATCCACGCCCTCCCCGACGGCCTCGACCACATGCGTCGCTTCGCCCGGGTCCTCCCCCCCGGGGGCCACGTCGCCGGCGTCGCCCTCGCCCGGTCCACCCTCCCCCACATCGCCCGCGCCCAGGCCGCGATGGCGAACACCAATGGGCTGCGGTGGGTCCCCATGCAGGAGTTCGGGACGCGGCTGATGAAGCTGGGGTGGAGCCAGTTCCGGCACGAGCAGCCGAGCAACTGGATGGCGCGGTTCGTCGCCACGCGGGGGGCGGTGTAGGGAAGCGAGGAGGGGGAGGCACGAGAGTGAGAACGAGGCGACGAGAACGAGGACGAGGACGAGAACGAGAACGAAGACGAGAACGAGAAACGAGAACGAGAACGAGAACGAGGCCACGAGAACGAGAACGAGGCCACGAGAACGAGGTCGAGGCCACGAGAACGAGGTCGAGGTCGAGAACGAGGCCCGAGGGAGACGATCCGGGAGGTGCTCCCGGCGTCCA
>CAYFOA010000018.1:64465-70559 GCA_964344575.1 uncultured Rickettsiales bacterium | reverse complement strand
CGGCGGAGGAGGGGGGGCTGGTGAGGCAGGCGATCCTCGGAGCGATGGACTCGCTGCGGGAGGAGGCGTGGGCGGGGGAGAACGAGAACGACAGGGACAACGAGATCGAGAGCGAGGACGAGGACGAGAACGAGAACGAGAACGAGGGTGCGGATGGGGATGGGGATGGGGATGGGGATGGGGACGAAATCGACCGTCCGGACGTTTCCGCGGAAGCGCCCTTGCGCCTCCCCGACCGGGCCGACGCGTTGGTCGCGATCGCCGAGACGTCCATCGCTCACGGCCTCGCCTCGGCCCCCGGCGGGGAGCGCACGCAGGTCGTGCTCCACATCGGCAACGGGCAGTGCCGGGTCGAGGACGGACCGGCCGTCGAGGTCGCCACGGCGCTGCGGTTGGCGTGCGACGCCCAGCTCCTCCCGGTGACCGTCGACGAAGACCGCCGCGTCCTGGACGTCGGGCGCGCGCGACGGACGATCCCACCCGCCGTCCGCCGCGCCCTCCGGCTCCGGGACGGGGGCTGCCGGTTCCCGGGGTGCCGATGCACGCGCTTCGTCGACGCCCACCACGTCGTCCACTGGGCCGACGGCGGGGAGACGAAGCTCGACAACCTCGTGCTCCTATGCCGGTTCCACCACCGGCTCGTGCACGACGAGGGGTTCGACGTCGTCGCCATCGAGCGGGGCGACATGGTCTTCACGGACCCGACCGGACGACCGATCGCGCCCGTCCCGCCGACGCATCAGGCCTCCGGATCGGTGCCCGTCCCCGCGGGGCTCCCAATCGACGGCCACTGGGGGCGGTGGGACTGCGCGTGGGTGATCCAGGGGCTGCTCGAGGACGACGGCCTCATCGGCGGTCGGGCAAGTCCCGCTGGGTGATGCCGACACCATGGCCGTGCCGGTCCGCGGGGCGGGCTCTTTGGCGGCGTCTACTCCCGGGATGGATCCCCTGGATCGCGAGCCCTCCCGCGGGCACCCGACCCGGGCCGCCGCGACCGGGATCCGAGGTCGGTCGTTAGGATCGGGTTCCCTTCCTTCACGCTGTAGGCGACCGGCTGACCGACGAGGTCGAGCATGAGGCTCCTCGGCGTGTACCGCGGCGGGAGCCAGCCGACGGGGTACTGCTTGACCGTGAGGTCATCGGGTCCGATGACTTCGCCGGCTGTCAGGTCCCGACTCGCCGCCACCACGTCGACCTGGCGGTGGACGCCGTACTCGGCGAGCCGCATCTCGCACCTCGTCTCGCCGACCACGAACACCCCCGCCGCCACGAGCCCCATCAAGCCCGCACCGAGGATCGCGCCCCCGATCATCGCCCACCTCGCGTCCTTGCCCACGGTCTCCTTCGCCTCCCGGTCGTCGTTGTCCAGTCCCTCGGCTTCTTCAGCGAGCTTCACCCAGGACCCGGCGCAGCGTCTCCAGCCCCACGTTCGCCCCGCACAGCACGATCGCCACGCGCTTCCCCGCGAACTGCTCCCGGAGGCGCCGCCACCCCGCCACCGCGACGCCCGCGCTCCCCTCGATGAGGACGTGGTGGGTGCCGATGACGTGCCGCATCGCCGCCGCGATCTCGGCCTCGTCCACGACCACGCGACGTCCCACGATCCGCCGGCACAGCGCGAACGTGATCGCCCCCTCCTCCAGCCCCCCCGCCGTGCCGTCGCTCAGCGTCGGGAGCGACTCCATCTGCACGATCCGGCCCGCCTCCAGCGAGCGGTGCAGGACCGGCGAGTGCGCGGGCGAGCAGGCGACCATCTCCGCGTCCGGGAGCGCCGTCCCGATCCCCGAGATCAGGCCGCCGCCGCCCACCGCCACGAACACCGCGTCCAGCCCCGGGAGCTGCTCCCGGAGCTCCACGCCGACCGTGCCCTGGCCCGAGACCACCGCGGGGTCGTTGTAGGCGGAGACGTACGCCGCCCCCGTCGCGGCCGCGTCCCGCTGGGCCTCCGCCTCCGCGTCCACGAAGTCCGCCCCGAACTCGATCACCTCGGCGCCGAGCCGCCGCATCGCGTCGCACTTCGTCGGCGCCGCGCCGATGGGGACGTAGACCCGGGCCGGCACCCCCAGCCGCCCCGCCGACGACGCGGTCGCCATGCCGTGGTTCCCCGACGACGCCGTCACCACGGCGCTCGGGTCCTCCAGGCTCAGGATCTTGTTCGTGGCCCCCCGCAGCTTGAACGACCCCGTCCGCTGGAAGCACTCCAGCTTCAGCCACGCCTCCCCGCCGCCGGGCGGATCCAGCTCGGGGGCTCGCTGTACGGGGGTGCGGCGCACGTGCGGCGCCAGGCGCGCCGCCGCCGCCTCGACGTCGACGTCTACCAGGGCCAGAAGAGCTTGCGGTCCGACTTCTTCCAGACCTTGTCGACCCCGTCCCAGAAGTCCTCGGGCGCGTACGACGCCTTCCGCATCGCCTTCGCCGCCGACCGGCTCGCGTTCCGGCCCATCTTCTTCAGCGCGCCGCCCTTCTTCTTGGTCGCCGCCTTCTCCTGGCGGTCCCAGAAGTCGTCCCACCCCTTGTAGACCGCCCGCGCCGTCGTCCGGCCCGCCTTCGTCGTCCCGCGGGCCAGCGCGTCGGCGCGGCGGTCCCGCTTCTTGGGCTTCTTCCGCTTCGGCTTGGCTGCCTCGGGGGCCGCGGCGGCCTGCTCGGTTTGCTGGGTCTCGTCGCTCATCGCCACACCTGATCCCACGGCCAGGGAACCTTCGGCCGCTTGGTGATGATGATAACAACGGGCAGCACCGTCACGTCACCCTCAACGTCCGCCACCGCCTCGTCGATCGCCTTCTGCACCTTGGGGCAGAGCTTCCCCTCCTTGCGCTTCAGCTTCTTGATCGACTTCCGGCTCCGCTCGCCCAGGCTCTTGATCTTCCAGTCCAGCAACTCCATCTCACCCTCCTAGCGCCGCGGCTCGCTGACGTCGCCGAGCCTCCGCCGCAGTTTGTACAACCAGAACAGCACCACGAACAGCGCGACCACCTGGAACGTCGGCGTCTTGGCCACCTCGAACGTGTGCACGATGAACCCCGCGCTCCGCTCGTGGAGCCACGAGACGTGTTCCTCGAGCACGTCGAACTCACCGAACGCGGCGAGCAACACCAGCGCCGCGGCCAGCCCCACCACGCCCTTGATCGTCGACGACAGGATCTCCATCACCTTCTCGGGGAGCAGCCCGAAGCTGACGAACCGGGCGTCCAGCAGCGAGTTCAGCCGCATCACCCCGCGCTCCGCCAGGTGGACGACCTCGACGGCCCGCTCGACGCCCCACACCGGGCGCCCCAGGGGGTCGTCGAAGCCGTCCTTCTCGAACTCGCGCCGCTTGTGCTTCCGCTCCTCCTTCAGGAACCGCCGGTACGCCTTCTTCAGCTTCAGGTCGGGGTCCAGCCGGAACGCGATCGTGTCCATCAGCAGCGTCGCCCGGAAGAGCCGGAGCGTGTCCTGCGAGACCGGCACCCGGTAGAGCCGCGCCACGCGCGCGAAGTCGATCCAGATCTTCGACGTCGACCGCTCCCACCACTCGCTGTGCGAGCTCAGCGCCGCCTGGTGGTAGTCCGTGTACAGCTGCTCCAGCTCCGTGGCGAACGAGTCCACGTCGATCGGCGGGAACGGCTCCAGCAGCTGCAGCGCCGCCCGCGTCATCTCCCGCGGGTCGTCGTTGAGGAGGTGGTACTGGATCTGGCGCAGGATCCGCCGCGACCGCATCGAGAACGACCCGCACGCGCCGAAGTCGATCAGCCCGATCCGGCTCCCGCTGAGCACGTAGACGTTGCTCCAGTGGGGGTCCCCGTGGAACAGCGTGAAGTCGAAGATCTGCCAGTTCCAGGCCGTGAGCAGCCGGATCGCCACCTTCTTGCGGTGGATGCCCCGCTCCGCCAGCCAGGCGTCGTCGATCGCCCCCGACTCGAGGTCCCGGAGCAGCTTCCGCATCGGGATCCCGTCCTGGAACTCCGACACGATCACCGACTCGCCGCTCAGCTCGTGGAGCACGTCCGGGCACTCGACGTACTTGACCCGCGTCTTCCGCAGCGAGCGCCGGAAGAGCTCCTGGTTCCGGGCCTCCAGCCGGAAGTCCAGCTCCTCCGCGAGGATGTGCTCGATCTGGTCGACGATCTGCGTGCCGTAGCCCTTGCGGAAGACCCCCAGCACCTCGCCCGTCCGCATCAGCCACCGCATCACGCCGACGTCCGCCGAGAACCGGACCGGCGCGTCCGGCCGCCGCACCTTCACCGCCACGCGGCGGCCGTCCTTCGTCGTCGCCCCGTAGACGCAGGCGATGGACGCCGTCCCGATCGGGGTGGTCTCGAGGTCCGCGAACACCTCCTCCACGGGCTGCCCGAAGTGCTCCCGCAGCGCCGCCTCGGCCACCGGCCAGGGCATCGGCGCGACGTCGTCGCAGAGGTCCGCGAGCGCGTCGCAGAACTCCTCCGGGAGCAGGTCGGCGCGGACCGACAGCTGCTGCCCCAGCTTGATCATCGTCCCGCCCAGCGACTCCATCGTCGCGGCGAGCTGGGCGGCGCGGCGGCGGATGTCGCCCGTGCGCGCGATCCAGGCGGCGAACCACTGCAGGAGCAGCCACATCAGGGCGATGCCCCAGGCCACGGCGCGGACGAGGCGGCGGACCACGGAGGCGCGGATCTTGATGCGGCGGAGCGCGGACGGGCGGGCCCCCGTCAGCCGCAGGTTGTCGGCCTCGGTGTCGGCCGGCCCGCGCGCTTCGATGTAGTCGTCCAGCAGCCCTCGATCGACGGACGCCATCGCTCCCCTTCGCCGCGAGCGCGCAAGCTACCAGAGATTCGTGATATTTCCGGTACCAGTAGGAGGCCGAGCATGACGCTGGCGCCGGTGTTCCGCTCCTCGCAGGCGACGACCCTGCTCGTGCAGGGGGGGATCGCGGACTTGCTGGGAGACGCGCTGGACCGCCAGACGGCGGCCGTCGCGCGGGTGCGCGCCGACCTCGCGGAGCTGACCGGGGCCGCCGTCGCCGCCGAGCCGCTGACCCGCCTCGAGGCCCTCCAGGAGTTCTTCTTCCTCACCCTCTTCGGCGCCACCTTCGAGCGCCTCGGCGTCCCCCCCGAGCGCCTCGAGCTCTACGCCGAGCTCAACTTCTGCGTCATGGGGACCGTCAACGCCGCGGACAACCTCTTCGACGACGAGCGCCGCGCGCTGCTCCCCCTGGCGCTGGGGCCGGGCTCGCGGTTCGGGTCGATCGTCGAGCTCATGTGCTTCGAGCGGCTGCTCGAGCGGGTGGGCCGCCGCGCCGGGATCGACGTCGCCGTCTGGGACCGCGTCCGCCGCGACCTCCTCGACGCCATGATCGCCATCGGCCGCCTCGAGGGCTCGGAGGAGGGGGGCGTCGACCGCGTCCTCGACCCGGACGTCATGATCGAGCGCGTCCACGGCGTCCGCGGGGGGCGGCTCTTCGGCCTCGCCACCGTCGCCCTCCGCGTCCTCGAACCGCCCGACGTCGTCGCCGCCCTGGAGTGCGCGGAGCTCGCCCTCGTCGAGCTCGGCACGGCCTTCCAGATCGTGGACGATCTCGCCGACTTCGAGACCGACCGGGAGCGCCGGACGCACAACCTCCTCACCTCGTGGATCCACCACCGGGGGACCGAAGCCGAGCGCGCGCTGCTCGCCTGCGACGCCGGCGCCGCTGCCCTCCCGGACGGCGCCGTCGAGGGGCCCCTGGCGGCCTCGGCGCGAGCCGTCCTCGACGAGGCGCGGGCCCACGCCCACGAGGCGTTCGCGGGGCTCCGCGACCTCGGCCTCGCCTTTCCCCCGGACCTCGTCGACGGCGTCGTGGCGGCGATCTCGGGGGTCGAGGGGGCGTCCCGGCTGGCCGCCCTGTCGTCGTCCGCCGGCGCCGCCTGATGCCCGCCCGCCGCGCCGTCGTCCTCGGAGCGGGCATCGCCGGCCTGTGCGCCGCCCGCGTCCTCGCCGACCGCTTCGACGAGGTCCTCGTCCTCGACCGCGACGACCTCCCCGACGCCCCCGTCGACCGCCGCCTCCTCCCCCAGGGCGGCTTCGTCCACGTCCTCCTCGGCGAGGGCCAGCGGCTGCTCGACGGCTGGTTCCCGGGGCTCGACGCCGCCATGGCCGCGGG
>CAYFOA010000018.1:0-64455 GCA_964344575.1 uncultured Rickettsiales bacterium | reverse complement strand
CACCCGGGGGCACGAGCGCGCCTCGCTGCTGGCCCGGCTGCTGGCCTTCACCGACGTCTCGGCCGCCATGGCCGCGGGCGGCGCGCCGTCGATGGACTGGGCCCGCCGCTGCCACGTCTTCCACCTCGGCGGGTGGATGCCCCGGTTCGACAGCGAGCTGGTCGTGCGGACGTCGACGCGGGCGCTCCTGGAGCTCTGCGTGAGGCGCGAGCTGGTCGCCGTCCGCCCCAACGTCACCGTCGTCGGGGGGGCCCGCGCGACGGAGCTCGCGTGGGCGGGCGGGACCGTTACCGGTGTCGTCTGCGAGGACGGCCGGCACGAGCGCGCGGACCTCGTCGCCGACGCCACCGGCCGCGCGTCGAAGGCCCCCGAGTGGCTCGCGGCGGGCGGCGCACCGAAGCCCCGGACGACGACCGTCAAGCCCGCCACGGCCTACGCCACGCAGCTCTTCGCCGCGCCCCCGGGGGACCGCCCCTGGGACTGCATGTACCTCATGCCCGACGGCCCCGGCATGCCCCGGGGGGGGCTCATCTACCCCATCGAGGGGGGCCGCTGGGGCGTCAACGCGTTCGCCTACGACGGCACCGAGCTGCCCGACGACGACGGCATGCTCGCCTTCTTCCGGACGCTGGTCCGGCCGGAGCTGGCGGCGGCGCTCGAAGGCGCGACCCCCGTCGGCCCGATGCGCCGCTACAAGTCCACCGTCAACCGCCGCGTCCACTTCGAGGAGGTGGCGCGCTGGCCGGACGGCTTCGTCGTCCTCGGGGACGCCGCCTGCGGCCTCAACCCGGTCTACGGCCAGGGGATGACGCTGGCCGCGATGGGCGCCGCGCTGCTCGACCGGGAGGAGCCGGCGGCGTCGTTCCAGCGGCGGCTCGCGCGGATGCAGCAGGGGGCGTGGGAGATGTCGACGATCGAGGACCTCCGCTGGGCGTCGACCGAGGGGCGGCGGACGGCGCGGACGCGGGCGGCGATGGCGTGGACCGACCGGGTCCACCGCGCGGCGCAGCGGGACCTGCCGCTGTACCGGGTGCTCGCGGACGTCATCCACCTCGTCCGCCCGTCGACGGATCTGCTCAAGCCGTGGGCGACGTGGCGGACGGTCAAGGCGCTGCCGCGGACGGCGGCGCCGCGGCGGCGGTCAGCTGCCCGTGTCGTCCAGGGGGAGGGTGTGCGGGCCTGAAGGCCGGTCGGCCCCCTGGCCGGTGACGGCCTTCTTCACCATCCGCCGGAGGTTCTTGGCGCTGGCCCGCGAGCGGAGCAGCTCGCGCCACGTCGGCTCCTCCTCCTGCCACGTCTTGTCGACGAGGCCGATCTCCTGCTTCGCGATCGACCGGATCCGCTCCGACGAGCTCGGCCGGGGCGTGCGCGCCGACAGCACGGGGGTGTCGGCGAGGGGGGCGGGCGTGACGAGCTGCTGCAGCGGGGGGAGACGGCCCTGGGTGTCGAAGGTCCGGAGCTTCAGCAGCTGCCCGAGGAGCCTCGCCTGGAGCTCGATGGGCTCGAGGGCGTCGGGGATCCAGGCGGCCACGCCGTAGCGCCGGCACGCCTCCTCGATGGCGGAGTCCGACACGATCGAGCCGCCCGGGCGGCCGTACGCGATGAAGCTGACGTCGCGCCCGCGGGAGGTTCTCCGGAGCCGCCCGAGCAGCTCCAGGCCGTGGTCGTCGCCGTGCTGCACCATCGACGCGAGCGCCGCCTCGGGCTTCTTCCGGGCCCACAGGTTGGCCGCCTCGGTGACGGTGGCGGCGGTGTGGACGGTGAACCAGTTCGCGAACGAGCGGGACAGCTCGTCGCGGAAGCGCTGGCGGGGATCGATCACGAGAACGCTGACCATGGTGTGCCCTTCATCGGACGGAGGTCGCTTCCGTTTAGGTGCGTTCGGGGAAGTCCAGCCGGATCGTCAGCTCGTCCGTCACGACCGTCCCGCAGGCGTCCTCGATCGTCACCGACAGCGTCTGGTCCTGGGCCTCCATCGTCGCCTCGACCTCCGCGTAGTCCAGCTCCTGCCAGTTCTCCGGCAGGACTTCGAAATGCTTGAACTGCAGCTGCTGGTGGAGCAGCAGGAACTCGCCGTCGCCGCGCTCCAGCACGGACGGCCGCTCCGTCCCCGGGGTGAGCACGCCGTGCGGCCCCTCCAGGTTCAGCGTGATCTTCGGGAGGTCGCCCGCGCGGAGGCCGTCCCAGAGATCCTCGGAGCCCGGCTCGATGCCGCCCATCGCGACGGACACCCAGACGTGCATCCCGCCCTGGGAGCCGCGCTCGACCTCGAAGACGTCGCCGTCGTCGGCGGCCTCGAAGTCGGTCTCCGACCAGCCCTCCGCCAGCAGCGCCCACGCGTCCGCCGGATCGGGGCACGTCTCGTCGCACGCGGCGACGAGCAGCAGCGCGGTCAGCAGGGGGAGGGGAGCGAGGCGGGTCACGGCGGGGGCTTCAGCAAGAAGCCTGCCACCTCAGCGGCGCCGGACGAACCCGAGAAGCAGCAGGGCGGCGAGGGGAACGCTGGACGCAGGCGCGATCGCGCAGGTCTTGGAGTCGACGTCGTCGGCGGGAGCGGACGGCTCGGGCTCGGGCTCGGGCTCGGGCTCGGGGGCGGGGGTCGCGTCGCCGGACGCGATCGTGTCCCCGCCCTCGTTCTCGCTCTCGTTCTCGCTCTCGCTCTCGTTCTCGTTCTCGCTCTCGGACTCGTTCTCGTTCTCGTTCTCGGACTCGTTCTCGTTCTCGTTCTCGTTCTCGTTCTCGGACTCGCTCGGGGCGCCGGCTTCGAGGACGGCCAGGTCCGCCTCCCCGTCCTTCATCGACCGCGTCCGGGAGCAGAGGTTGTCCTTCGCGACCGCCCCGTCCCACGCCGTCGCGTAGATCAAGTACGTCCCCACCGTCTTGTCGTACGACCGGCCGCACGCGGCGCCGTGCATCGCGGTGCTGACGGTGATCGACCCGCTCGCCTCGCCCTTGTAGGCCTTCACCACGTCGAACGTGTAGTGGTGCTGCCCGTCCACCTCGGTGGGGCCTCCCGTCCACGTCGCCTGGACGACGAGGGGGGACGCGTCCCGGGCGGCGGCCGCGTCCGGCGGGGGGGCGCAGGAGCAGGCGAGGGCGGCGGCGGGGAGGGCGAGGGCGGCGGCGAGCAGGGTCGCGACCGCGACGGCGAGCGCGCGGGGGGTCATGAGGTCGGCTCCTGGAGGGTCGGACCGGGTCAGGGCAGGAAGCGGAGCGAGCCTACCGAATCGGCCGTGTCGGGGACCAGCAGGATGCCCCCGTCGAGGTGGTCGAACGGGGCGAACCGGCCCTCCACCACGTCGACGACCTCGCCGTCCTCGTCCAGCACCTCGACGAGCCCCGCGTCCTTGCCCGGCGGGAGCAGGGTCTCGAGGCGGCCGTCGGTGGGCCGGATCGTGCCGTCGGGGTCGACGATCGCGGTGCGCCACGCGGTCGCCTCGCCGCCCGTCACGCTCGCCATCGCGTTGACGGCGACGATGCGGTCGAAGAGCTCCTCGAAGGTGTAGTCGCTGACCCACGTCGGCGGGCAGTAGCTCATCACGTCGAAGTTGCTGTTCGGCTGCACGAGGTTGCCGTTGACGATGTCGTAGCCGGGGACCCCCAGCGCCGCGCCGCTGTAGGGGTAGGACGGGTCCGACGGCTGCCCCCCGAGGCCGCACGGGGCGTGCTCCCGGCCGTGGGCGTGGCCGACCTCGTGGGCCATCGTCTCGGTGACGTCCTCGCCGCTGAAGCCGAGCCCCACGCTGACCCGGAAGTCGGCGTCCGAGGCGCTCTCCACGCGGATGCTCAGCCCGGCGACGCAGCCGCTGCTGCAGAAGGTGCCGTAGCTGCTCGCGGGGCTGAACGCGCCGTAGACGTAGACGTCGTCGTCGAAGTTGTTGGACCAGCGGTAGTCGATGAGGCCGTTGAGGACGTCGCTCCAGCCCTCGCCGAAGGGGCCGATGTAGCCGCTCCAGGAGACCGGATCCTGGACGTCGACGATCACCTCGGCGGCGGGGTAGAGCCGCTGCATCCGCTCTTGGTAGCGGGCGACCTGGGCGTCGCTGATGTCGGGGAGGCGGCCGCTGCCGTCGGCGTTGTACTGGACAGGGACGAACGCGATCGTCAGCGGCCCGCCGGGATCCCGCGCCTCGAGATCGACCGGGTCGTCCCACGCGGCGCCGCTCGCGCTGCCGCCGTGGCCGCCCTCGTCGTCCTCGTCCTCGTGGAGGCTGACGGTGATGTGCGCGTCGGTGGTGATCGCGTCGCCGTCGATCTCGAAGTTGATCGTCGAGCTGAGCTGCGTCTCGGAGCTGTCCCCGTCGACGTGCCGGTCGGTCTCGTAGACGTGCGTCTCCTCGCCGTCCTCGGTGATGACCAGCGAGCCGACGACGTCGCGATCGTCCCAGTCCCCGTCCGTCTCCACGTAGACGCGGACGATGCCGTCGCGGCCGGCGATCACGGGCGCGTTCTGCGACCCGTCGGTGAGCTGCACCTCGACGCCCTGGTTGATGGTGATCTTCTCGATCGACAGCCCCGTGACGAGGTCGGTCCCCGGGCCCGCGCCGCCGCCGCCGCCGCCGCCGCCCCGCCGGGGGCTCGCGCACGCGGCCAGGGTCAGGACGAGCAGGACGATGAGGACGGGTCGGAGGCGCATTGGCACACCGTAACGATCCGGCGCGAGGTCACAAGCGCCGATCAGATTCCTTGCGCGAAATCAGGGGTTTCCTGACGAACTTGACGGTTCCTTGAAGCGGAGCCAGCCGAGCTGCGCCATCGCCGGGACGAGGAGCAGGTCCGCCACCAGCGCGACGACCAGCGCCGCCGGCAGGAGGCTGCCGAAGATGCGCGTGCTGAAGTAGTTCGAGGACAGCCACGGCAGGAAGCCGACCACCAGGATCACCGTCGTCATCACGATCGCGCGGCCCGCGAAGTCGAACGTCCGCCGCAGCGCCTCGGCGACGTCGTCCGTCCGGAGCGACTCGGTCCGGAAGCGGACGCAGAAGTGGACCGTGTCGTCCACGCCGATGCCGATCGCGATGATGCCGATGATGATCGTGTCGCTGTCGACGTCGTCCCAGAACCAGCCCATCCAGCCCGCCAGGCAGAGCAGCGGGAGGACGTTCGGGATCATCGACAGCAGCCCCGCGCCGAGGCTCCGGAGCGCGACGATCATCATCAGCATGATGACGACGAACGACAGCAGCAGGCCGTTGCGCTGGCCCGCCATGATCTCGTCCAGCCAGCTCCCGATGAGGTACGGCATGCCCGACGCCTCGACGGTCGCCCTCTCCCCGAGCAGGGCCGACGCGCGCCCCACCGCCCAGTCGCCGATCTCGCTGCTCTCGCGGTAGCGCATCGTGTCCAGCCGGAGCGTCATCCGCATCGCGCGGCGGTCGAAGTCGAGCATCCGGTCGAGGTCCGCGCCGCCCCCCATCTCGAACAGCAGCAGCGCCTGGGCGAGCCCCGCGCGGGTCCCCGGCAGCGCCCGCGTCCCCGTCTGGGTCTCCTCCAGGGCCTCGAACAGGTCGACCACGCTGACGACCGCGTCGACGGTGGGGTGGGCGGCGATCTCGCGCTGGAGCGCGGCCACCGCGCCGAGGACGTCGGGCTCGAGCAGGTCCCCCTCGACGAACAGCTCGATGGCTCGGGTGCTCGCGAAGTGCTCGGCGAACCACGCGTTGGCGACGACGGTGGGGTTGTCCTCCTCCAGCCGCTTCGTCATGTCGGTCTCGATGTGGACCTGGGTGCCCCCCCAGACGGCCACCGCGAAGACCACCGCGAACCCCGCCACGACGAGCCGCGGGTACCCCGTGGAGACGCCCTGCATCGCCCGGAGCGCCCGGTCGATCGACGCCTGCACGGCGGACGTCGCCCCCTCCCGGAGGGGCTTCGGCTGGGGCAGCCAGCTGAAGAGGATCGGGCACATCGTCATCGCGATGAGGAGCGCGAAGAAGACGCCGAGGCCGAGGACGATGCCCATCTGGCGGAAGATCGGCGTCGGGATGAGGGTGACGGACAGGAAGCCGACCAGCGTGGTCAGCGACGTCCAGAAGCAGGCCCGCCCGACGTCCTCGGCGGACGCCAGGATCGCGTCGTCCTTGGACCGCCCGCGGCCCAGCTCGAGCAGGTACGCGCTGCACAGGTGGACGACGTCGGAGAAGCCGACGATGAGCACGATCGCGGGCACCGCGGTCATGAAGATGCTGACGTGGCGGTCCATCTGGACGGCGACGCCGAGGGTCCAGACGACGGCGATGAAGCTGACCCCGAGGCTCATCGCGGCGGGCCACAGCCGGTGGAACATCAGCCACACGATCAGCAGCAGGGCGATGTTCACGACCGGGAAGATGACGAGGATGTTGCGCCACGACTCGTCGAGGATCTCGGCCATGAGGCTCATGTGGCCGGCGACGTGGACGCGGCCGAACGCCTCCTCCAGGGGCGCCGCGACGGCGGCGACGATGGCGGGGCCGGCCTCGGTCTGACGGTCCGGGTCGTGGGTCAGCTCGACGATGACGGCGGCGCGGTCGCCGGTCTCGGACAGGACGAGGCCGCCCGCGAAGGGGTCGCTGCGGAGCTCGCCGAGCAGGGCCGCGGGGGCGTCCTCGTCTCCCACCTCGGAGACGGTGAGGGTGACGCCGTCGCGGGTCATGCGCTGGACGTCGAGCACGGACGTCGCGCTCCGGACGTCGGGGAGCGCCTCGATGGCGTCGGTGGCGGCGCGCAGCTTCGCGTTGAAGGCGTCGGTCAGGAGGTCGGGCGCGTCGAAGCCGAGGACGATGACCTCGTCGTTGCCGAACGTCTCCGACCGGTCGAGGTAGCGGAGGTAGTGGGGCGACTCCCCGAGGAACATCCCGCCGATGGACGTCGCCACCACGGCGCGCGAGATCGAGGCGAGGGCGAGCAGCGTGAGGAGGGCCACGACGACCGTGACGGCGGCGCGGTGGGCGAGGACCCAGCGGAAGTACGCGGTCATCCGCGTGAGAGGTTACCGACTCGGAAGCACGACCACGAAACGGGCGCCTCCGCCGGGGCGGTCCTCGCAGCGGACGTCGCCGCCGTGGGCGCGGGCGATCTGGCGGGCCAGGGACAGGCCCAGGCCGACGCCGCCGTCGGCGCCCTCGCGGTGGCCCTCGGGGCGGTAGAAGGGCTCGAAGATGCGCTCCCGCTCGGCCTCGGGGACGCCGGGGCCCCGGTCCGCGACGACGAGCTCGATGCCGCCGCCGTCTCCGCCGCCGTCGTCCCCGCCGCTCAGGGAGACTTCCACGGACGCCGCGTCGCCGCCGTGCCCGACGGCGTTGCTCAGGAGGTTCCGGATCAGGACGCGCAGGAGCCCCGGATCCGCGGAGACGACGAGTGACGGGGAGTCGGGGACGGGGACGCCGAGGCGGTCTCCTTCAGCGGCCAGGATCGCGGCGACGTCCACGTCCTGACGGCGCCCGCCCCCCGTCGCCTCGGTCCGCACGGCTGCGAGCAGGTCGCCGACGAGCGCGTCCAGCTCCTCCACGTCGCCCACCGCGTCGTCCACGTACGACGCCTTGTCCGCCCCCACCGACTCGCGCACCAGCTCCAGCGCCATCCGCACCCGCGCGAGCGGCGACCGGAGCTCGTGGGACGCCGACGCCAGCATCCGCCGCTGCGTCGCCACCAGCTCCTCGATGCGGTCGGCGGACCGGTTGAAGGCGACGGCGAGGTCCGCGATCTCGTCGCTCCCGCGGACCGGCGCCCGGGCGCTGAGATCGCCCGCGCCGAACCGGTCCACCCCCTCGCGCAGCTTCCCCAGCCGCCGCGTCACCCCCCGCGCCACGGGCACGCTCATCGCCGCCACGGCCAGCGCGATCAGGAGCAGCACGGCGAGGAACCGCCGCAGCCGGAACTGGAAGTGATCCTTGAGGAACGTCACGGCAAGCCACCGGCCGTCCGACAGCTTCATGAACATGCACCCGCGCTCGCTGCCGCCCCGCCAGCCGTGCGACGGGCCGGCCGGATCGGGCGCCGCGGGCGTGTTCCCGGTCGTCGCGATGAGCTGCGCGTCGGGGGTCCACAGGGCGACGTCGATCTCCAGCTTGCGGGCGCGGCGGGCGAGCTCCGGCTGGAAGTCCTCGCCCTCGGGGAGGCCGTCGAGGAACAGCTCGGCGGCGGCCATGGCGGGGGGCGGGACGGGGCCGACGTCGCCGCGCATCGTGTGGGCCGCGAGCCCGACGAGGAGGACCAGCCCGAGGAGCATCGCCACGAAGGCGACGTAGACCTTGATCCAGAGGCGCGATCTCACGTCGTCACCGCGTGAACACGTAGCCGACGCCGCGGACCGTCACGATCCGCTTCGGGTCCTTGGGGTCGTCCTCGATGGCCGCCCGGATGCGGGAGACGTGGACGTCGATGGAGCGGTCGAAGGGGTCGGCGTCGTGCCCCGCGACCGCCTGCATGAGCTGGTCCCGGGACAGCACGCGGCCGGCGCTCCGGGCCAGGGCGAGGAGGAGCTCGAACTGGTGGGACGTGATGCGGACGGGGTCGTCCCCACGGCGGACGGCGCGGGCGCCGGGGTCGATGACGAGGTCGCCGAAGACGAGCGGCTCGGCGGCCGCCTCGCCGCGGCCCCCGCCTCGCCGCCGCAGCACGGCCCGCAGGCGGGCGAGGAGCTCGCGGGGGTCGAACGGCTTGGGGAGGTAGTCGTCCGCCCCCATCTCCAGCCCGACGATCCGGTCGGTGGCCTCGCCCCGGGCGGTCAGCATCACGATGGGGATGTCGCTGCTCCCGCGGACCCGGCGGAGGACGTCGAAGCCGTCGCCGTCGGGGAGCATGACGTCGAGGATGAGGGCGTCGTAGCCGCCCCCTCCGAGCGCGGCGAGGCCCGTGGCGACGTCCGGTCGGGCGTCCACCACGAAGCCTCGCTCGCTCAGGTAGGTGCGGAGCATGTCCGCCAGCCGGACGTCGTCGTCGAGGATGAGGACCCGGTCCGGCATGACGGCGCTCCGCAGTGTGGCCTAGTTCCAGCGCTCGTGGAACTTCTGGGCCTGCTCGGCCAGCTCCGCGCGCTGCTCGGGGGTCAGCACCTCGGCGATCTCGACGAACGTCTCGACCAGCAGCTTCGACGCCTCGTCGGCGTGCTCGAGCCCCTCGGCGCGGAAGGCCTCCAGCGCGTCGGCGTCGATCGTCTCGCCGGTCACGGCCTCGCGGACCGCCTCGCGGAGGTCCTTGCCCTCGGACTTCAGCGCCCACGCCTCGGGGGCGACGGCGTCGAGGATGGCGTCGATCTCGGCGCGCTGCTCGTCGGTGACGTCGGACGTCCGGTTCAGCACGAACGTCGCGCCGCGGTCCATGCGGTCGCGGAGCTCGGCCTCGGTGGTGGGCTCGCCGCCGCGGTGGCAGTGGCCGAACCCCTTGGGGCCGACGCCCGACGCGACCGCCACGAGGGGGACGGCGATCAGCGCGACGAGGGACAGGCCGACGATGGAGAAGATGGTTCGCTTCGACATGGATGACTCCTTGGTTGGGGTTGATGAACCCACCTTCGGAGTCGCCTGTCGCTGGTTCGTGTCGCGAACGTAAAGAAGTGCAAAGCCGGCCGCGGCCCGCTCAGCAGGGGTCGTTCTCCATCCCCGGGGTGCCCGGCTCGCCGCCGGTGCTGACGACCGTCGTCTGGTTGCACCAGTGGGAGACGTCGTCGTTGTTCCCGGAGTCGAGGAACGCCGGGTCGAGGCCGGTCGCGATGCCGTTGTCGAACCAGCCGTCGTCGTAGTGGACCCAGTCGATCTCGGTGCCGTCGGGGCGGCTCAGGACCACCTCGTCGGGGTTGTTCGCGAGCGCCAGCCCGCCGGCCCCGGCGAGCCGCTCGAAGCGGGCGTCGCAGGGGACGCCGCCGTTGACCGCCGGGTTCATGTCCGCGCACAGGACGATGTAGTCGTGCGCCTCGACCAGGATCGGCCCGGGGAGGACCTGGTGGTCGACGTCGTCGTCGTGGAACGTGTAGCCGCCGATGTCGATCGGGTAGCCGGCGGTGTTGTACAGCTCGACCCACTCGCCGACCTCGTCCTCGACCACCTGGGGGTTGATCATGAACTCGCTGAAGACGAGGTCGCCGGGCTCCGCCTCGACCTCGGGGTCGACGATCTGGACCTCGATCTGGTCGACGCCCGTCTCGCCGTCGCCGTCGGTCACCGCGAGCGTGACGACGTGCGTCCCCGCGCTCAGCCCGTTCGCCACGAGCACGCTGCTGCCGTCGGCGGAGACCGCGCCCTCGAGCGCGCCGTCGAGGCTGCTGTCCCACGCGAACACCAGCTCCGCCGCGGGCGTCGTCTCGTCGGTCGCCTCGCCCGTGAAGGTGACCGCGTCGGTGGACTCGAAGGCGGAGCCGTCCTCGGGCGCGGTGATGGTGACCTCGGGGGAGCCGAGCGGCCCCTGGACCTCGAACCGGACCGTCGCGATCGCCGTCGCGTCGTCCCGATCCGTGGCCGTCAGGACGAGGTCGTGGAAGCCCAGCGCCAGCTCGTCGGGGTCGAGGGAGCCGCCGACGTCGCCGTCGTCCGAGACGTCCGCCGCGAACGGGTCGTCCTCGTCCACGGTCCACGTCACGTCGAGCCGATCCGGCGAGTCGAGGTTGTCCTCGACGGTCCCCACCAGCTCGATGGCGCCCTCGCCGCGGCGGAAGACCTCGTCCATCTCGGGCGCGACGATCGCGATGTCGGGGGCTCGGGGGAGGCGATCGAGGCTGCTCTCGTTGGCGCACCCGGCCGCGATCACGGCGGCCAGGCAGGGCATCAGGTAGCGCGTCATGGCGCCGCTTGGTAGCACACAGCGTCCAAGGAGGTGTGGGAAGTGTTCGTACCGCCGCAGTCTCGATGGTCCGTCCCCTTCGACGGCTCGTTCCGCGAAGCCGACGTCCCCACCGACGTGGTCCAGCGTCCCGACAAGGCGACGCTGAAGGACGATCTCCGCGACCTCGTGGACCGGTTCGCCGACCTCCAGGAGAAGCTCTACGCCGAGGACCGGCGGAGCCTCCTGCTGGTCTTCCAGGCGATGGACGCGGCGGGCAAGGACTCGACCATCCGGGCGACCACGTCGGGCGTGAACCCGGCCGGCTTCCAGGTCCACGCGTTCAAGCAGCCGTCCAAGGAGGAGCTCGACCACGACTGGCTGTGGCGCCACGCCAAGGTCCTCCCCGAGCGGGGCCGCATCGGCATCTTCAACCGCTCCCACTACGAGGAGGTGCTCGTCGTCCGCGTCCACCCCGAGTACCTGGGGTTCCGGAAGCCGGACTGGGCCGCCCGCCTGGAGTCGATCGCCGACCACGAGAAGCACCTCGCCCGGAGCGGCACGACGATCCTCAAGTTCTGGTTGAAGGTCTCCAAGGAGGAGCAGGCGCGGCGGTTCCTGTCCCGCATCGACGTCCCCGGCAAGAACTGGAAGTTCAGCGGCGGCGACGTGCGGGAGCGGGCCTTCTGGGCGGAGTACCACCACGCCTACGAGGAGGCGCTGAAGGCGACGAGCAAGCCGTGGGCGCCGTGGTTCGCGATCCCCGCGGACGACAAGCCGTTCATGCGCCGGGAGGTGTGCCGGATCGTGGTCGACACGCTCGCTGCGATGGACCCCCAGTGGCCGACCCTGCCCGACGACGAGCGGGCCGAGATGGCGCAGCACGCCGCCGCGCTGAGGGCCGGCGAGGCCTGAGCCGGAGGTGACCGCCTTCCCCCAGGAGCAGCCGGTCGACGCGGCCTTCGTAGGCATGGCCGCGGACCGGCTCGCGAAGGTCGTCCGCGCGTTCAAGCGGCAGCAGCGGAAGGGGCAGTTCCCGGGCGGTCAGATCGCCGTGCGTCGCCACGGTTCGCTGGTCCTCAACGAGGGGATCGGCGTGGCCCGCGGGTTCCTCCCCGAGCGCGCCGAGCCGGCCGTCGTCGCCACCCCGCGCACGCTCTTCCCCTGCTTCAGCGCGGGCAAGGCGGTCATCGCGATCTGCGTCGCGATCCTGGAGGAGCGGGGCGAGCTCGAGGTGGACATGCCGGTGGCGCGCTACTTCCCCGAGTTCGCCGCCCGGGAGAAGCAGGACATCACGATCCTCGACGTCCTCACCCACCGCGGCGGGGTCCTCATGCCGGACTTCTGCGAGCGGGTGGACGACTGGCCGGACTGGGACAAGGTCGTCGCCGCGATGGCCGACGCGGAGCCGTCGCACCGGCGCGGCACGCTGGCCTACCACCCGCTGGAGTACGGCTGGGTGCTCGCCGAGGTCATCCGCCGGGTGGACGGCCGGACGGTCCCCGAGTTCGTCCGCGAGGAGCTGGCGGAGCCGCTGGGGCTGCCCGAGCTGCGGTTCGGGGCGCGGCCCGACGAGCTCGACGACGTGGGCCGGAGCTACTGGCTGGGGGCGGGCGCGTTCCGGATCGCGGGGCTCGACATCTCGACGGTCTTCGAGACGTTCCACCACCGCCCCGAGCTGCTGACGATCTTCCTCCCCGGCGCCGGCCTGGTGTCGAACGCGGCGACGCTCGCGGGCTTCTACGAGATGCTCGTCGGCGGGGGCCTGGCGAAGGACGGCGCCCGCATCGTCTCCCGCGACACGATCCGGAAGTACACGACCCGCCACGTGATGGGGTGGGACCGCTCCAACAAGGCGCCGATCGTGCTGGGGCGGGGGTTCTTCCTGGGGACGACGACCACGAACATCTACGGCTGGTGGGACACGAGCGACTGCTTCGGCCACGCCGGCGCGTTCTGCACGATCGCGTGGGGCGACCACCGGCTGGGGCTGAGCGTGGGCATCGTGACGAACGGCAACAGCTCGCCGCTGGACCTCGTCACGCGGATGCTCCCGCTGTGCGACGGCATCCGGCGCGCCTGCCTCTAGGTGAGGCCGAGCCCCCGCGCGATCAGCTCGTTCATGATCTCCGACGTCCCCCCGCCGATGGGGAGGAGGCGGGCGTCGCGGGCGAACCGCTCGACCCGGGTCTCGCGCATGTACCCCATGCCGCCGAAGATCTGGCACGCCTCCCAGCAGACCTCGCGGGAGGTCGCCGCGGCGTGGTTCTTCGCCATCGCCAGCAGGTCCATGTCGGCGTGCCCCTCGTTCAGCCGGGCCGCCGCGAGGTAGACCAGCGACCGCGCGCTCGCCACCTGCGTCGCCATCTTCGCCAGCTTGTGCTTCGTCACCTGGAACCGGCCGATCGTCCGCCCGAACGCCTCCCGCTCGTTGCTGTAGGCGATGGCGTCCTCCAGCGACAGGTTCGCGAGGGCGCAGCCGTTGACCGCGAGCATCAGCCGCTCGCCGGCGAAGTTCTGCATCAGCGCGATGAAGCCCGTCCCCTCGTCGCCGATCCGGTTCCGGAGCGGGACGCGGACCTCGTCGAAGTGGAGCTCGGCGGTGTCCGACGCCCACCAGCCCGTCTTGCGGAGCGCGCGGCCGACCTCGAACCCCTTCATGCCCTTCTCGACGGCGAAGAACGTCAGCCCCCCGTGGGGGTCGTCCCCGGTCCGGGCGAGGACCGTGACGACGTCGGCGCGGGCGCCCGAGGTGATGAACGTCTTGGAGCCGCTGAGGAGGTAGTCGTCCCCGTCGCGCACCGCCCGGGTCCGGACCGCGGCGACGTCGCTCCCCGTCCCCGGCTCCGTGATCTCCAGCGCGGCCACGTGCTCGCCCCCGAAGATCGGCGGCAGGAGGCGCTGCTTCTGCTCCTCGGTCCCCAGCGCGAGGATGGGCGGCACCGCGATGGCGAGGCTGCCGAGGCCGACGACGACGCCGGTGCTGCCGCCCCGCAGCAGCTCCTCCCCGACGACCACGCCGTGGAAGACGTCGCCCCCGCCGCCGCCGTACGCCTCGGGGAACGTGGGCGCGAGGAGGCCGGCCCGCGCGGCCTTCCGGTACAGCTCGAGGGGGAAGCCGCCCGCCTCCTCCCACTCCTCGGCGAAGGGGGCGATCTCGGTCTCCGCGAAGCGGCGCGCCATCGCCCGGAAGGCGACGTGGGTCTCGTCGAAGAAGCGGTCGTAGAGGTGGTCGTGCATGGGGAACCCCGGTCCCCCGTGGCCGTCCTAGGGGGACGCGAACCGTACCACCAGCTCCGACGGCTGCGCCCGGTCGTCGGTGCACGTCACGACGACCTCGTAGCCGGTCTCCGAGTCCGGCCCGAACACGCGGAGCGCGCCGCCGTCGGCGCCCATCCGCCAGGTCGCGTCGACGAGGTCGAAGAGGCCGTCGACGGTGAGCACCCCGACGCCTTCGGTGGCCGACCACGCCGAGCAGTCGTGGACGCGGGCGGGGGTGTTGGGGAGGACCTCGACCTGGACGGTGTCGCCGACGGCGATGGTGAGGTCGTCGCCGGGGGTGAACACGGGGCCGGCGCGGACGGGGATGTCGATGAGGGAGGTGTGGGGGCCGGCGGTGGCGAGGAGCTGGAGGTCTCCCTCGCCGCCGACCTCGACGAGGGCGGTGGCGGTGGCGGCCCCGGCGCCGTCGTCGAGGAGGGTGACGACGGACGGGGAGACCGACCCGCCGCCGGCGATGGTGAGCGACACCTCGACGCCGGTCGCCTCGACGCCCGCGGTCAGGACCAGCGGGGCGACGGTGTCCTCGGCGAGGTAGGGCGGGGCGAGCCCGTCCTCGTCGTCGGGGGAGACGGGCCACTCCACGACGACGTCGAGCTGCACGTCCTCGGCGGCGAGGTCCTCGGGGTCGGGGGCGCGGTCGACGAGCACGGTGGCCTCGGCGCCGAGCACGGGGACGGCGTCCAAGCCCCGCTCCTCCATGCAGCGGTCGACGGCCCAGGCGGCCAGCTCGAGCTCGCCGTCCTCGCCGTACTCCGCGACGAGGGACTCGTCGACGCGGGCGGTCCACCGGCGCAGGTCCACGCCGTCGTCGGGCCAGGCGTCGACGAAGACGTCCCAGCGGCTCGCGATCTGGACCTGGACGTCGACGATCGCGTACCGCTCGGGCGACGCGATGGTGCCGTGGACGAGGAGGTCCCCGACGTCGGCGTCGGCCCCCTCGACGTCGAGCAGGTGCCCGGTCATCTGCCCCGGCCGGAAGCACTCCTCCTCGGGGGGCGCGCAGCCCGTTGTCAGCAGCGCCGCCGCGAGGGCGAGCGTCGTCGTGCGAACCACCGTCTTCATCGGGTCCTCCCAGGATCGGCCCGTCTACCGATCTAGGAGAGGACGGGGGCGTTGGCCAAGGAGAAAACCCCGGATCAGCTCCTCAGGCCTTTCCGGAGGCGCTCGCTCAGGCCGGGCGTCTCCGCCTTCAGCTGGTCGAGGAGGCCCTGCATGGCGTCGCGGACGCGGCGGTCGAGCTCGACGACAGCCTCGGCGGTGGGCTCGCCGTCGTCGTCGAGGGGGTCGCCGAAGGACTCCGGGAGGCTGACGGGGGCGCCGAAGCGGTAGCGGAAGCGGGTGGGGATGGGGACGTGGGGCCAGGGGCCGACGGTCAGGCCCCACGGCGCCGCGAGGCTGATGGGGAAGATGCCCGCGCGGAAGTACTTCCGGAGCTTCAGGGCGCGGGCGATGCGCTGGCCGTCGGTGAGCACGAGGAGGGTGGCGTGGGCGCCGGAGTTGGCGACGGGGACGATGGGGACGCGGGCGCGCAGGGCGAGGCGGGCGTAGCCCTTGCGTCCCCCGAAGCAGACCTTGTAGCGGTCCTTGTAGGGGCGGTACACGTCGAGGTCGCCGCCGGGCATGACGAGGAGGTCGCGGCCGAGGTCGGCGAGGACGTGGCGGCCGGCCTCGCGGCTGGCGACGACGCCGCCGAGCTTGGCGAGGGGCTCCCCGAGGCGCTTGATCTGCATCGGGACCTCGTGGATGAGGCCGTGCAGGGGGCGGCCGGTGCCGAAGTGGCGGTACCACGCGAAGCCGAGGCCGAACGCGTCGGGGACGAGGATGCCGCCGCTGTGGTTGCTGACGACCATGCAGGGCGGGTCGGGGATGAGCTCGGCGCCGTGCTGCTCGACGGGGTAGAGCTTGTCGGGGCCGAAGACGCGGGCGAGGCGGCGGAGGGCGCGCTCGACGGCCTCGGGATCGTAGGCGTCGGGGCCGGTCCCCCACGCGTCGCGGTGGCGGGGGCGGAGGGAGCGCGTGATGCGGGAGAACTCCGACGGCACGGGCCGTCGAATCTAGCGGGTCAGGCGACGGTTCGGATCAGCGCTCTTCCTGCGTGCAGAAGAAGATGGCGGCGATGACGCCGGGGACCCAGCCGATGCAGGTCAGGAGGAACGTCAGCAGGAGGGCGCCGCAGCCCTTGTCGATGACCGCGAGGGGGGGGAAGAGGATGCAGATGAGGACGCGCAGGAGGCTCATTGCCGCCTGCTACGCGAGCCGACACGGGGGTATTTCAGCGGGTCGCCGTGAAGTTGAAGACCTGGCCGGTGCAGCCGAAGGCGACGCAGTCGGCGCCGACGAAGTTGACGGACAGGTTGCCGGTGAGCGCGGCGGCGGAGGTGAAGGTGCCGAGCATGGAGAACTCGGCCTGGCAGGCGCCCGCGACGGTCTGGGCGGCGGTGAACTGGGTGTCGGAGGTGAAGGACCCCTGGAGGTTGTCGGGGTCGCAGGCGCCGCAGCCGTTCGGCGTGACGGCGATGTCGTCGTCCTCGTGGTTGATCTCGAGGGCGTCGAAGTCGATCTCGGTGGTGGTGCACTCCCACTGGATGGCCGACGCGAGGGCCCAGGTGCCGTCGTACTCGAGGTCGCAGGGCTCGCCGTCGTCGCCGTTGCAGTCCTCGTCGACGCCGTTGCAGGGCTCGTCCTCGGCGCCGGGGAAGACGATCTCGGAGAGGTCGTCGCAGTCGCCGTCGCAGACGGAGTGGCCGTCGCCGTCGAGGTCCTCGTCGTCGGGGGTGTCGGCGTCGCAGTCGTCGTTCGTGCCGTTGCAGGTGGTCTCGGCCTGGTCGGGGTTGACGAGGGCGTCGTCATCGTCGCAGTCGAGCTGGTCGGCGGAGTAGAAGTCGGCGCAGCCGGGGTCCGAGGCGTCGAAGAAGCCGTCGCCGTCGGCGTCGAAGGACTCGTCGGCGTAGAACTCGCCGACGTCCTGCTCGCCGTCGCAGCCGGTCTCGGTGTCGGCGTCGTCGTCGTCGCGGAGGGGGGCGCCGCAGGCGACGAGGGACGTCAGCAGGGGCAGGAGCAGCAGGGCGGTCCGGGTGGTCATGGCGGCGGATTGTAGTCAGGAGCGGGCGTCCGTCCAGGGTGGGGGGGAGCCCGGGCGTCGGGACGGCGCGGGGCGGAACCTCTAGGATGCGCGCCGATGACGGACCGGGTCGAGGCGCTGATGGCGCGGTTGGGGGCGGACCCGCGGGACGTCGAGGCGTGGACCGAGCTGGGGGGGCTGATGCAGCGGGCGGGGGCGATCGGGGACGCGGTGGAGGCGTTCTCGGCGGCGGTGGAGGCGGCGCCGGGCCGGGCCGCGACGTGGTTCAACCTGGGCGGGGCGCTCTTCGCGGGGGGGAACCCTGCGGGCGCCGAGGAGGCGTGGGCGCAGGCGACGGCGCGTGATCCGGAGCACGCGCGCGCCTGGTGCAACCTGGGCGTCGTCCGCCGCGCCCGGGGGAAGGTCGCGGACGCGGGCGAGGCCCTGACGCGGGCGACGTCCCTCGATCCGAAGTACGTCCTCGCGTGGGCCAACCTGGCCGCCGTGCTGGAGGAGGGCAACCGCCCCGAGGAGGCGACCGCGGCGGCGGACCGGGCCCTGGCGATGGGGCCGGGGGACGGGCTGGCGAGCCTCGTCCGGGCGCGACTCCACCGGAGGGCCGGGGAGCTGGACGAGGCCGCCGCCGCCATCGCCCGCGGGGTCGCGGGGACCATCGGCGAGACCCGGGCGCGTGCCCGCGTCGAGGAGGGGATGATCGCCGACCGGCAGGGGAGGACGGACGACGCCTGGGCGGCGTGGTGCGACGGCCAGGCCGCCCTCGCGGCGAGTCCGTCGGCCCGCGCCTTCCCTCGGGAGGCCTACCCCGGGCTCGTCTCCGCCGCCCGGGTCGCGCCGGTCGGCGATCCCGCGCCTGCCCCGTCCTCGGCGGCTCCCGTCTTCATGGTCGGCTTCCCCCGCTCCGGCACGACCCTCACCGAGCACCTCCTCGACGCCCACCCCGGCCTCCGGACCGCGGAGGAGCGCGCCTTCCTCGACCGCGCCCTGGCGTCGGTCGGCTACCCCCGGTCCTTCGCCCCCGCCGCCGCCCGCGCCGCCTACGACGCCGAGATCGCGCCGCTCGCCGCGCCGGGCGTCCGCGTCGTCGACAAGCTCCCCCTGAACCTCGTCCACGTCCGCGCCCTCGCCGCCCTCGCCCCCGACGCCCACCTCGTCGTCTCCCTCCGCGACCCCCGCGACGTCGTCCTGAGCTGCTTCATGCAGGACTTCGTCCCCAACGCGGCGATGGTCCACTTCGACACCGTCGAGAACGCCGCCGCCCTGTACGCGAAGGTCATGGGCGCCTGGCTCGACGTCCGCGACCGCCTCCCGATCCCCGTCCTGGAGGTGCGCTACGAAGACCTCGTCGCGGATCTCGAGGCCCAGGCCCGCCGCCTGATCGGCTTCCTCGGCCTCCCCTGGGACGACCGCGTCCTCGCCTACCGCGACGTCGCCCGCGCCAAGCCCTCGCTGACCCCCTCGCGCCAGGACGTCACGAAGCCGATCTTCGAGCGCGCCGCCGGCCGCTGGCGCCGCTACGAGCGCCACCTCGCCCCGGTCCTCCCCACCCTCGCCCCCTTCGCCGCCGCCTTCGGATACGAGCCGGCATGAGGTGTCTGGATCGGCCGATTGCGTATCAGCGGTCTCCAACCCCGCAGATTCACGAGGGTTTCTGCGGTGTCTGGAACGGAGCATTGCCCTTCGGAGGAGGCTCGCGTGCCGTCGTCCGCTGATCTCCGCGACTTCCTCCGCCGCATCGACGGCCGCAACTACGGGGCCTACAAGGACCTCGCGCGCTCGTACGCGTTCGACGACTTCACCCTCCTGATCGATCACGTCCAGGGGGACCCCTTCGCCGCCCCCAGCAAGGTCCGCGTCGTCGTCCCCATGGACGTCGCGGACTGGGACCCGGACGACGTCGATCCCGACGCTCGCCGGGTCGCCCTGTGCGACCTCCTCACCCGCCGCTTCGGTCGCGAGGCGGGCGACGTCGCCCAGCGCCGCGGCTCCGGCAAGTCCGGCGCCATCGACATCGCCCGCTGCGGCCAGGAGGTCCTGGAGCGGACGTCCGTCCTGATCGACCGCGACCGCGTGGAGGCCCGCTTCGTCGTCGGTCTCCCCGCCCAGGGACGCCGCGTGAAGGGCCGCGCCGCGGCGGCCATGCTGTGCGACGACGTCCCCCGGATCGTCGCGCTGTCGCTGGTCCGCGACGCCTTCGACGACGACGCCGTCCGCCGCCACCTCGACGCCGTGGAGGACGCCCGCGCCCTCCGCGCCCAGCTCGCCGGCGCCGGGCTCGTCGCCTTCGTCGCCGACGGCGCGATCCTCCCCCGCCGCTCCGGCGTCGACGATCGCCCCATGGCCGTCGCCGACGGGGCGGGAGCCGTCCCGTTCCGGTCTCCCGAGTCGCTCCGCGTCACCTTCGACGTCCCCCACGCCGGGACCGTCACCGGCCTCGGCGTCCCCACCGGCGTCACCCTCATCGTGGGCGGCGGCTACCACGGCAAGTCGACCCTCCTGAAGGCGATCGAGCGCGGCGTCTACGACCACGTCGCGGGGGACGGACGCGAGCTCGTGGTGACCGACGCGGCCGCCGTGAAGGTCCGCGCCGAGGACGGCCGCTCCGTCGCCGGCGTCGACATCTCCCCCTTCATCGACGGCCTCCCCGGCGGCGCCGGAACGACCGCGTTCTGCACCGCCGACGCGAGCGGGTCGACCTCCCAGGCGGCGTCGATCGTCGAGGCCGTCGAGGCCGGGGCGACGGCGCTTCTCCTCGACGAGGACACCTCGGCGACGAACTTCCTCATCCGCGACCGCCGCATGCAGGAGCTCGTCCACAAGGGGGCCGAGCCGATCACGCCGCTGGTCGACAAGGTCCGCCAGCTGCACCGCGACCACGGCGTCTCCACCATCCTCGTGATGGGGGGCAGCGGCGACTACTTCGACGTGGCCGACACGGTCGTCGGCATGGAGGCGTTCGTCCCCTGGGACGCGACCGCCCGCGCCCACGAGATCGCCGCCGCCCACCGGACCGACCGCGCCCGCGAGGGCGGCGACACCTTCGGCACCCTCCGCCCGCGCCGCCCCCTGGCCGGCAGCCTCGACCCCCGCCGCGGACGGCGCGACGTCTCCCTCCGCTCCCGCGGCACCCGGTCCATCGAGTTCGGGCGCGACGAGATCGACCTGTCCGCCGTCGAGCAGCTGGTCGACGGGGGACAGACCCGCGCCGTCGCCGAGGCGCTGGAGTTCGCCCGCCGCCGCGTCCTCGACGGAGACCGCGACGTCGCCGCCGTCCTCGACGCGATCGACGAGGCGATCGCCGCCCGCGGCCTCGACGCCGTCCAGTCCCGCCCCGCCGGCGACCTCGCCCGCCCCCGCCGCTTCGAGATCGCCGCCGCCCTGAACCGGCTCCGCACGCTCCGCGTCGGCTGACGCCCGGCTCCCGGCTTCAATTCTCATACCCCCCCGCGTGAGGGTCCGGTATGTTCACGGGGACCTCTGACTTGCTGGCCGACACCAGCCCCGGAGACCGCATGCCTGCTCGTTCCCGTTCGACCATCGACACCTCCTCTGCGTCCGCGTCCGGATCCGTCCAGTTCCACCGCGAGCACGGCTCCGGGGGCTCCTTCGCCGACCGCCCCGGCGCCGCTGACGGCGGGTTCGCCGCAGGGGCCGCCGCCGTCGGCGTGCGCGACGTCCAGCTCAAGCCCGACCCCCCCAAGAAGAAGGTCACGGGCCGCGCGGGCGCCCGCCTCGGGTTCGCCAAGGACGCGATCAAGCACACCAAGGAGGTCATGAAGTTCGGGGCCGGCAACCAGGCCGAGGCGCTCCGGGACTCCAACTTCAACGCCTACTTCCGCATGAAGGTCATGCGCGACATGTCCTGCTGGGAGATGGCGCCCTCGGTCCGCGCCATCGCCATGTCGGACCGCGACGCCCTCACCGCGGCGATGGCCGACCTCGCCCACGGCGGCAACTGCGGCGAGCACGCGATGGTCGCCTTCGACTACCTCAACACCGTCGCCAAGGGCGAGGTCCTCAACCGCGCCGACGTCGAGGGGCTCGACCACGCCTTCGTCATCATGGGCGACATCGGCAAGGAGGGCGACGCCGACCTCGTGCTGAGCGATCCGTGGCCCACCGCCGCGACCGCGTGCACGTGGGAGGACCACTTCGCCTACACGCCGGACCGCGCCAAGATCAACAAGCGCCGGACCGTCACCGCCACCGGCTCCAACAACAAGGCGGTCATCGCCCGCGGCCTCAAGCTCAGCGCGCGCGGCGAGAAGATGATCGAGATGGCGTACACGGCCCAGGAGACGCACGAGAAGATCGACAAGGATCTCGGCGGCTGGATCTGGGACCACCAGGACGCCGCCGCGCGCGACTACACCTACGTGACCGACGAAGACGAACGCTCGGGCCAGGACGACGACGGCGCCACGCCGGTCGACCCCGGCGACAGCTAGGCCTCCCCCGTGACCGACGGACCCGCCATCGACGGCGCGCTGCTGCAGTGGCTGGAGGAGTCCGACGGCCGCCGCGTCCGCCTCCCCGTCGTCATCCACTTCGGGGACGAGTACAAGCTGGAGTACGGCCCCGTCTTCATCGGGACCCGGACCGGCGACCCGCCCCCCGACGCGATCCACCTCGAGCTCGACGACGGCGCGATGAGCGTCGGCCTCTTCGAGCGGATCCTCGACCTGGACGCCGACGACCACCTCGGCATGGTCCTGTGGCTGGAGGGGCGCTGGGGCTACCTCGTCCCGATGCCCGACTTCGGCCTCCCGGAGGACGGCCCGAAGCGCCACCCGTTCGCCGTGTTCGACATCGCCGGCGAGGTCGACCCCGCCACGACGCACATCCAGCTCGTCTAGGCGCGGCGGCCGGGCCGTGGAGCAGCTCCCCAGCGTCGACATCATCGCGTACGCGATCCCCGGCTTCTTCGCGCTGATCTTCCTCGAGGCGTGGTGGGCCCGCCGCGAGCGCCGAAAGCTCTACCGCCTCAACGACTCCATCGCCGACCTGTCCTGCGGCGTCGTCAACCAGCTCGTCTCCGTCTTCACCGCCGTCGCGCTCGTCTTCGTCTACGTCTGGACGTACACCCACTTCGCCGTCCTCGATCTCGGCTTCGACTGGTGGGTGTGGCTCCTCTGCTTCGCCGGCGTCGACCTCGGCTACTACTGGGCCCACCGCAGCTACCACCACCACAACCTGCTGTGGGGCGCCCACGTCCCCCACCACAGCTCCGAGGAGTTCAACTACACCGTCGCCCTGCGGCAGGGCGCGTTCGAGCCGCTGGTGAGCTGGATCTTCTACCAACCGCTCGCGGTGATCGGCTTCCCGCCGGTCATGTTCCTCGTCGTCAGCGCGCTCAACACGCTCTACCAGTTCCTCCCCCACACCCAGGCCGTCGACCGGCTCCCCCGGTGGTACGAGGCCGTGATGAACACGCCGTCCCACCACCGGGTCCACCACGGCTGCGACCCGAAGTACCTCGACCGCAACTACGCGGGGATGTTCATCGTCTGGGACAAGCTGTTCGGGACGTTCCAGCCCGAGGAGGAGGCGCCGACGTACGGCACCGTCGAGCCGCTGAACTCATGGAACCCGGTGTGGGCGAACTTCGAGTTCCCGGTGAAGGTGTGGAGGTTCGCGCGGCGGTACGACACGCTCGGCGAGAAGCTCCGGCTGTGGTGGCTCGGCCCGACCGCGCTGGCCGTCGGGAAGGGGGGCGGGGGACCCATCGAGGTGGCGGGGCGGGCGCGCTACGACGCCGGCGCCGGGTCGGGGATGGGGGCGTACGCGATCGCCCAGTTCGTCGTCGCGCTGCTGGTCGCGGTGGGGCTGCTCTTCGGGGCGGGGGACGGCTTCGGACAGAAGCTCGCGCTGGCGCTCTGGTCGGGGGCGACGCTCGTCTGCGTCAGCGCGATCTTCGAGGACCGCCCCTGGGTCGGCCAGGCCGAGACGGTCCGCCAGCTCGCGCTCCCGATCTTCGGCGCGGCGCTGGGCGGCGTCGCGGGCGGGATCGCGGGCGCGGCGGCGGCGCTGGTCTTCCTCCGCTGGTACTGGGGGCGGTGAGGACCGCCGCCCTCACAGGACGCCGGCGAAGCTGAACCAGAGCTCGAACGCGCCGAGCCCGTCGACGGCGTCGAGCGCGTAGACCGGCTCGACCATGAACCGGAACCCCTGGCCGCCGCCGAACTCGCGGAGGATGAACCCCGCCTGCCCGCCGAACTCGGCCGACGGCGTGTTCATCGGGAGGTTGGCGCCGGTCCCCGTGGCGATCCCCGAGTCGCGCACGGAGCTGCCGCCGCTGATGCGGAAGCCGAACATGGGGTGGAACACCGGCGTCGGGATGTGGACGCCGACGTAGCCGATGAAGTGGGGCCGCACGACCGGCTCGGGGAGGACCGTCAGCTGGAAGCCGCCGCCGGCGTAGAAGCCGAACGTGTAGAAGCCGACGCCGAGCTCGAAGAGGCCGCCGGGGAGGGTGACCGGGGTGGGGAAGCCGAAGCCGCCGCCGATGTGGAACCAGCCGCGGTTGACGTCGCGGAGGTAGGACGGCTTGTCGTCGTCGTCGTCCTTCTCGTCCTCGTCCTCGTTCTCGTCCTCGTCCTCGTCCTCGTCCTCGTCCTCGTTCTCGTCCTCGTTCTCGTTCTCGTTCTCGTCGTCGTTCTCGTTCTCGTTCTCGTCGTCGTTCTCGTTCTCGTTCTCGCCGTCGCCCCCGGCGGCGACCGCGGGACCGTCCCCCGCCGGCGGGGCCGTCGGCGCCGTCGTCGCGGCCCCCGACCCGCTCGCCAGCTTGTCGTACGTGTAGACGATCCCGACCCACTGCCCGTTCCCCAGGTCGGCGCGCGCGATGAGCTTCCACTGCTCCCCCCCGGGCCGCGGGCTGACGAGGATGGTCCCGAACAGCTCCGTCGGCTGCCCGCCCCGGATGACCAGCGCGTCCTCCGCGAGCACGCCCGCCAGCGGCACCGGCGGCGACGGCTCCTGGGCCGTCACGATCGCCGCGACCGGGTAGGTGTCGTAGAGGAACCCCCCGAAGTTCCCCGTCGCCGTCGCGCTCAGCCCCGCCGGGTCGCCCGCGCACCACCGGGCGGGCGGCTTGTTCCAGGCGACGCGCGCGCGCTGGTCGTCCCCCCGCTCCAGCCGCGCCGCCTGCCAGCCGTCCTCGAACGTCGCCGCGCCCAGCCCCGACGTCAGCTCGTAGCGGTCCCCCGACACGGTCCAGTATTGGTCGCCGTACGTCGTCGGGGCGATGTCGACGAGCGCCCAGCACTCCGCCTCCTCCGCCTCCGCGACCGCCGCCGTCCCCGTCCCCACGAGCGCCGCGACTCCCCCCGCGGCCAGCCCCCTCAGCCACCTCGTCATGCGTTCAACTCCTCCGCCACCCAGGCGTCCATCCACCGCCATTGTTCCCGAAGCCACGCCGCCGCGCCTTCGGGATCGCGCGGGACCTCCGCCGCGGGGATGCGCCGGAAGCCGATCGCGATGCGCCGCCCGATCACGTCCCCGCGCCACACGTCCTTCAGCTTGGCGGCCCCCTCGAAGCCGGCGTGGGGAGCCAGGATCACGTCCGCGTCCTTCGCCCGGGTCAGGATCGCGAGCGGCCCCCCCATCCGCGGCGGGAGCACGTGCGTCAGCGCCTCCGCCTCCGTCATCCGGGCGACGTTCCCCGACGCCCGGAGCTTGGCGATGATCCGCGCCCGCTTCGCCTCGGTGTGGCGCGTCCCCTCGGGGTAGATGAGCAGCGCGTCCCGCTCCCCGAGGTCCGACGACGCGAGCGCCGCGACGGCCGCGATCTGCCGCTCCGTGTCCGACCCGTCCCGCTTCACGAACACGTGCCGTCCCCGCTGCCCGACGATGCCGAGGGTGGGGTCGAGCATCAGCTCGTCCTTGACCACGTAGTGGACGTCGACCCCGTGCCGCCCGCTGACGATCGCCGGCCAGATCAGCGTGTCCCCCACCGAGACGTGCCGCGGCAGGAGCACGTAGGGGCCGCCGTCCAGCGCCGCCTCGTTCTGCAGCTCGACGGTCCACCCGAAGACCCGCTTCGCCCACCAGAACTGGCTCCCCCCGAACCACATCTGGATGCGGAAGTTGTCCTCGGCGTACTCGGCGTCGGTGCGGCCGCCCCCGACCCGCCGCAGGGCGCTCACCGCGGCGAGCGCGATCCCGCCCGCCTCGAAGTTCAGGAGGACCACCGCGAAGAGCAGCATCCGCGTCCCCGCGAGCTGCCGGCTCCCCCGCGCGACGTCGACCAGCACCATCGCCGGGAGCGTCACGGGGAGCGTCGCGAGGACGACGACGAAGAGCACCAGGTAGACGACGGCGGCTTGGTACGGGCGCTTGTCCACGGGCGGCGCAGTCTACGCGCGTGCGCGGCGATATAGTGGCGCGCTCCTGGAGATCGCCGTGCTTCGTCGCTGCCTGCCCTGCCTCGCCGTCCTCGTCCTCGCCGCGTGCCCCCCGGCCGAGGACGTCCCCGCGTCCGCGTACCTCATCGAGACCATCGACCAGCGCGTCGGCGGACCCAGCGCGTCGGCCCGCGACGGCGACTACATCCTCGAGAACGGGCACGTCCGCGCCGCCGTCCTGAGCGACCGCTGCACCGGCGAGGGGATCGACCGCGTCTGCACGTCCCCCGGCCCGGGGCTGTACGGCGGCTCGATGATCGACATCGACCTCCGCCGCTCCGACAGCGACGCCGGCGGCGGCCGCGGCAACGACCAGTTCGCCGAGATGTTCAGCGCGGTGAACCTCAACATGACGGCGACCGAGTCCGTCACCATCGTCGCCGACGGCAGCGACGGCGGCCCCGCCGTCATCCGGACCCAGGGCCCGCTCGGCGACTACATCAGCTACATCGGCCTCCTCGGCGGCATCCTCGGCCTCCTCGACGGCTGGATGGTCACCGACTGGATCGTCAAGCCCGGCGACCCCTACATCACCATCCGAACCCACTTCGTCGTGCAGGACGACGTCGCCGCCCCGGCGGACGTCTGCGGCTGGGCCCCGGGCGACCCCGGGCTCCCCTGCGACGAGCACGTCGTCCCCATCCCCGAGCCCTGCGACGGCGACCCCTTCGCGGGCGACGACGACGACAGCGCCGGCCCGGCGGCCTGGTGCGACTTCCGCTGCGGCCAGGTCCGGACCGTCGACGCGCTCAACGCCGGCGCCACCCAGTTCGGCGACTTCTTCTTCGCCGGCGGCGACGTCGACATCTTCCTCCCCGGCATCGGCTTCCAGGAGACCAAGGCCGTCCTCGACTCGCTCGACGCCGGGATCAACCCGTTCGTCGACCCCTTCCCCATGGACTTCATCGGCGCCGCCGGCCACGGCGTCAGCTACGCCCTCGGCACCGGCGGCCAGCTCGCCGCGCCCATCTTCACGTCCGGCCTGACCGCGGTGTTCGGCGCCGCCTACTGCCCCGACCTCGTCGACATCGACGACGACCCGATCCAGCCCGAGGCGGGGACGGTCTTCACCTACGAGCGCTTCATCGGGGTCGGCGAGGGGGACATCGGGACGGCCGTGGACGCGCTCTACGTCGCCTACGAGGACCACGTCCGGGGGCCCGAGCAGGGGACGATCTCGGGCCGCGTCGTCGAGGAGGGGACCATGCAGGCGCTGTCCGGCGTCGACGTCCTCGTCTACCGCGACACCGGCGCCGAGCTCGACCGCGACGGGCTCCTCCCCAAGGAGGACCTCTTCACGCAGTTCACCACCGACGTGGGCCGCGACTCGACCCCCGACGGCAGCTTCGGCGGCCGCATCCCCGCGGGCGACTACCTCCTCGTGGCGAAGGACCCGTCGCGCGGCCCGTCGATCCCGCGGGCGGTGACGGTGGTCGCGGGCGAGGAGCTGGAGACCGGCGTCGTGGCGGCCCGGCCGGGGATGCTGGAGGTGTTCGTGCAGGACGTCCACGGGCGCGACCTCCCCGCGAAGATCTCCCTCCGCCCGCTCGACGGCTGGACCGGCGGCACCTTCCCCGACCTCGGCGACCCCTACATCGCCGGCGGCATCACGAAGGTCATCTTCAGCACCACCGGCCACGTCCAGCTCGACGTCCCCGTCGGCCGCTACGACGTCATCGTCACCCGCGGCACGGAGTACTCGATCTGGAACTCGGCGAACGAGGGCTGGCCCGACGGCGTCGTCCTCAACCCGGGCGCGGTGAGCCGGCTGGACGCGGTCCTCGGGCAGGAGATCGACACCACCGGCTTCATCGCCGCGGACCTCCACGTCCACGCGGTCGCGTCGCACGACTCGGGCATCACGCTGGAGACCCGGATCGCGACGATGGTGGCCGAGGGGGTCGAGTTCTTCGCGTCCACCGACCACGACTTCATCACCGACTACCGGCCGGTGATCGAGGAGATGGGGCTCGACGAGTGGGTCCAGGCGACGGTCGGGCTGGAGACGACGACCATCGAGATCGGCCACTACCTCGGCTTCCCCTTCGCCATCGACTACGAGCAGGAGGCGGGCGGCGCGATCGACTGGACGGGGAAGACGCCGGCGGAGATCGTCGAGGCGCTGCGGTCGATCACGGGGATGCCCGAGGACGCCGACCCGTACGTCTACGTCGGTCACCCCCGCGACGGGATCCTCGGCTACTTCGACCAGTACGGGATGGACCCGTTCGGCGGCGAGCGGCGGTCCCCGGAGACGACGTCGTCGCTGCTCAACCTCGCCAACCCGCTGCTCGACGGGTCGCTCTTCACGATGGACTTCGAGGGGCTGGAGCTGCTCAACGGCAAGCACCTGGAGATGCTCCGAACGCCGACGCAGGACGAGATCGACTGCCACCGGAGCTTCCTGGACGGGGCGCCGCTGCCCGGCTGCGAGGACGGCGTGTCGATGTACGACATGCTCGCGCGGACGATGGAGGAGCAGGCGCTGCTCGACGACCTCGACGAGGTGGACTACGGGCTGACGACGGAGGTCGAGGGGACGATCGACGACTGGTTCACCCTGATGAACCTCGGCTTCCGCCACACGGCGATGGGGAACAGCGACACGCACGGGACGACGAAGACGGAGTCGGGCTGCCCGCGGACGTACGTGATGAGCCCGGTGGACGAGCCGGAGCTGATCGACGACGCGGAGGTGGCGACGGCGCTGATCGAGGGGCGGGCGGTGGCGTCGTACGGGCCGCTGATCCGGCTGTACGCGGACGGCCACCCCATCGGCAGCAACGTCGAGGCGAGCGGCGGGACGGTGACGCTGGACATCGAGGTGCAGGCGCCGCGGTGGATGCTCGTGGACCGGGTGGAGGTCTACGAGAACGGGCGGCTGATCGCGGAGTTCACGGACGACGCGGTGGACCCGGACGCGGTGGTCAAGTTCGAGCACAGCTTCGACGTGACCCCGCGCGACACCGACGGCGACCCCCAGGACGCGTGGTACGTGGTCGCGGCGATGGGGCCGGACGACCTCTCCCCGGTCTTCACGCCGGTGGACCTGCCGCGACTGCAGCTGAACGACATCGTGGTCGGCGCGCTGTCGGAGATCGACCTGGGGACGCTGAGCTCGGCGGTGGCGTCCGAGGGGCCGGCCGTCCCGAAGACGTTCCCGGTGCACCCCTACGCCATCACGAACCCGGTGTTCGTGGACGTGGACGGGGTGGACGGCGACCTGGACGGCGAGCCGTTCGACGCGCTCGGCGAGGTCCCGCTCTGGTTCCGCCCGGCGCCCGAGGACGACGAGTAGACGCGGCGGGCCTAGCCGAGGCCTTCGACGACGAAGACCGCCTCGGCCTGGAGCCGGCGGCGGCGCAGACTTCTGAGGAATCGCTTGAACATGCCCCCGGAGAGCGCCCCCGGCGGCGGGGCATTCACGCCGGGATGAGCCCCCGGTGGGCGGCGACCTCGGCGAGGGCCTCGTCCAGCGCCCGAGTCCACGCTTTGCGCCACCCCGACAGCGGCTCCAGCTCGGTCTTCAGCCTCCTGCCGCTGACCTTCTGCTTCAGCGTCGCGACGACGCGCCCGCCCCCCAGGACGGTGGCGGGGATCTGGGCCATGCGGCGCCAGACGAGGGGGCGCTCGGCCTCGTCGGGGACCGTCCACGACTTGTCCGCGTGGCCCATGAGGTAGCCGTCCCAGCGGGGGAGGACGACGAGGCCGGGGTCGCCGGCGGGGGCCGCGAGCGCCTCGGCGTCGGCGGCGCGGGCGAGCAGCCCGGGGCGGCCGCCGCAGTCGACGTCCACGGTCTCCAGCGTCGCCAGCCAGCGCTTCGCCGCGCCGGCGTTGGCGCCGAAGAAGTGGGCGACGTCCTTCGCCGTGGCGGGGCCGTAGGCGGCGAGGTAGCGCTCGACCAGCGAGGCGGCGGCGGCGTCGGGGTCGAGGTCGGGCCAGTCCAGCTCCGGGAACCACGCGGCGCGGGCGGCGTACAGGGCGGTGCTCCCGCGCTTGCCCGCGAAGGTCAGGTCGCCCCGCCGGCAGAGCCCCTGGAGGAGGCGGCCGGCGGCGATGGTGCGGACGTCCATCTTCGCCTTGTCGGCCAGCGGCTGGAGGGTGGCCGTGTAGGCAGCCGACAGGGCCGGCACCAGGTCGTCCCGACAGACGACGCCGAGGCCGGCGGCGATCCCCCGCGCGGCGTCGAGGTCGCCGTCCGGCGCGTGGGTCCCCGACCGCTCGGTCTGCTTCCAGACGGTCTTCGCGGCGAGCACGGTCGCCCAGTCGGCGACGTCGTAGACGTGGACGGTGTCCCGCTGCCCCCAGGTCCGCACCAGCGACCGCGGCTCGGACCTCAGCGCCTCGGCGACGTCCCGGGCGGTCGGGAACCCGGCGGTCCGCGCCGCCAGCCCGTGCACGGACGCCCCCTCCTGCTGCGACTGCGCCCCGACGACGGCACGCGCGGCCGCGACCACATCCCCGTGCCCGCCCGCGGTCAGCCCCTGCCGCCGCAGCCGAAACGCCAGAACCTGCGCCGTCCCGACCCTCAACACCCCTTCGCGAACCTTCGCGCCTTCGCGCCTCTGTGTTCCCCTCCGGCCCGCGTCCCCCTGCCCAGCCTCCCGAAGATCACCTACAGCAGCGCCTGCCACTGCAGCATCAAGCTGTCGTTCGGCGTCCGGTGCCCCTCGCCCTCGCTCCGGTGGACGTAGAACAGCGACGTCTTGATCCGCCCGTCGAGCATGAGGAAGTTGGCCCCGCCCCAGACGTCGAGCCGGTCGCCGCCGTCGCTCAGCGCGCGGTGGTCGTCGTAGGACTCGACGCGGGCCGCGATCTCGACCCACTCGGGGAGGACGACGAAGCCGACCTGCGCGTACCAGCCGAGGCGCTCGGTCTCGGCGAGGATCTCGGGGATCCCCTCGGTGTCGAACGTCGGCACGGACCGCGAGTAGAAGACCTCGCCCTGCAGGTTGAGGCGCCAGATGCGGACGGCGGCGTCGACGCCGGCCGACAGCGTGTTCGCCTCGAGCCCCCAGTGGTAGTTCACGTTCCCGCCGAAGCTGACCGCGAAGCCGGGGAGCTCGTAGCCGGACTCCGCCTCCTCCCAGTTCTCGAACAGGTCGAGCTGCAGCCGCCCGCCGATGCGCGGCTTGGGGTCCGCGTCGCCCGTCCAGTCGCTCGTGCCGTTGCTGAACGCGATGGCGTACTTGAACGCCTGGGTGGGGAACACCCGCTTGTCGTCGGGGCCGATGGCGCCGAAGATCGTCATCCCCGGCTCCCGGTCGCCGCCCATGTACTCCGAGGGGAGCGCCCGCTCGGGCATCAGCAGCTTCGCCGAGCTCGTCCCCGGCTGCCGGCCGAAGGGGACGCGGCTGACGCCGATCCGCATGCCGAGCTCCTTGGCGGGGGTCACGGCGAACCACGCGTCCTGGAGGTGCAGCCCGGCGTCGGGGCGGTTGCCGGTGGCGTCGTAGCGGTTGTCCCAGCCGCCGCTGACGCGGAAGTGGAGCTTGTCCTTCCAGGTGCCGCCGAGCCCGAGGCGGACGCGGCGGAGGCTGAAGCCCTCGCGCAGGTTCGGGTCGCCGTACAGCGCGGGGTCGTTGCTGTTGGCGTCGTCCATGTCGAAGAGCGTCGCGCGGACCTGGAGGCGGCCGATGACGGTCAGATCGAAGTCGTTCGGCAGGTGGAAGGTCAGCGGCGGACCGGTCATGGGGACGCCCAGGGGGGCCGTCGGGAGCGGCGGGATCGGCGGCGGCTCGGGGGCGTAGGTCGCGGACGTCTCGGCCTCGGCGGCGTGGTCGTGACCCGCGGCCCCGGAGTCCCCCTCGGCGCCGTGCTTGCCTTCGCAGCTGGTGCAGTCGGGCTTGCCGCAGTGCTCGCAGACCTGCGCCTCCTCCGCGGCCTCCTCGGCGCCGGCGGCCTCACCCTCGGCCTCGCCGTGCTCGCAGGTGCACTCCTCGCTGCCGCACTTCTCGCAGACGTGCGCCTCCTCGGCGCCGGCTTCGGTCTCGCTCTCGGCCTCGGCCTCGTTCTCGCTCTCTGCTTCGTTCTCGTTCTCGTTCTCGTTCTCGTTCTCGGCCTCGTTCTCGTTCTCGGCCTCGTTCTCGGCCTCGGCCTCGTCGCCGGCGAGCGCCTGCACCGGCAGGGCGAGCAGCAGCATCGTCATCCAGAACCGCAGCGTCTTCATCGTCGTTCTCTCCTCGTCAGTACAACTTCCGGATCTTCAGCACCTTGTCCGCCCCGCCCCGCATCACGACGCCCCACAGCGTCGGCCCGAGCGTCACCACCGAGCCCTCTCCCTCGACCGCGGCCACGATCCCGTGCCCGCTCCTCAGCCCGCCGAGCCAGCTCCGCGCGTCGCTCACGTAGACCAGGTCGCCCTCCTTCGCCCCGCCGAGGCTCGCCGCCAGCGCGGCCCCCAGCGTGACGGTCGGCAGCCTACCGCGTCCGCGGAGCTCTTCGCTGTCCGTCCGGGCCGCCGTGCACGTCGCCCAGGCGCCCTCCTCCTCGACGCCGGGCGCGCCCTTGTACCAGGCGATCGCGTCGGCCACGGTCCCCCACACCAGCCCCCGGATCTGCTCCAGCGGCCGCGCCTTCGTCGCCAGCGTCACGCCCACCCCGAGCGCCCCGCAGACGGCCAGGCCGAAGAACGCGCGCATGAACTTGTACTGGTCCTTGCCCCCGAGGAAGACGTCCTCGCCGACCTCCTTCATGGGGACCCCGTGCGCGAACGGCGTGATCATCTCGGGCCACAGGATCGACGCGAAGATCAGGATCGCCCCGCCCACCATCGTCGCCGTCGCCGCCGCCGGGGTGAACCGCCGCCAGAAGACGCCGAGCAGGAGCGCGACCACCAGCGGGGGGGTGACCGCCGCGGTGAAGGCGCCGTGGGCCGAGTAGATCGACCCGAACGTCGCGAAGATCGGCACCAGCGCGACCCCGAAGACCATGATCGAGACCGACGAGATCCGGGCCACCTTCAGGAGCTGCTTGTCGTCCGCCTCCGGCCGCCGCGGGGCGTAGAGGTCGTTCACCACGATCGCGGCGATGGCCGTCACCAGCGTGTCCACCGTCGACATCAGCGCCGCGGTGAGCGCCGCCAGCACCAGCCCGAACATCCCCGGCCGCGTCAGGAACTCGCCCGCCACGAAGAACGCGTCCGACCCCGCGATGGTGTCCGGCAGGTCGCCGTTGTTCACCAGCGCCGCCGCCACCCAGCCTCCCGACGCGACCACCACCGCGGCCACCGGCATCAGCAGCAGCATCATCGAGATCGTCGCCTTGCGGGACTCGTCGACCGACCGCGCCGCGAGCAGCCGCATCACGATGCCCTGGTTGAGGAAGTAGAACATCGCGCTGTTCGCCATCGCGTCCTGCCAGAAGATGCCGACGGCGGGGTAGCCGGGGTCCGCGTTGAAGTGCGGGAACGCCCGGCGGTGGTCGCGCGGGAGGATCTCCCAGAAGTCGATGAACCCCCCGAAGTGGGCGATCCCGAGGGCGAGCAGGACGATGCCCGTGAGCAGCAGCATCACGCCCTGGAAGAGGTCCGTCATGATGACCGACGTCTGCCCCCCGAAGGTCACGTAGACGCCCGACACCGACGCCACGATGATCGCCGCGACGAGCACGTCCCAGCCGACCAGCGTGTTGAGCATCTTCCCCATCGTGAACAGGTTGATGCCGACGTAGCCGACCAGGTAGACGAGCAGCAGCCACGTCGCCGCCGTCCGCTGGGGCCGCCCGAAGCGGCGCTCGAAGTACTCCGGGATGGAGACGATCCGGCTGAAGTAGAGGATGGGCAGCCAGCCGAAGAGCAGCAGCGGCATCCACAGCCAGTCGTTCAAGTACGTCTGCGAGGACGCGATGCCGAAGCCGTACGCGATCTTCGAGTACTTCACGAAGGAGTAGGAGCCGACCGTCGTCGCCACGAGGCTGAACGCGATCAGCCACCAGGAGAACCGCTGCCCGCCGAAGAAGAAGTCCTTCGTCCCCTTGTTGTCCCGCCCGAACCACGTCCCGATGGCGAGCATGGCGACGAAGTAGGCGACCATGATCGAGTAGTCGAGGCCGGTCCCGATCGTCTCCTTCCGCTCCCACGCGCCGTCGAACGGCCGGGCCTCGCGGGCGGGCATGTCCCCGAACTGCAGCCACCCCTGCAGGCCCATGAAGAAGCCGAGGCCGGCGAGCGCGATGAGGAGGTTCCGGAGCGGCTTGCCGGAGGTGCCGACGTACCCCTGCCGCCAGCCATAGACCAGCCCCGTCGCGAAGACGACGCCGCCGACGAGGTACTGGTAGGCGAAGGGGTTCACGCGGCGGCTACCAGCGGAACCTGCCGGTCACCAGGAGGTGGTTGACGACGTCGGCCTCGCTGCCGCCGTCGGCGAGCGCCGGGCCCACGATGAGGTGGCCGGACTGGAGGCCGATCTGCGGCGTCAGCTCCGGCGCGTTCTCGCCCTTGAAGGGGAGGGGGGCGCCGAACCAGACGGCGAGGTTCACCTCGGCCCCGAGGAAGCGGTCGTCGACCGCGACGCCGTGGTGGTTGACCGGCGTGCCGCCCGCGCGGAACGAGTAGAAGGCCTGGCGGTGGTCCGCCGTCGCGAACGCGAGGAGCACGCCCGCCCGGAGGTCGAGGAAGTCCAGCGGTCGGGCCTGGATCGCGGGCTGCACGAAGAACGTCGACCCGGCCGCGCCCTCGTTGGCGAGCGCGTCGGCGCCGCGCGGGGGGTAGCCGCTGTTGCCGGGGTCCGTGACCAGCGCCTGCGTCCCCAGGTTCACCCCCGCGAGGAGGTGGTCGTAGAGGACGGCGCCGGAGTCCAGGTTCCGGTCGAACGTGAACGCCGTCGACGTCTTGTCGTCGGGGTCGGCGTCGCCGCTCGCGAGCCCCGCCCGGCCGTGGACCTGGATGCGGCCGCCGAGCAGCCCCAGCGTGGCGTGGCCGACGACCCCGCCGCTGGCGACGACCAGCTGCTCGCGGGCGTTGTAGGTCAGGGCGCGGGACGTCGTCCCGAAGACGGCCGCCCCCTCCGCCGCGAGCCGGAGCGTCGTCTCCTCCCCGAGGTGGAGCGTCCGGTCCGCATAGCCGTCGATCACGACGACCGACGTGTTCCCCGCGTCGTCCGGCTCGGTCTGGTTCCGGTAGACGACGTAGACGCCGTGCGTGCAGTGGCCGGGGTCGAGGACGATCGCCGAGACGATGCCCTGGAGCGCGATCTGCCGCTTCAGGAGGCTGCCGACGTCGTCGTCGAAGACCACGTCGAAGGCGCCCGTGAGGTTGAACTTCGCGGCGCCGGGGACCGGCTCGTCGGCCAGCAGCAGCGGGCGGCCGGTGACGCGGAAGCGGAAGGTCCGGTCGCCGAGGTCGGTCCGGCCGAAGAGCGGGTCCGGGCCGCCGCCGCCGTGGGCCAGCAGCCCCAGCCCCCAGTGCGACGTCACCAGCCCCGCCTCGATGTCGAGGTGGGCCCACCGGAGCATCAGCGCGGCCCGCCGCGGGGCGAACCCCTCGACCCCCCGCGCGCCGTAGATGTCGCGGCGGCGGTCGTCGTTCGGGCCGAGGTTCCAGAGGTCGCCGGCGAGGACGCCGCTGACGATGTCCATCTCCGTGGAGACGTGGAGCCGCGCGATCTTGAGGTCGAACCGGCCGCGGACGCGCGAGTCCAGCCAGCGCTCCTGGCCGTGCGTGGTCGCGGGGTCCTCGGCGTCGACCGCGAAGTCGTCGAGGAGGCTGAAGTTCAGCCGCCCCTCGCCCGACGTCTCGAAGACGAACTTGCCGGGGTCGGACGGCTTGAGGTCCTTCGTCTGCTTCGCCGCCGCGGACGCGGGGAGGAGCAGCGCGGGGAGCAGGAGCAGGAGCAGGCGCACCGGCATCACTCCTCCTCCTCCACGACCTCGGGCATCGGCGGGATCCAGTCGCAGGACAGGTCCACGAGGCAGGCGTCGTCGACGATCTGCTGCCCGTCGAAGTGGATGTACCCGGCGACGAGGCCGACCAGGTAGACGACCGGCTGGAACTCCGCCTCGGGGTCGGGGAGGGGGACGCCGTGGCTGCCCCCGGGCTCGGGGTAGCCGACGCGCATGCCGCTGACGCCGCGCTCCGTCTCCACCGTCGCCCGCAGCGGCGCGTCGCTGGGCTCGCCGTGGGGGTCGATGTCGTCGTCGAGGTCGTCGGTGTCCCACAGGCAGGGCTGCCCCTCGCTGCACGTGTACGGCCCGCGCTGCTCGATGCCGTGGACGACGCGCCGGTCGATCAGCCAGTGGTCGACGCTCATCCCGTAGCGGGGGTCGATGGCGTCGTTGCCGAACAGCCCCATCACCCGGCCCTGGGCGATGCCGGTGTTGATCGAGACGATGTTGTCGCCCGTGTTGGGCATGTGGAGGACGTTCGCGGGGAGGCCGCCGAGGTCCTCGACGGGGCGGTCGATCATCAGCGGCGAGTAGGCCACCGGGTCGCCCGGCTCGAGGATGGCGCTGAACACCGTGACCACGCGGCGGACGTCCGGGGTGGCGCGGATGTAGCCGCTGCCGTAGCTGCCCGCGACCAGCGGCGTGCCCGCCGGCATCGTGACCCCCTCGTGGAGGACGTCGGTCTCCCACGTGTCGATGACGGGGTAGTCGCCGCCGCCGTCGGGGTCCTCGAAGCGGATGCTGAGGAGGTCGCCGAGCCCTTCGTTGCCGGGGACCGTGTACGTCTCCAGGGTGCTGACCGCGCCGCCCTCGGGGATGCCCGCGAGCGTCCGCTTGTCCGACGCCCGGAGCCCGTCGCAGGGGATGTGGACGCGGAACGTGCCGTCGTCGGGGACGAACCCCTCGCGGACGAAGCCGTGGGTGACGTTCTCGATCACGATCCGCCCGCCCGGGGGCCAGTCGCCCGCCGGGACCGTCGCCACGGGGAGGTAGCGCATCTTCGTCACCGAGTTGACGACCTGCGTGATGGTCAGCGAGCCGTCGCCGTTGGCCGCGCCGTAGAACATCGGGGTCATCAGCCGGCCCGCCATCGCCTCCAGGGCGCCGCCGATGTCGGAGCGGGTGGCGATGTCGGTCAGCCCCGCGCCGCTGACGACGGGGATGAACGCGGTGACCTCGGGCATGACGCCCGCCGCGACCGAGGCGTTGATGCCGCCGAGGCTGCCGCCGGCGATGTAGAGCTTGGCGTCGGGGCCGCCGAGGTCCGGGGTGCCGTCGTCGTCCCAGTCGCAGGTGGTGGACGTCGCCCCGTCGCCGACCCGCTCCATCGTGCCGCTGCCGCAGTTCCGGAGGGCGCGGCTCAGGGCCATCCAGTCGACCACCGCCTGCCGGACCTGGTCGCGGGTGTGGAACGCGTCGGCGGACCACTGGTCGCCGCCGGACTGGGCGTCGCCGTCGTTGTCGAGGTCGCGCGACCGGTTGTCCTGGAGGTGGTGCAGGAACGAGACCATGTCGAGGCCGTCGAGGACGCTCTCGGTGAGCTCCAGGTCCTCGCCCCCGAGGTCGACGCCGTGGCCGGGGAAGTCGAAGCTGCAGGCCGCCTTGCCGACCCGGTTGACGGCCCACACGAACGTCGCGAACTCGAACCGCGAGCTGCCGTAACCGTGGCCCCAGAGGACGACGTCGTAGGGGGGCGGGCCGAGGTGGTCCTGCGGGAGGATGCAGGTGAAGACGACGCGGCGCGGGTCGACGACGGCGACGCCCTCGCTGAGGTCGATCTCGAAGACCTCCTCGGAGTCGTCGATGCCGCCGTCGTCCTTGTCGACGAGGAAGTCGGGGGTGATGAACGTCCCCCCGACGATGCGGTCGCCGAAGACGCGGTAGTTGTCCGTGATCAGGGGCGACGCCAGCTCGCCGACGAGCTCCAGCGCCTCCATGAGGTCGACGACGGCGAGGTTGTGGACGTCCGCGCCGGCGATCTCGTGCATGACCTCGGCGGTCTGGACGTGGCCGTCGAACTCGTCGGCGATCCAGGCGAGCGGCCCCTCGCCGTCGAAGCCGCGCCGGATCTCGACCAGCTCGCGGGTCACCTGGCCGGTGGTGAAGGACCACGTGAAGGCGACGTCGTCGAGGCCCAGGCCGACACCGGCGAGGACCTCGCTCAGCGGCGCGAGCGCCTCGGTCTGGCGGAGGTGGTGGACGTACTCCCACGGCGACCGCACCGCGTTGCCGTCCTCGCCGACCACCCGCTCGGTGACGACGACGGCGTAGGTCGTCTCCTCGAGGAGCGGCATCACGGGGCGCATGACGATCGTGTTCGACTCGCGCTCGTACCAGCCGAGGAGGTCGCGGAACGGGTCGTCGGTCTCGGCGGGGTACGTGTTGGGGACGTCGAGGATGCCGTCGTTGTCCGTGTCCTCGCCCCAGTCGAGGACGCCGTTGCCGTTGAGGTCCTCGTCGACGGTGTCGAAGACGAGCGACGGCTCGGCGTCGCGGGTGTCGTTGGCGAGGTAGCGGGTGGGGTCCCACACGTCCATCGGGAACCGGCCCTCGCCGACGTCGATGGGGTGGGCCTGCCCGTACGTCGGCGACCCCTCGGTGACGTCGATGACGAAGAGCGCGTCGTCGTCGAGGCGGGCGTCGCCGGGGCGGCGGTCGTGGGCGTGGCGGGCGGCGAGGTTGTCGAGGTCCAGCGGCGCGCCGAAGCCGACGGTGATGGGGGAGTAGACGCCCCAGCCGGTCAGCCGGTCGAGCTTCTCGCGGTCCTCGGACTGGTGGTGGGTGTCGGCGACGAGGCTGATGTTGAGGCGCAGCCCGGTGGGCGAGGTGGGGTCGGGCCGGGTGGCGAGGTCGTTGGGGAAGGGGAGCTCGGGCAGCGGCTCGGCGTCCCAGTCGACGGTGACGACGGGGCCGTCCCCGGCGGGTGTCAGGCGGAGGCCCTCGGGGGCGGCGCAGGACGACAGGAGCAGGAGCGGCGCGGCGAGCGCCGCCATGCGGTGCAGGTGCATGCAACCTCCCTTTCGGGGCCGCGTGTGCCGAACGGCCCGGAGCAAGCGGCGCACCGTACCAGAGGCCGCGCGCGCGAGGGGAAGGGGTTCAGGCGCCGTGGAGGCCGGCGAGGATCGCCGCGACGGGGTCGTCCGCGGGGACGAGCCGGGCGTCGAAGCGGTCCGCGTGCGGGTCGCTGGTGACGAAGTCGAGGGAGGCGTCGGTGGCGGTCCCCGTGAACGTGTCGATGTGGGCGTCCCGGATGGCGCCCCCGGTGTCGGCGGCGAAGAACCAGCCGTCGTGGGTGAAGGTCTCCCCCTCGTGGACGAACGCGTCGCCGACGGCGGCGGGGACGAAGACGGCGCGGCCGTAGGGGATGGTCTGCTGGTCGCGGTCGACGGCGATGGTGCGGTACGGGACGAGCGCCCAGCCGCGGACGCCGTCGCCGTAGGGGCCGCCCGCGAAGCCGAACCGGACGCGCCCCTGGGACCGCCACGAGCGGCCGATGAACTCGTCGCAGGGGACGGCCACGTCGCCCTCGCCGGCGTAGTTGACGGTGACCGCGGACCCGTCGGCGCGGGTCACGCGGCCGCTCCCCTCGAGCGCGGTCATGCACCAGTCGCGGCCGGACAGCGCGATCGGGTCGCCGGCGGGGAAGGGGCGGTCGTCGGGGTCCAGCAGGACGAACCCGCCGGCGGCCTCGGCGGCCTCCCAGAGGTGGTAGTGCGTCGACCACAGGTCGGGGACGTCGGCCTCGACGGCGTCGGGCGGGGGGAGGTCGAAGGCGGCGGCGAGGGCGGCGAGGTCCGGATCGGCGGGCGCGGGAGGGGGCGGCGGGACGTCGGCGACGACGACGGGGGGCGGCAGCGGGCGCGCGTGGGGGCACGCCGCCAGCGCGAGGGCGAGGCAGATCAGGGAACGCATCGGGTCAGGGCTTGGACACGCGGGGCCCCCGCAGTCTTCACCAGAATCGGCCCCGCGTCAGTACTCCAGGAGCGCGGCGCCCCACGTGAAGCCGGCCCCGAACGTCGCCAGCACCACCTTGTCGCCGGGCTGGATCTGCCCCTCGCGGCAGGCGAGGTCGAGCGTCGTGGGGATGGTGGCGGCGGTGGTGTTGGCCCACTTGTCGACCGTGACCACCACCTTCTCCTTCGGGATCTTCAGCTTCCGGTAGCAGGCCTCGATGATGCGGATGTTGGCCTGGTGGGGGACGACCCAGGCGACCTCCTCGACGTCGGTGCCGGTGCGGTCGAGGACCTCACCGATGACCTCGCAGATCCGCGTGACGGCGGCCTTGAAGACGGGGCGCCCCTGCTGGCGGACGTAGTGCTCGCGGGCGGCGATGGTCTCGGCCGTCGGCGTCCTCACCGACCCCCCCGCGGGCTGGTACAGCATCGCCTCGCCGGTCCCGTCGGTGTGCATGACGAGGTCGACGACGCGGCCGCCCCGGGAGCCGTCCCCCGCCTCGACCAGCGTCGCGCCCGCGCCGTCGCCGAAGATGATGCAGGTCTCGCGATCGGTGTAGTCGAGGATCGCGGACATGGTCTCGGCCCCGATCACGAGGATCCGGTCGGCCATGCCCGTCGCGACCATCGCCTGGGCCTGGGCGAGGCCGAAGACGTATCCGCTGCACGCCGCGCTGACGTCCCACGCCCACGCCCGCGACGCCCCCAGCGCGGCCTGCACGCGGCACGCCGTCGCGGGGAAGATGAGGTCCCCGGTGATGGTGGCGACGATGATCCCGTCGACGTCGTCCGGGGTCAGGTCGGCCTGCGCGAGCGCCGCGCGGCACGCCTCCACCGACATCGTCGCGGTGGTGTCGTCCTCGGTGACGAGCCGGCGCTCGATGATCCCGGTGCGCGACCGGATCCACTCCTCGTTCGTCTCGAGCCCCAGGTCCTCGTAGAAGTACGAGTTCGGGACGACGCGGGCGGGGTGGTAGCGGCCCGTGGCCGTGATGTAGACGTCTCGGATCGCGGTCATGTCCAGCTCCCCAGCGGCGAGGGGAGGGGAGCGTACGTCAATCGACCGAGACTGGCGCGACCTCGGGGTGGGTCTTCCCCAGCCCGAGCCCCTCCAGCGCCTCCGTCCCCAGCTCCTCGAGGTCGGCCACGCAGCGGTAGACGGGGGGGATCACGAGCAGCGTCGTCGCGGTCGCGACCACCAGGCCGAACACGATCGTCGTCGCCATCGGCCCCCACGCGTCGCTCTGGCCGCCCAGGCCGATCGCCATCGGGATCAGGCCGAACACCGTCGTCACCGTCGTCAGCACGATCGGCCGCAGCCGGACCCGCCCGGCGTTCAGGATCGCCGTCTCCACGTCCGCCCCGCGCCGCCGCTCGGCGTTGATGAACGACACGAACACCAGCGAGTCGTTCACCACGATCCCGAGCAGCGCGACCACCCCGTACAGCGTGAGCAGGGTCAGCGGCGTCCCCGTCACCGCGTTCGCCACCGCCGCCCCCAGCAGCGCGCCGGGGAACGTGAACCCGATGATGACCAGGGGATGCGAGAAGCTGCGGAACTGCGCGCCGAGGATCATGTAGACGAGCAGCATCCCGAAGCAGCCCAGCCAGCCGAGCGCCTTGAGCGACTTGCTGAACTCGTCGAACTCCCCGCTGTAGTCGATGCTGTACCCCGGGAAGCGGGACGAGAAGCCCGCGAGCCGCCGCTGGACCTCCTGCGTGGCGGCGACCGGCGTCGTCACCGTCTTGTCCACGGTCGCGCTCAGCTTGATGTTCCGCTTCCCCTTGTAGCGGCGGATCGCGTCGATCGACCGCCCCCGCTCGATGTCCGCGATGTCCCCCAGCGGGACCGTCCCGCCCGCCGCCAGCGGCACCGGCGTCCGCGCGATCCAGCCGAGGTCGTTCCGGAACCGCTCGGCGTACCGGACCAGCACGGGGACCTCGTCGTCGCCGTCGACGTACCGCGTCGCCTCGATGCCGTCGAACGCGCCGCGCAGGATCAGCCCGACGTCCCGCTCGCTCACCCCGAGCACCCCCGCCGCCCCCTCGTCCACCCTCGCCCGGAGCTCCGTCTTCCCCAGCGTCCAGTCCGAGCGGACGTCCTGCACGCCGGCGACCTCCATCATCTCGCCGCGCACCACCTCGGCCAGCTCGACGAGCCGGTCGAGGTCCTCGCCCTGGAGGTTCAGCTCGATGTCCCCGCCCACCGGGGGGCCGCCCTTGGTCGCGACCAGCTCCATGCTGTCCGGCCCGGGGACCCGCTCCAGCACGGGCCGCAGCTCGCTGACGATCGCCTCGACCTTCCGGTCCCGGTCCTTGGCCTGCTCGAAGTCGAGGATCAGCTGCCCCACGGACGGCTTCACGAACCACTCGTCCTCGGTCATGAGCAGCCCCGCGTGGGCCGTCATCGCCGCCAGCTCGCCCTCGGGGACCGTGTCGCGGGCGAGGCGCTCGTACTCGGCGACCACCCGCCGCGTCTCCTCCAGCGCCGTCCCCTCGGGCATGCGGACGCGGACGAACGCCTGCGGGATCTCCTCCCCCCCGAACAGGTCCTGCGGAATGGACAGCCCGATCCCCAGCGCCAGCGGCACCATCACCAGGTAGACCGCCGCGAACACCGACCACCGGACGTGCGCGAGGTCGGCGAAGAAGTGCTTGATCAGCGCCCACGCCCGGCCCGTCAGGCAGAGCCCGATGAACCAGATGACGACCGCCACGAAGCCGATCACCATCCCCGCCGCCGCCACCTTCCACCCGAAGATGGCGAAGAGGATCCCGGGGACGGCGAGGCTGAGGAGGAGGGCGGTCAGCGCCAGCCCGATCAGGTTGACGACGGGGAGGACGTACCGGAAGGGGACGGGGAGACGCGCGTCGGTGAGCCACCGGAGGAGGCGGACGTAGGGGCCGGCGAAGCGGTCGAACCAGGCGCTCCGCTTCTCCAGCGCCTCGGGGCGCCGCTCGCCGAACTCGTGGACGTGGACGGGGAGGCTGATCAGGGCCTCCACGAGCGACGCGATGAGCGCCATGGCGACGACGACGGGGATGATCCGGAGGAACTTCCCCATGATCCCCGGCATCAGCATCAGGGGCGAGAACGCCGCGATGGTGGTGAGGATCGCGGCGATGACGGGGACGCCGACCTCGCCCACGCCGTCGACGACCGCGTCCTCCCGCGACTTCCCCAGCGCCCGGTGCCGGACGGAGTTCTCCACCAGCACGATCGCGTCGTCGACGATGATGCCGAGCACCAGCACCAGCCCGAAGAGCGAGTTGCCGTTGAGCGTCTCGCCCGTCGCCCACATGAAGATGAACGTGGCGAGGAACGCGAGGGGGATGCCCAGCGCGGTCAGGAGCGCGGTCCGGAGCCCGAGGAAGAGCCACAGGACGGCGACGACGAGGATCATCCCCAGCAGCGCGTTCTGCTGGAGGTCCGTCAGCATCGTGTGGATCTGGATCGACGTGTCGCCGGTGACGGACAGCGTCGCCGCCCGGCCGTCCTCGGTCAGCTCCTCGTTGTAGTCGTCGACGACTGCACGGATCTGCTCGATCAGGTCGATCGAGTTCCCCCCGGACTGCTTGCTGATCGACAGCGTGACCGCCGGCTCCCCCTCGAACCGGGTGAGCACCCGGGCCGTCCGCCAGGTGTCGCTGACGTCGGCCACGTCCCCGACCGTGACCACCCCCGCCTCCCCCGTCCGGGCGACCACCGCGGAGACCTCGTCCATCCCCCCGAACGCGCCCACGGTCCTCAGCAGCACCTCGGACCGGCCGACCTCCATGACGCCGCCGGGGACGTTGATGTTCGACCGCGCCAGCGCCTGGCTGATCTCGACCAGCGACATGTGCGCGGCGGCGAGCGCGTCGGGGTCGACGTCCACGTGGATCTGGCGCTCGCTGATCCCCCCGACCTCGATCTTGCCGATGCCGTCGATGTCCTCGATCGAGTCCTGCACGCGCTCCGCGAGCTCGTACAGCTCCCCCTTGGCGAGCGTCCCCGCGATGACGACCTGCACCATGGGGACGAAGTCCTGGCTGCTGAAGTTCAGCCAGTACGGCTCCTCGGCGTCGTCCGGCATCTCGATCAGGCCGACCTCGTCCTTGAGCTGCTGGTAGGCCGTGTCGAACGCGTCGTCCTCGATCTGCTCGAACTTGATCGAGAAGAACGCGTACCCCTCCTTGCAGCGGACGTTGATCGAGCTGACCTCCTGGACGCGCTCGATCGCCTCCTCGATCGGCAGGGCCAGCTGGGTCTCGATCTCCTGCGGCGCCGCGCTGGGCAGGTCCACCCTCAGGAACACCCAGTTGAACGAGATTTCCGACATCAACTCGCGCGGAAGCTGCAGGAAACTCCACGTTCCCATCAGGAGGACGCCCACGATCAGCATGTGGACGAGCACCGAGTTGCGGATGCTGAACCGGGCGACCGAGCGCATGATCAGTCGATGACGGGGGCGGCCGGGGTCGCGGCTTCGGCGGTCGACCCGCCGAGCTGGTAGCGGGCGACGGGGCTGCCGTCGCTGAGGTGCTGGCGGCCGAGGGTGACGACCTCCTCGCCGGGCTCCACGCCGCTGCGGATCTCGACGAGGTCGCCGAGGGACTGGCCGAGGGTCACGCGCCGCTCGCGGGCGATGTCGCCGGCGTCGACGACGAACACCACCGGCTCGTCCTCGCCGGTGAGCGCGTTGTCGGGGACGACCACCGCGTCGTCCCGCTCGCCCACCACGACGGCGACGCGGGCGAGCTGGCCGCTGTGGAGCGTGCCGTCGGCGTTGGCGAGGACGACCTCGGCGGGCCACGTCCGGGTGACGGGGTCCGGCTCGGGGCCGACGTGCAGCAGGGTGCCGTCGATGACCACGTCGTCCGTCAGCCCGGGGAGCTCGACGTAGGCCGCCTGCCCGGCGGCGACGCGGGCGACCTCGGACGCGGGGATGCCGACGGCGACCTTGAGGCGGGCCGTCTCGACCAGCTTGAACGCGGGCTGGCCGGGGCCGACCAGCGCCCCCTCCTCGAGCTGCGCGGCGGCGACGACGCCGGCCCACGGGGCGCGGACGGTGGTGTTGGAGAGCGCCGTCTCCGCGAGGGTCACGGCGGCGGCGGCGGCCTCCGCCTGGGCCCGGGCCTGGTCGAGGGCGATGCGGGACTGGAGGTGGGCCGAGCTGGACGTCGCCTGGTTCTCGAGGAGCGCTTCGGCCTGCGCGAAGCCCGCCTCGGCGAGCTCCAGCGACGCCTCGGCGGCCCGGAGCTGGGCGCGCGCCTGGTCGAGCTGGGCGCGGGGGACGCGGGCGTCGAGCCGGGCGAGGACGTCGCCCTTGCCGACGGCGTCTCCGAGGCGGGCCTCGACGGCGACGACGCGGCCGCTCCCCTCGGCGGAGATCAGGACCTCGCGGGCCGGCTTGAGCGTCCCCGTGGCCTCGACGGGGACCGACACGGTGGCCGCCTGGGCGCGGGCCGTCTCGACGTTCACGACCCGGGCCGCGGGGGTCGCGCCGGCGTCCGCCTCGTCGCCGCCGCCGGGGGGCGTGCAGGCGACCAGGACGACGGCGGTCAGACCGATGAGGAGCCGGGGCACGGGGGCCCACCCTGCGTACGGCGGGGGCGTTTGGCAAGTCCCCATCTGCAACAATGCGCGCTCGCGTGAGCCGCCTCCTGATCATCGCCGTGGCGCTGTGCTGCGCCGCGCCCGCGTTCGCGTCGGAGCCGGAGGGTCCGCGCACCGAGTGGGCGATCTTCCCCGAGCTGTCCTACGACAGCGACATCGGCCTCGGCTTCGGCGTCCTCGGCAACGTCGCCCGCATCAAGCCGGGGGTCGAGCCGTGGCTGTGGAAGGTCCAGGCGCAGGCGTACGTCACGCTGGGGCGGGACCCCGACGGCAAGCTCGCCGTCAACTACACGAACGACTACCTGGACTTCGACTTCCCCGCGATCGCGGGGGGGCGCGTGCGGGTGACGGGGCGGGCGGACTTCCGGCGCCAGGTGAACACGCCCTGGTACGGCGTCGGCAACGCCACGGCCAAGACGCCGGACCGGGCGGGCGGCCGCTACCACCTCGTCGACCACATCTACCCCGGGGTCCGGGCGGACGCCTGGATCGCGCTGGGCCGGGGGGTGTCGGCGGTGGCGGGGGCGCGGTTCGTCCTCAACTGGATCAACGCGTTCGAGGGGAGCCTGCTGGAGCGGCAGGCGCCGGGGCTCGTGGGGGCGGGGACGCACCAGCTGCTGCTCGTCCAGGGCGGGGTCCTGTACGACACCCGCGACTTCGAGCTGGCGCCGCAGCGGGGGGTCTTCGGGGAGCTGACGCTGCGCGGGGGGGCGGTCTTCGGGGACGGGACGGGGTTCGGCGGCGTCAACGCGACGCTCCGCGCGTACCAGCCGATCGTGCGGGACCGCCTGATCTTCGCGGGCCGGGCGATGGCCGACGTCCTCGCCGGGGACCCGCCCTTCTACGAGCTCGCCCGGTTCGCGGGGACGCGGCCCGACGAGCTGTGGGGGAGCTGGGGCATCCGCGGGGTGGGGATGCGCCGCTACGCGGGGAAGGTCCGGGTGATGGGAAACCTGGAGCTGCGCGGCCGGATCGTGACGTTCCCGCTGCTGAAGCGGTCGTTCACCATCGGGGCGCTGGCGTTCCTCGACGCGGGCCGGGTGTGGGCGGAGCTGACGCCGCGTCCGGACCTCGACGGCCGGGGGGTCGGGCTGCACGCCGCGGGCGGGTTCGGGCTGCGGCTGATCTGGGGCGACGCGTTCGTGGTCCGGGGCGACTTCGGGTGGAGCGAGGACGGGTCCGGGATCTACGTCGACGTCGGCCACATCTTCTAGCTCGCCCGGCGCCTCCTCAGCGCGAGGCCCAGCAGCGGCAGGAGGGCGAGGGACGCCGGCACCGTCGAGCTGCCCATCGCGCAGCCGGAGCACCCGCCCGGGCCGCGCCGGTCACCGCCCGGATCGACGGCGTCCCAGGTGTAGTGGACGGGGTAGCCGACGCCGGCCACGTCGCCGACGTCGCTGTGGTTGGTGAGGACGAGAGACGCCCACCCGGGGGCGTGGGGGGGCATGCTCAGGTAGACGGTCTGGTCGTTGTCGTAGGTCCCGTCGACGTGCTGGATCTCGACGTCCGTCGCCTGCCCGGCGTCGTCGACGACCGCCGCGGTGGCCGTCGACCAGACGCCGGTCGCCTCCGCCGTCACGACCGTCCCGCCCTCGGGCCAGACCTCGTGGGGGGTGATCGACGCGATGGCGGGGCGGGGGACGCCGTCGCTGGGGTCGTAGTAGGTGTAGGCGTCGATCAGCGCGGCGACCGTGCCGTCGGCCCGCTCCATCGCGACGTCGATCGAGCCGGCGTCCCCCGGCGGCACCTCGTCGAGGCGGAGGTGCTCGCCGCCGACGATCGTGACATCGACCTCGACCCCGCCCCACGTCACGACGGTCGTCTCGTCGAAGCCGTGGCCGAAGATGCTGACCTGGCCGCCGCCGCCGACGGGCCCCTCCTTGGGGCTGACGAAGCCGATCCGGAGCGGCTCGTCGGGGACGGGGTCGACGATCGGCTCGTCGATGTCCCCCTCGCTGAAGGCGAAGTCGTCGAGGACCGCCCAGCTGTCGAAGACGCCGTCCTCGACGTCCCAGATCCGGAACTCGAGGGTGATCCGGGAGTTCGGCACGACGGGGAGCGCGACGGCGATCCAGCCCGTGCCGCCGTCCTCGGAGAAGCAGTTCCCAGGCGGGTTGATCACCGAGAAGAAGGCGCTGTTGACGGTGATCGGGTTGCCGAACGAGTCGAAGAGGAACTCGCCGGAGAAGCCGTTCTCGTCGTCCGACCAGATCGCGCCGCTGTACGTGTCGTTGAACGGTGAGCCGACCCACTCGGGGTACTCCTCGCTGAGGAAGTAGGTGTGGAAGTGGAGCGAGTGGGCGGTCGGGGGGACCACCAGCTCGAACGTCAGCACGGCCTCGTCGCCGGCCTCGCCGGTGGGGCCCCAGTCGACGTCCTGGCAGGCGGCGCCGTCGGGGTCGCCGGTCGACAGGATCGCGAAGTCGGGCCCCTCCCAGGGCTGGATCGCGGGCCCGAGGTCGTTCTGCACCGAGAACATGCCCGGGTAGGGGGCGGCCGCCGGTGAGCCCGGCACCACGTCCTCGGGCACGACGTCCATCGCGTCGAGCAGCTCGTCGGGCGTCGCGGCGGCGAGGGCGGCCGGCGCGGGCGCGATCAGGAACGGGAGGGCGAGCAGGGAGGCGGTCCGGGTCATGGGGCTCCGTGGGCGGGGAGAGGGTCTGCGGTCAGACCCTCTGCACGGAGCGGGCCAGGGGCCCGGGGTCGCTCAGAGCACGGACGCGACCCCGGCCGCGAGCACCGACAGGGCGCCGAGCGCGCTCAGGACGCCGCAGCCGAGGCCGCCGCCCTTGGCGCCCTCGTCGGGGCGTCGGCCCGCCGTGTAGCTCCCCGCCGGCATCCGCGGCGGGTGGTACGGCTGGGGCTCGGGCTCGGGAGCCGGCTCGGGGGCGGGTACCGGCGCCTCCTCGGCCTCGGGCTCGGGCGCGGGCGCCGCGGCCTCCTCGGCGGGGGCCTCCTCCTTGGCGGGGGCCTTCTTCTTGGCGGGGGCCTTCTTCTTGGCGGGCGCCTTCTTCTTGGCGGGCGCCTTCTTCTTGGCCGGCGCCTTCTTCTTCTTGTCGCCGTCGTCCTTGGCCTTGGACGCAGCCGCCTTCTTCTTGGCGGGCGCCTTCTTCTTCGCCGGCGCCTTCTTCTTCTTGGCGTCCCCCTCGTCGTCCTTGGTCGTGGCCGCGGACGCCTTCTTCTTGGCGGGGGCCTTCTTCTTCGGCGCGGCCTTGGCCTTCGCCGCGGCCTTGGGGGCGGGCTTCTCCTTGTCGGCGTACGAGATCGTCGACCGCGCGCCCCCCTTGCGGCCCTTCTGGGGCTCGTTGGGGGCGGCGTCGGGGTCGAGCTCGGCGCCGTCGGGGACGGACGACTTCGCCCACATCCGGACGAGCTCGCCCTCCCTGCGGAAGAGGTGGTGCGCCCCCCGCGTCATCCAGTCCGGGAGCTCGGTGGCGTCGCCGACGACCACCTCCAGGGCGCCGTCGTCGCGCAGGGTCACCGAGTCGTAGCCGCGGACGTCGACGACGAGCCCGCGGGGGAGATCGGTGACGCTGGGGAACTTGCCGCTGACCGCGCCGCCGCCGCCGCCGAGGACCCGCGCGCGGCGGTCCTTGGCGGGCGCCTTCCCCTCGTCGTCGCCGGCGACGAAGGGGTGGGGATCGGCCGCGCTGTGCGTGAGGTGAACGAACAGGTTCCCCATGGCGTCGAAGCGGACGACGCCGGAGTGGAACTCGAGGGTGATACCGCCGCTGCTCATCGCGACGGAAGGTAGCAGAAGCGGGGGCTACTTCGCCCCGTCGTCCAGCATCAACGCGGCGCCGTTGACGCAGTACCGCAGTCCGGTCGGGGCCGGCCCGTCGTCGAAGACGTGGCCGAGGTGCCCGCCGCAGCGCGCGCAGAGGATCTCCGTCCGCGTCATCCCGAACTTCCGATCGACCTCGGTGGCGATCGCCTCGCCGTCGATCGGCGCCCAGAAGGACGGCCACCCGGTGCCGCTGTCGAACTTCGCGTCGCTGCCGAAGAGGTGCCGGCCGCACCCCGCGCAGACGTACGTCCCCGCCTCCTTGCTGTCGTGGAACGGACCCGTGAACGCGCGCTCGGTCCCCTTCTCCCGGAGGATCCGGTACTGCGTCGGGGTCAGCCGCGCCTTCCACTCGGCGTCGGACAGGGTCACCTTGCCGTCGTCGATCTGCGGAGGGTCTTTCGTGAAGTGGGCCTCGGCGATCGAGGCGGCCGGCGGCTCCGACGCGCGGCAGGCGTAGACGGTCAGCAGGGTGACGGAGACGGCGACGGCGATCAGGGCGGGCTTGAGCATGGATTCGGTCCTCCGCAGGACGGTACGGCCGAGGCGGGCAATCGGTCACCCTGATCTTGACGAATGGGGCTCTGTCGTGCGATTGTCCGCGTCCGCTGCGGCGCGCGGCGGAACCCCGAAACGCAACCCGGAGAGCTTGTGGGCACTGCTGTCGAAGGCACGATCGTCTGGTACAAGGAGAAGTTCTCGCGCGGCGTGGTGGCGCTGGACACCGGCCGACGCTTCATCTTCACCAAGACCGAGTTGGACGATCTGGAGCCCCGCCTCCGGGTGCTCGTCAAGGGCGCCGAGAAGGGGCCCGCGGGCGTCGTCGTGACGGGCTACGAGGACGGCCGCCGGGAGTTCGCCCCCGAGCCGCCGCCCCTGCCGGTCAAGTCGAGCTCGACCTCGAAGAAGAAGCGCGGCGAGCCCGGGCTCGCGACCGGCGTGTCGGTCGTCCACCCCCAGTACTCGCAGGGCTTCGTGGTGTCCTCGACGCCGAAGATGGCCCGCGTCAAGTTCACCGACACGGGTGAAGAGCGCTCCTGCCGGATCAGCACCCTCCGCATCCTCGACTGACCGCCCTCCGGCGGCTCGAGCTCGTCCCCTTCGCCGCGGCGATCGCGGTGGTCGCGCCGGTGCTGGCGCGCCGCCACGCGATCGTCGGTCCCGACTCGTACCGCACGTTCGACTGGCTCGAGGGGGCCAAGTTCCGCTGGTACGCCCGCCACGCCCTGCTCACGGAGGGCAAGCCGGCGCTGTGGAACCCGTACCTCGAGGGCGGGATCCCGAGCTTCGCCCACCCCAGCGACGGGCTCGCCTCCCCCTTCTTCGCCGACACGCTCCTCTTCGGGGTCGCCTTCGGGATGAAGGTGGACGCGCTGCTGCTGCTCCTCCTGGGCACGGCCGGCGTGCTCCTCCTCGCGCGGGACCAGCTCGGGCTCGACCGGGGCCCCGCGGCGTTCGCGGCGACGGCGTTCGCGACGGCGGGGTGGCTCCCGTCGCGCCTCGCTGTCGGCTTCTACGAGAGCCTCTTCCTGATGGTCGTCCCGCTCGTGTTGTGGATGACGCTCCGGGGAGCGCGGGACGGCCGGTGGCGGTGGTTCGGGGGCGCCGCCGCGCTGCTCGCCGCGGCCGGGGTCCAGATGCAGCTCTGCCTGGTCTTCGCGGTGCTCGCGGGGGGGCTGTGGGGGGCCTCGGTCGCGCCCGCGGAGGCTCCGCCCGTGCGGCGCCGGCTGCTCCTCGGGGGCGCGGCGGTGGTCGCGCTGACGGCCCTCCTGGGCGCGTTCAAGTTCGTCCCCATGCTCGAGTTCGTGGCCTCCCGGGGGGGCCGGGTGGAGGCTCCGGTGACGATCCCCGTCGGCCCCTACGATGCGGTGACGTCGACGCTGACGGGGCTGGTCGAGCACGCGGGCGTGGTCGGGGAGTACGGCGCCGACGGGATGTCCGACATCTACGAGTACACCTACGGGGGCATGCCGCTCGTGGTCGTCGTCGGCGTGCTCGTCGCGCTGGGGGCCACCCGGGGGGCGCCGCGGCGGCTGCTCGCGCTGTGGGTGGTGACGTGGCTGCTGTCGTGGCGGCCCGGGGCGGGGGCGCAGCTCAGCCTGTTCCCGGTGGTGGGGTGGCTGCCGTGGTTCGACGCGATGCGGGAGACCGACCGGTACGTCGCCTTCTTCCTCGTCCTGTGGACCAGCCTGGGGGCGGGGGTCGCCGCGGCCCGGCTGCTGGCGTGGTCGCGGCTCGAGGGGCGACGGGCGGTCGCGACGGGCGCGCTCTTCGCGCTCCTCGTCCCCGGAGCGGTCCACACGGCGGGGCTGGGGAGGGCGGTCTTCCAGCACGCCGCGCCGGCCCCCGACGCGCCCGTGGAGCGGTTCTTCCAGGTCCGCACCGACCCCTTCCCGTCGCGCGGCTCGCAGACGTCGGCGTTGTTCGTGTACCTCGCCCCCCAGGCGGGGGTCGGCGTCCTGTACCCGCCGGAGGACATCCGGCCGCTGGAGGTGCCCCCCCACCGGGCGGCGCGGCACCTCGCGGCGGACGGCACCATGACCGTTCTGCCCGAGTACGCCGGCGAGGTCTGGGTCCGTGGGCCGGGCGCCGGGGGCCGGCTGGTGCCGGGCGTGAACCGGCTGTGGGCGGCGGCGCGGACCGACGGCCCCGCGGCGGTCGTCGTCAACCAGACGTGGTACCCGGGGTGGACGTCGGACGTGGGAAGGGTGGTGGACGTCGGGGGGCTGCTCGGGGTGGCCCTCGACGAGCCCTTCGCCGGCACCATCGAGCTCCGTTTCCGGCCGCGGTCGGTCCTGCTGGGGGCGGCGGTCAGCGGGTCGACGGTGGTCGCGCTCGGGCTGCTGGGGTGGCGGCGCCGGCGGCTGGTACCTTCGCCGCCGTGACACGGATCGCGCCGCTCCTGATCGCGCTCGGGGTCCTCGGCTGCGGGGGCGGGGGAGGGCCCGCGCCGGTGCGTCCTCACGCGGCGACGTGGGAGGCGTCGAACCTCGTCGCGGGGGAGCAGACGGGGCTGGCCGTGACGCTGACCGCGGGCGCGCCCGTCGCGGCCGGGACCGAGCTCCGGATCGGCTTCCCGCACTGGGTCTACGGGGCCCGGGTGGAGCGTCCGCCGGCGGCCGAGAAGCACGGCTGGGGGCACTGGTACCTGGTCTCCGCCCTGCCCGCGATGAAGGCCGGGGACGTCCACCAGGTCGCCTACGAGCGGATCCGGGTGCCGCGGACGCCGGGCCCGGGCTACCACCCCCTGGTGTGGGTCGGCTGGGACCCCGTGGCGGGCGTCGCGGACGGCACCATCGCCCCCGCGCCGGACTCGCCCCCGCCTCCGCCGGCCGCTCCGCCGGCGCCGGTGCCGGACGGCGACCGGGTCGTCGTGTGGGCGGATCTGCACGGCCACAGCGGCCTGTCGGACGGGCGCGGGACCCCCGCCGCGTGGTTCGCCGCGGCGCGGGCGCAGGGGCTCGACGTCGCCGCGCTGAGCGACCACGACTGGCAGCTCACGGACGCCGAGTGGGCGACGTACCTCGACGCGGTCGAGGCCGCCGACGAGCCGGGGGCGTTCGTCGCGATCCCCGCCGCCGAGGTCAACCGGGCGGGGCACGAGGTCGCCTACTTCTTCGACGCGGCGCGGCTCCGGGAGACGGCGCGGGGGGCGTCCGGGGGGGCGATGACGATCTGGGAGGAGACCGACCTGGGCCGCCCGGGGCCCCAGGTCCCCGACCTGCTCGCGGACTACGGCCGGGACGACGCGCTCCTGGTCGCGTCCCACTCGACGCTGGCGCCGAACATGGGGACCGGCTTCCCGCTGGAGGCGCCGCTGCCGTCCCACGCGCTCTTCGAGGTCTACAGCGCCCACGGCAGCTCCGAGTGCGAGGACTGCCCCCGCCGCGCGGAGGGGGAGGCGCTGGCCCCGGGGCAGCGGGTCGGCTCGCTCCACGACGCGCTCGACGCGGGCCACCGGTTCGCGCTCCTCGCCGCGGGCGACGGCCACGACGGCAGCCCCGGCGCGGTCCGCTGGGGCGCGCACCCCGGCGGGCTCGCGGGGCTGGAGGTCGACGCGCTCACGCGCGAGGCCGTGCACGAGGCGCTCGCCGCGGGCCGGGTGTGGGGGACGACGGGGGAGCGGACGACGCTGCTGGTCCGCTGGGACGCGGCAGGCGGGGCGGGCCGCGCGTGGGTGGACACTCCCCCCGAGGCGGGTCCCGTGGAGGCGATCGAGGTCGTCGCGGATCGCGCCGTCGTCCACCGGATCGAGGCCCCGGAGGGGGGCGCGTGGCACGACCTCCCGGCGCCCTCCCCAGGGACCCGCTGGCGCTACGTCCGCGTGATCCTCCCCGACGGCGCCCGCGCCTGGGGGGGGACCTGGTACCCCCCGCCGCCCTAGACGAAACGTCGCGCTTCTGAGGCCCATCCGTGCGGTGGACCCAGAAGCAAGACGGTCCGTTCAGGTGAGCGCCAGCGCCGCGGCGCCGGCGACCGCGAGGCCCACCGACAGCGCGATCCCGGCCCGCCCGAGCCGGTGGGCGAAGGCGACCCAGAGCCCCAGCCCCGCGATCCCGCACCCCATGGCGGGGACGCCGGGGACGTGGACGGCGTCCAGCATGACCGCGAACCCCGCCCCGCCGGCCGCGATCACGGCGCCCGTGATCGCCAGCCCGACGCGGAACGTCGGGTGCTCGGCCGCGGTCACGGGGCTGGCCTCCGATGCTCCCGGAACGCCGCCAGGTACTCCTCGGCGCTCAGCCGGTAGCGCCAGTTGTGGGGGAGGTGCCGCCACGCGATCCGCCCGTCGGGGCCGACGAGGAACGACGCCGGCCGCGCGATCGTGTCCGGCCCCATCGCGTGCTCCAGCCCCCAGGCGCTGATGACCGCGGCGTCGGGATCGGCGAGCGCGATCTCCCCGAGCCGGCGCCGCTCGTCACGCGCCGTGATGTGCTCCCAGGGGTCGGAGCTGAGGGTGATGAGGACGCCGCCTGCGGAGGTGATGTCGTCTGCCACGAGCCGGAGTCCCGCCAGCTCTCGCACGCAGAAGGGTCACCAGTGGCCGCGGTAGAAGACGACGAGGACGTCCTCGCCGCGGTGCGCCGCCAGCGACGTCGTCCGCCCCTCGGGGTCGGTCACCTCCAGCGCGGGCGCGACGTCCCCGACGGCCGGGGGCGCCCCGTCCGGCAGCGTGAAGCTGTAGGCGTGGACGTAGGCGACGAGGAAGGTCGCCATCAGCGCCGCGCCCACCGACGCGGGGACCGTCGCGCGGCGCAGGTCCCCCGTCCAGCCGAGGCGGCGGGGCAGCAGCACGCTCGCGATCGCGCACGCCACCACCACCGCCTCCCACGCCCAGGGCCGCTCCGAGAAGGCGGCGTTCGCGGGGTCGGTGGAGGCGCCGGCGTAGAGGAAGAAGCCGAACAGCGCGACGACCGTGCACACCGCCCAGCCGATCAAGGGGAGTCGCGCCATCGCGCCACGATACCTGCCCGCCCGGGGGCTCCGGCTAGAGCCGGATCAGCAGGCTCCCCTTGGCGAACAAGTCCCGCGTCTGCGTCTCCGGCTTGCCCCCGCGGCCCCACTCCCAGCGCTCGCCGAAGCCGACGTGGATCGACGTCCCCGGCGACGGGTTGAGCGTCACCAGGGCGGTGAAGTCGAGCCGCGACCAGGCGTCGAGGACGTCGCCGTCCAGCACCGTCGAGCCGTTCCGGCCCTGGACGATGACCCGCAGCGACAGCGCCCGCGTGAACCCCACCACCGTCTTCGCCCGGTAGATGATCAGGCGGTCGATCGGCTCGCCCGGGCGGCCGACGAAGTTGTAGCCGCCGGACAGGTCGAGGTGCAGCCGGCGCAGCCCCCGGAGCGAGATCTCGCCGAGGAGCTGGCGCTGGATCGTGGGCGTCGCGTCCTCGAACCGGATCGTGTCCCCGAACGACCCCTCCAGCTCCGCGGCCAGCCAGCCCAGCGGGTTCGTCGAGATCTCGACCTCCACCTGCAGCCCCTGGAAGTCCTTCCCCAGGTAGCGCGCGTCCCAGTGCCCGGCCTGCACCTCGATGTCCGTCACCCCGGGGAGGCGGAGCTCCACGCCGCCCTCGATCTCGAACGCCCCCGGCACCGGCTGGTCCTCGTCGAGCTCCTCGAGGTGGCCGTTGGTCTCGACCCCGAGCGCGATCCAGCGGACCGGCCCGGTCAGCTCGAAGCGGCGGTGCAGCCACCCCCAGAAGCTCGCGGTCCCCGGCTGGGGGAAGAACCCGTTCTCCGTGCGGAAGTCCGGCATCGAGCCCGCGGCCCCCGCCCCGAACCCGAGCAGCCGGGTGCGGCGGGCGTACTCCGCGTACCACGCGGGCGCATGCAGGGCCCGCTCCCCGGGCCGCCCCGTCACGCTGTACGCCACCGCGGCGTCCACCGCGCTGACGTCGTCGATCCAGAACGTCCCCCCCACGTTCGCGAGGTGGTGCCGCCCCACGTGCTCGCCGTCGCGGACGATCTCCTTGTCCCCGTACGCGACCGAGAACCCGTGCCGCTTCCCGATCCGCCACCGCCCCTCGGCGTGGCTGACCAGGGCCAACGCCCCGTCGATGTCGCTCGCCATGAAGCCGGGCGTCTCCCGCTCGCTGACCACCGACGGCGCCGGCGACTCGTCCATCGCGTGCAGCAGCGCCACCGACGTCCGCCCCTGCCGCCCGCTGAACTTGACGCCGTACAGCGGGTCCACGATGGACCGGCTGTAGAGCATGAAGCCGTTGTACAGCTCGCGCCCTTCGAGGAAGAACGGGCGCCGCTCCTCCAGGCTCAGCGCGAAGCGGAGGTTGTTGTCGATGAGGTCCGGGTCCGCCTCGATCTGCGAGAAGTCGGGGTTGAGCGTGGCGTCCAGGGTCAGGCTCGGCGTGACCTGCCACTTCAGCCCGAACCCGGGGTCGACGGTGTCGCGGAAGGCCGGCTCGCGCCAGGCGAGGTCGCCGGTGTGGGGGTCCCGCTCCTGGCCCGCGCGGACCACGACGGTGGGGAGCAGCTCCAGCCCGATCCCGCTCCGGCCCGGCTGCAGCCCGCGCAGCTCGGCGTACTGGAGCAGGCCCGGCCCCTTGTCCCGCTCGATCGCGGGCCAGCCCGCGTACTCGCCCCGGTCCGGCCACTTCCGCTCCACCAGGAACCGCCACGCGTGCCCCTCGTCCGCGGGGAAGCGGAGCGAGCGGAAGGGGATGGCGATCTCGACATCGTACCCGCCGTCCACGATCCGGCCCTTCGTCTTGAACACCGCGTCCCACGCGAAGTTCGGGAAGTGGCCGTTCCAGACGAGGTCCTGCTGGACGCCGAGGGCGTTGACCCAGAGGACGTAGGCGCGGCGGCCGTCGCCGAAGGGGTCCAGCGCGATGCCCACCTGGTCGTCGTCGTTGATGTCCTCGCGCTCGGCGATGTACGCGCGGACGCGGCGGTCGTCGTCCAGCCGCGCTTCGAAGAAGAAGTAGAGGTGCCGGTCGTCGGCGGCGACGCGGACGCGGGTCTCGCCCGCCGGCGCGAACCCCTCCTCGGGGCGGTGCCCGACGAACTCGTCGATCACCGCGGCGCGCGCCCACACCTCCTCGTCCATGCGACCGTCCACCACGATCGCGTCGGTCTCACCGAGCGTGGTGACGGTGTACGCGGGCGGTTCGGCGGCGCGGGCGGGGGCGGCGGCCAGCAGCGCGAGGGCGACGAGTCCGGCGAACCGCATCGCGAGACTCTGCCAGAGGTAGGATTCGTACGTGCAGAGACTTCCCGCGGTTGGGTTGGGGGCCGTCCTGGCGGCCGCGCTGGCGGGGTGTCCGTCGGACGAGGAGGTCGTTGAGCTGGTCGACATCGTGGTGACTCCGGCCTCTCTTGAGGTCGCCGCGGGGGACTCCATTCAGCTCCTCGCCGACGGCGTCTGGTCCGACGCCACGACGACCGACATGACCACCGCGGTCGACTGGATCACCGCCGATCCCGAGGAGGCGACCGTCGACCGGGGCGGCCGCGTCCAGACCCTCGTCGAGGGTCAGGCGACCATCACGGCGACCTTCGAGCTCTTCGCCGCGTCGGCGCTGCTGGCCATCGGTCCCCCGGCGCTGCACGAGCTGATCCCGACGCCGCTGGCGCTGGACGTCGCCGCGGGCGAGGCGACGCAGGTGACGCTGGTGGGGAGGTTCGGGGACGGGTCCCTCATCGACGTCACCGGCGACGCGACGTGGTCCTCGTCCGACGCGGGGGTGGCGGTCGTCGACGAGGACGGCGTCGTGACGGCGACCGACGCCGGGGAGGCCGAAATCACCGCGTCCTACGACGACGTCGACGTCACGATCCCGATCGTCGCCGGCGAGGTCGCGCTGGTCGCCATCGAGGTGACGCCCGCCGAGCCCGCCATCCCCCTCGGGGGGGAGCTCCAGTTCGTCGCCACGGGGGTCCTGTCCGACGGCTCGACGAGCGACGTGACCGCGGACGCGGAGTGGACGAGCAGCGACCCCTCGCACGTCGCGATCGACGCCGAGACCGGGCTGGCGACGGCGACGGGGACGGGCGGGGCGATCGTGGGGGCGTCCCGATCGGGGGTGTCCGGCGAGACGGTGGCGACGGTCGTGGACGCCGAGATCACGGCCGTCGCGGTGGAGCCCGCGGAGGCGGAGATGCCGCTGGGAGGCTCCTTCGCGCTGACCGCGACCGCGACCCTGTCGGACGGGGAGACGACGGACCTCACGACGTCGGTGACGTGGTCGTCGGACGAGCCCCTGATCGCGACGGCGAGCAACGACGCGGGCGTGGCGGGGCTGGTGACCTCGGTCAGCGTCGGGGCGACGACCGTCCGGGCGCGGTACGGCGAGCTCGAGGGCGCGGCGGAGGTGACGATCGACCCCGCGGAGCTGGTGGAGCTCGCGATCGAGCCGTCCGTCGCGGAGACGCCCCTGGGGGTCGACCAGCCCTTCACGCTGACGGGGACGTGGACCGACGGGGCCGAGATCGACCACACCGCGGACGCGACGTGGGCCACGGACGACCCCGCGGTGGCGGGGTTCGGGGCGCCCGGGACGGCGACCCCGGAGGCCGAGGGGACCTGCGTGGTGACGGCGGACTTCGGCGAGCTCCAGGCCGCCGCCGCGCTGACCGTCGCTCCCCCCGCGCTCGAGTCGATCGCGGTGACCCCGCCGAACGTGACCCTGGCCGTCGGCGAGCTCCTGACCTTCGAGGCGACGGGGACGTTCTCCGACGGCTCGATCACGGACCTGTCGGAGTCCGTCTTCTGGGCGAGCTCCGCGCCCGGCTTCCTCGTGGTGACGAACCTCCTCGGCGAGGAGGGGGAGGCGACGGCGCTGGCCGAGGGGATCGCGACGGTGCTGGCCTCCCAGGACGCGGTCAGCGGCGCGGCGACGGTCGCGATCGGGCCGCCCGCGATCGTCTCCGTGGGGATCGTGCCGCTCGCGCCGTCGGTCGGCGTCGGCGGGACCGAGCAGCTCGCGGCGGGGGCGCTGCTGACGGACGGGGACGTCGTCGACGTGACCGCGGACGTGACGTGGTCGTCGGCGGACCCCTCGATCGCGACGATGTCCAACGACGTCGGGTCCGAGGGGGTGCTCACCGGGGTGGCGGAGGGGACCGTGGACGTGACCGCGACGCTCTACGACGTCGCCGCGTGGACCGTGAGCGTCGAGGTCGCGGCGCCGTGAGGCGGCCCCCCGGCTGGCTGGTCGTCGCGCTGCTGGCGCTGCTGCCGGCGGCGGCGGGGGCGGACCGGGGGGCGCTGGAGATCCGCGGCCTGGAGCTGCGGGAGCGGTCGTGGACGCAGGTCGAGCGGGCGGCCCTCGGCGCGCCCCCCGAGGAGCTCCGGGCGTACACCTCGCGCGCCGGGGCGTGGCTGATCGTCGCCGACAGCAAGGCCGACTGGGACGCGCACGTGGCGCCGGTGCTGCGGGACCACCTCGGCAGCGGGGGCGACCCCCGGGCGCTGGCGGACGCGCTGGGGGAGCTCCCGTCGTCGGTCACCGTCAGCGGCCCCGATGCCGACGGCGGGCTCGTCCGCTTCGACCTGCCGGGGGAGCGGGGCCGGGCGTACGTCGGGGTCGCGCTGCCCCGGCTGCTCAAGCGGGGGCGGGACGCGGCGGGCGTGCTCAACAGCAAGCGGCCCAACGTGGGGCTCTTCGTGGCGGGGGCCGACGTCCGCTCCGAGGACCGCGACGCGACGTCGGACGAGCGGCTCGTCGCGCTGTACGTGCCGAGCCGGCCCAAGCCGCTGACGTCGGGGGCGCTGCCGTCCGTCGAGGCTCGCGCGCTGCCCGGCAAGGGGCGCGGCGCGCTGGGCGTGTTCGGGGGACGGGGCGGCAGCGGCGAGGACGCCGAGCTGATCGTCCGGGACCTCAAGAAGTTCGTCGGGCGGGACTTCCTCGACGCCGAGATGATGCGCGGCTTCCCCAAGCAGGGGGACCTGTTCGGGGCGCTCCGCACGATCCGGCGCAAGGGGGAAGTGCTGGTCCGGGACGACGACTGGTACCGCACGCTGGCCAACGACCCGGGGACGTGGACGTTCGAGTCGGGGAGCAACAAGCACCCCGCCCGCTACCTCGCCACGTCGGCCCCGTTGGTCGCGGTGGTGGACGACGGCGGCCCCCGCCCGCGCACGGCGGTGGTCGGGATCGTGGCGCTGTACACGCCGTTGCTGCTGACCCCGGACGAGGCGCCGGCGCAGGCGGGGGTCGGCGCGCGGGCGTTCTACGAGGCGGTGCAGGCGGGCGAGCTGCCGTTCCTCCGGGTGGAGTCGGAGGTCTACTTCTACCGGCCCTGGGTGGACCGCTGGGCGGCGGGGCAGGGGCGGCGCCCGGGGGGGCGGGCGATGACGTACCGGGACGCGCGCAAGCGGGCGTTCGCGTACGCCGACAAGCTCCGGAGCCGCAGCCTCGACAAGGCGGCGCGGGGGCCGCTGCCGTTCCGGATGGTGGCGATCCCCGAGGACGAGCGCGAGGACCTCGTCGACCGCCGCCGGGCGTACCGCGGGCGGGTCCACGAGGACGACCTCGTGGCGTGGCTGGCGCACTTCGACGGCGACCTCGACGCGGAGCCGGCGTGGACGATCGCGGGGCGGGGGGACGTGGCGAAGGTGCGGACGGCGTGGGGCGGCGACGACCGCGCCGCGGGCGACGCGGGGACGGCGGTGGCCGCGGCCGGAGGGACCGGGAAGAAGGCGCCGCGCGCGCAGACGGCGGACCGGCTCGAGGATCTCGGCCTCGGGGGAGACCGGGGGTGGGAGTCTTCGGACGAGACCGAGGCCGAGGACGCCCTCGCCGAGCTGGATGTCGACCTCGACTCCGAGTCCGACTTCGACTTCGACGACCTGGGCACCGGAGGCGAGCCGGTCCCCATCGGGACGGGGTCGTGGGAGGAGTACGGGGTCGAGACCCGGGGCGGCGGCGGGGGCGGGCCGGCGTCGCTGACGTCGCTCGAGATCCGGGAGATGTACGTCGGCTCCTGCCGGCCCGGCGATCCGCTGGACGCCGCCGTCGAGTTCGTCCTCGAGGGGCCCGGTGAGGGGGAGGTCGCGGACCTCGTCGTGGAGTGGGACTTCTACCTCGGCGGGCGGAACCTGAAGCGGGACAGCTCGACGGTCGCGCGCGAGGCGGGGGCGCAGGAGATCGAGCTGGACGTGACCTGTCCCGAGGCGTCCGGGAGCGCCGAGCTGCAGGTGCTGCTCCGCTGGCCCGACCGCGAGCTGGAGGCCGAGGGGGCCGCCCCCGTCTCCGTCCGCGGCGCCGCCCGGCGGACGTACGCGAAGCTGACCATGCCGTCCCCGAAGAAGTGCCTCACCGGCGTGGTCGGCGGCGAGGCGGGGAGCGACGACGGCGTCGGCATCCAGCTCGCGCAGGGGCTCGACGCGGCCCAGATCAGCAGCGCCGTGCGGGGCTTCCAGGAGCAGACGCTCCGCTGCCACCCCGAGGGCGGCGGCGTCACCGGGCAGGTCGTCCTCGAGATCAGCGTCGGCTGCGACGGCAGGGTCAAGGCGGCCGACGTCATCGACGACGATGTGGGCGACGCGGAGTTCGCGCAGTGCGTCGCCGACACGATGAAGTACGCCCCCTTCGACGCGCACGCCCGCGACGAGGTGATCTTCGTGCAGTCGCTCCGCTACGAGTAGGGCAGGCCGGCGCGGCTACTCGAACACGCCGTCGCAGTTCTGGTCGATGCCGTCGCCCACCACCTCCGGGGCGCCGGGGTAGACGGTGTCCAGCGAGTCGTCGCAGTCCGTCCCCACCGTCGACTCGTAGGGGTCGTCGGTGCAGTCGCCGTCCTCGTCCACGAACGTCCCCGACCAGCCGAAGCCGTCGTTGTCGCCGTCGTAGTAGCACTCCGCCGCGTCGACGCCGCTGCAGTCCTGGTCGACGCCGTCGTCGGGGGCGTCGTAGGCGAGCGGGGAGGTCGTCGCGGTGGTGTCGTCGCAGTCGCCGCCGATCGTGGAGAGGCCGACCGCGGCGCACTCCCCGAGGGGGTCGACGGTCGTCGACGAGCCGCCGAAGCCGTCGCCGTCGCCGTCGATGAAGCAGGTGATCGCGTCGGACCCGTTGCAGTCCTGGTCGAAGCCGTCGTCCGCGACCTCGGCGGCGCCCGGGTAGATGGTCGCGGCGCCGTCGTCGCAGTCGGTGCCGACGTACGACTCGAAGGGGTCGTCGCAGTCGCCGTCGAGCCCGACGAGGGTGCCCGGCCAGCCGAACCCGTCGCCGTCGCCGTCGTAGTAGCAGGTCGTCGCGTCCGCGCCGTTGCAGTCCTGGTCGACGCCGTCGTCGGGCGCGTCCTCCGCCTCGGGGTGGATCGTGTCGTTGGCGTCGTCGCAGTCCCCGCCGAGCGGGGCCTGGAGCGCGTCGGTGCAGGAGCCGTCGGGGTCCACGTCCACGGCCACGTCGCTGCCCCAGGCGTCGCCGTCGAGGTCCTCCCAGCAGGTGATCAGGTCGGCGCCGTTGCAGTCCTGGTCGAAGCCGTCGTCGGGGATCTCCTCGGCGCCGGGGTAGATGGTCGGCTCCGAGTCGTCGCAGTCGGTCCCCTCGGGGGACTGGTTCTCGCCGTCGCAGACGCCGTCGGTGTCGGTGTGGGAGCCCGGCCAGCCGAAGCCGTCGCCGTCCCCGTCGTAGTAGCAGAGGGCCGCGTCGACTCCGTTGCAGTCCTGGTCGATGCCGTCGCCGCCGACGTCCTCGGCGCCGGGGTGGCTGGCGGGGTCGGAGTCGTCGCAGTCGTCGTCGAAGGCGGCCTGCCCCGCGTCGGTGCAGTTGCCGTCGGGGTCGAGCTGGGGCTCGTCGCCGCCGAACCCGTCGCCGTCGGCGTCGGTCCAGCAGGTGACCGTGTCGGCGCCGCTGCAGTCGTCGTCGAAGCCGTTGTCGGGGACCTCGGGGGCGCCCGGGTAGATGGTGTCGCTGCCGTCGTCGCAGTCGTCGGCGTTGTCGCTGTCGTAGTCGTCGTCGGTGCAGTCGCCGTCGGGCTCGAGGATGGTGCCCGGCCAGCCGAAGCCGTCCCCGTCGCCGTCGTAGAAGCAGGTCACGGTGTCCGCGCCGTTGCAGTCCTGGTCGACGCCGTCGTCCACGATCTCCACCGCGTCGGGGTGGACCAGCGGGTCGGCGTCGTCGCAGTCGAGGTGGTCCGGCGAGCCGTCGCCGTCCGCGTCGATGCCGGGGGCGCCGTCCTCCGGGCAGCCGGTCAAGACGAGCAGCGTCGCGACGAGCAGCGACAGTCGGATTCGCATGAAGCCTCCCAAGGTCCCCATCCCGAAAGCGTAGCAGGGGTCAAATGTCAGGAACTTGTCAACATCTGGTCAGGCAATTGTCGTAGCGCCACAACATCTGGTGGTTAGGGTCCTCCTTGTCGACGCCATGAACCGCCATCTTCCCCTCTCTCTCCTCTCTGCATTGGCGCTCATGGCGTGCGCGCCGACGGCGTCCCCGGTAGTCGGGGACTCCGTCGGCGCGTCCGACGCCCCCGTCGAGCTCACGAAGCCGGCGGCGGCGACGGACGAAGGTCGTCCGGAGGCCGGACTCGACATCGACTGCGCGGCCGTCGCGCACCAGCCGGCGATGTGCGTCGGGCTGGTGGACGCGGGCGCGCCGATGATCGTCGCGGTCGGGCTGAACGACGGAGCGAGCTGCCCCGTGGCGGAGACGCACCTCGATGTGCGAGCGACGTCGACGCTGGGGCTGGTCGGGGCCCAGCTCGTGACCTGCGACACCAAGACCTCGTCGGTGCTCGTCCTCGACCCGGAGACGGGCGCGGTGGCGGAGCCGGGGATCGCGTGCACCGCGGCGACGGCGTGGCGCGACGGCGTGCTCGTCGCGGACGGGCCGGGCGAGGTGGCGTGGTTCGAGGACCTCGACGCGCTCCTGGACGACGACCCCAGCGAGTTCATCCCCCTGGCGTCGTCGCCGGGCGGCGTGATCGCGACGCACGGCGACGTCCTCGTCGAGGGCAGCTCCGAGACCGACAAGGTCGGCCTCTTCGGCCTCCCCGACGGCGACGACCTGGGCGCGGTGGTCACGGAGCGCGCGGGCGGCCGCCTGGACGGGCTGGCGCTGACCGACGACGGCCGCATCGTGACGTCGCGGCAGGGGCGGATCGCGATCCACGACGCCGCGACCGGCGCGCTGATCCGCGAGCACGACCTCGGCGTCCGCGTCCACGGCCTCGTCTGCGCGGTCGACTGACCGCGATCCCCCGAATCCCGCCCCTGGCATAGTCCCCCCGTCGTGGGAAACGGGACGCGCGTGCTGGTGGTCGGGGTCGGCGGGATCGGGGGGACCGTCGCGGGCTCGCTGATCGGCGCGGACCCCGACACCGCCTGGATCGGGCTGACGACGAACCGCGACGTCGCCGACGCCGTCTGCCGGGACGGGTACGTCGTCGACGGCGGGACGCCGCGCCGGGGCGAGGTGGTGACGGCGCTCCCCGAAGGGACCGACCCCTTCGACTTCGTCCTCCTCGCCACGCCCCCGACCCAGGTCGAGGCGGCCGCGCGCGGGGCGCTCCCGTTCGTGCGCGACGACGGGGCGCTGGTGGTGCTCTGCAACGGGCTGTGCGAGGAGCGGGTGGCGGCGGTCGCGGGGGACGAGCGCGTCCTCGGCGGGATCGTCGCGTTCGGCGGCGCGATGGACGCGCCCGGCGTGTACCGCCGGACGTCGGCGGGCGGCTTCGTGCTGGGACGGCTCGACGGCCGCACCGACGACGCGCGCCTCGAGCGGCTCGCCGCGCTGCTGGCGCCGATGGGGGAGGCGACCGTCTCGACGGATCTCCGCGGGGCCCGCTGGAGCAAGCTCGCGATCAACTGCGCCATCAGCCCCCTGGGGACGATCGGCGGCGACCGGCTGGGGGTCCTCATGCGGGCCCGCGTGGTGCGCCGGCTGGCGCTCTTGCTCATCAGCGAGACCGTGACCGTGGCGCGGGCCGAGGGGGTCGAGCTGCCGAAGATGTCGGGGCTGGACCTGAACTGGCTCGCGGCGAACGGCGGGCAGGTCGCGAAGCACGGCGTCCTCCTCGCCGTGGGGACGAAGTACCGCAAGCTGCGGTCGTCGATGCTGCGCCAGATCGAGCGGGGCCGGACCCCGGCGGTCGACTTCCTCAATGGGGAGATCGTGGAGCGGGCCGCCCGGCACGGCATCCCGACCCCCGCGAGCGCCGCGGCCTGCGACCTCGTCCACGCCATCGCGCGCGGCGAGCGGACGTCCTCGATGGACTCGGTGCGGGAGCTGGCCGCCCGCCTGGACGCCTGATCCGGATCTTTCGGGAAGAAG